>JAZSRS010000057.1:0-42093 GCA_045538595.1 Faecousia sp. | reverse complement strand
CGAAGCGGGTCTGGGGCATCGGACCTTCTGCGGCGTCTACCAGCAGGATAACGCCGTTAACCATTTTCAGGATTCGCTCCACCTCGCCGCCAAAATCGGCGTGGCCGGGAGTATCCACAATGTTGATCTTATAATCCTTATACTGTACGGAAGTGTTCTTCGCCAAAATGGTAATGCCACGCTCCCGCTCCAAATCACCGGAGTCCATGACCCGGTCCTGGGTAGCCTGATTTTCCCGGTAAATACCGCCCTGCTTCAGCAGTTCGTCTACCAGCGTGGTCTTGCCGTGGTCTACGTGGGCAATAATGGCAATATTGCGAATCTTTTCTTTGTTTGCCATAGAACTTTCTCCTCATCTTAAATAAAATCTTTCTCCAATCCAGCACTATACCATATAACCAAAAAAATTGCAACAAAGTTGGTAAAATTTTACGAAAAATATTGGCGTTTCCCGTAGGCGCAAATGCTTGACCGCAGAGAAAGAGTGTGGTATCATATACAATAACATAATTTTATGTTTTGGAGTTTGATTTTATGACCAAGAAAATCCTCAGTTATGCGTCGATCGTCATAATTTCTTTTGTCTTTGCGGTGATATTTCATATTTTCGTTTTCCCCAACGAATTTGCTCCCTCCGGACTGAACGGTATCTGCACGATGGTACAGTACCTTTTCCACTTTAATTTAGGTTATCTGTATATTCTGGCGAACCTGCCTTTGGCCATTGCGGTGTACTTTTTGGTGGGAAAAGCCAAAGCGATCCGCACCTTTGTGTATGTGGCAGCGTTTTCTGTTTTTACAATTCTATTGGAGAGCGTCGATCTCTCCGCTCTTAAATATATGACCGATAACGGCACCAGCAAGATCTTAGGACCCATCGTAGCCGGTTTGGCTGTGGGATTCGGTGTCTTCCTGATGCAGAAGGTAGGCGCTTGCGGCGCCGGTATGGAGTATGTGGCTCTGTTGGTGCAGAAATTCCGTCCGCAAACCAACTTCTATTGGTTCACTTTCACTCTGAACACTTTGGTTGCGCTTTCCGCCTACTTCGTATACGGCTTTAAGATCGAGCCGGTCCTGCTGAGCATCATTTACAACTACGCCGGCACATTTGTCCGGGATCAGATGACACAGAGTTATCAGCGGGCCGTGCGGTGTGAGATCATCACCCAACATCCCGAGGATGTTTCCAAAGCCATTTTGGATCGGTTGCACCATCCTATGACTATGCTCCCGGCAAAGGGTGTATATCAAGGCAAGGAGACCAATGTTCTGGTTTGCATCATCAACAAGACCCAAGTGGCAGAATTGAAAACCATTATTTCCCAATTCCCCAACTGCTTCGTTTCCATCAGCCGGGTGGACGCTGTCCTTGGCAACTTCAGCCGTCTGGACAGCCACGGCAACCCGGAAAAAGAATATATGGACGCAGGACAGAACTGATTTTTGCTTATCTATACTTTTGGAGGTATTATTATGGCACATTACTATTCCGAACCCAGTCACACTTTCAGTGAATATTTGCTGGTTCCCGGCTACACTTCTGAGGAATGCATTCCCAGCAATGTATCTCTGCGTACGCCGCTGACCAAGTACCGTAAGGGCGTGGAAGAACCGGCGATCTCTCTGAACATTCCTATGACATCTGCCATTATGCAGTCTGTGTCCAACGACACGCTGGCCATTGCTTTGGCAAAGGAGGGCGGTCTGAGTTTCATTTTTGGCTCTCAGTCCATCGAATCCCAAGCCGCTATGGTAGCCAAGGTCAAAGGCTACAAGGCCGGTTTTGTAGTGTCTGCCTCCAATCTGACGCCCGATGCCACTTTGGCCGATGTGCTGGCGCTGAAGGAAAAGAATGGCTTCTCCACCGTTGCCATTACCGATGACGGCACTGCCACCGGCAAACTGCTGGGTATCGTTACCGGCAGAGACTACCGAGTATCCCGTATGGACGGAAGCGAGAAGGTTTCCACCTTTATGACCCCCAGAGAGAAAATGGTGGTTGCTCCCGCCGCTACCACTTTGAAGGAAGCCAACGACATCATTTGGGAGCACAAACTCAACTCCCTGCCCATTGTGGACGACAACGATCACCTGATGTATTTCGTATTCCGGAAGGACTACGCCTCCCACAAAGCCAATCCTATGGAACTGTTGGACGCCAAAAAGCGGTATTTGGTGGGCGCAGGTATCAACACCCGGGACTATGCCCAGCGTGTTCCTGCTCTGCTGGAAGCCGGCGCTGACTGTCTGTGCATCGACTCCTCCGAGGGTTACTCCTGCTGGCAGGCCAATACCATCAAGTGGGTTCGTGATCACTATGGCGACGATGTGAAGATCGGCGCAGGCAATGTGGTAGACAGAGACGGTTTCCTGTTCCTGGCAAAGGCTGGCGCTGACTTTGTAAAAGTCGGCATCGGCGGCGGTTCTATCTGCATCACCTGTGAGACCAAGGGCATCGGCCGCGGTCAGGCAACTGCGCTGATCGAAGTGGCTGCCGCCCGTGATGAATATTTCAAGGAGACCGGCATCTATGTGCCCATCTGTTCCGACGGTGGTATCGTCCACGACTATCATATGACCCTGGCGCTGGCTATGGGCGCTGATTTCCTGATGTTGGGCCGGTACTTTGCCCGATTTGACGAATCCCCCACTCCCAAAGTGCTGGTAAACGGCTCTTATATGAAGGAGTACTGGGGCGAAGGCTCCAACCGCGCCCGGAACTGGCAGCGGTACGACTTGGGCGGCAACACCAAACTCACCTTTGAAGAGGGTGTTGACTCCTATGTTACCTACGCTGGCAGTCTCCACGACAATGTGGAAGCCAGCCTGTATAAGGTTAAGTCCACCATGTGCAACTGCGGTGAACTGACCATTCCTGCCCTGCAGGAGAACGCAAAACTCACCTTGGTCTCCTCCGTCTCTATTGTGGAAGGCGGCTATCACGATGTCACCTTGCGTTCCACCTCCACTGCAAAATAAGCAAAGATATATGCCCCGACAGATACTGTCGGGGCATATTTTTATGCACATCAGGATCGTCAAATCGGTTGCGAAAGCGGTTTTTATATAGTATAATGGGCCTATCTGTGAGGAAAACTTGTTTTTAGGAAGAGGTATATTTTGGAAAATTATTTTCAGATGGATTTTACTGCCCAGCAGGTCAACGCTATGTCCAACTTGGGACTTGCCCATTTGGGAGACGGGGTGTACGAACTGATGTGCAGAGCATATTTGTGCCAATCCGGCAATCATACGGTGCAAAATCTTCACAAAAAGTCTATCGCTTTGGTGAAGGCCTCCACACAAGCCGGGTTTGCCGACAAAATCAAACCCCTGCTGACGGAAGAGGAGATGGGATACTTCCGGCGGGGCAAGAACGCTCACACCCACGATGCTCCCAAATCTGCCAGCAAGGCGGAGTACGCCAAGGCCACGGGGCTGGAGGCGCTGTTTGGGGCGCTGTACCTTTTGGGGCGCACAGAGCGGTTGCAGGAACTGTTTGCGATTATGATGAAAGAGGACAACTAAATGGCCTTTGACGCGTTTTTCTTATCTGCGGTGCTGGACGAAGCCCGGGAAAAAGTGATGGGCGGTCGGGTGGAGAAGATCCATCAGCCCGGGCGGGATACTGTAATTTTGCACCTGAAATGTGCGGATTCTCGGCAGAAATTACTGTTCGCCATAAATCCCACTGCCCCCCGTCTGCACCTGACTGCCGCCAGTCCGGAAAATCCTGCAGAACCGCCTATGTTCTGTATGCTGCTACGGAAGCATTTAAGCGGCGCAAGACTTGCCGGCATTTCCCAAATCCCCATGGAGCGGTGCGCCACCTTTACCTTTGACTGCATTGACGAAATGGGCGACCCTGTGCAGAAAAAACTGGTGGCGGAACTGATGGGTCGCACCTGCAATCTGTACCTGTTAGGCCCGGATGGGCGAATCATTGACTGTCTGCGGCGGATTGGATTGGACGAAACTTCCAAGCGGCCGGCGTTGCCGGGTATGTATTATCAAGACCCCTCCCCCATTACAAAGGAAAACCCGGCAGAATGCGTGGATTTTGCATCTGTCCTTACTTCTGTGGGGGCAGACTTGCTCTCTGACCGGCTGATGGACACCTTTGGCGGTCTGTCTCCTTTGGTTTGCCGGGAGGCGGCGCTGTTTGCCGCAGGAGATGTGGATACTAGAATTGAGAATATGGACATTCCCGGTGTGACAGAAAAACTGCACCTTTTCTTCCGGGAAAACTTGCAAAATCCCACCCCCTATTTGTACACTACAACCGACGGCACACCGAAGCAGTTTGCTTTTTGCCCCATATATCAATACGGATCTTGCAGCCGCGCGGATTCCTTTGGGGAACTACTGGATATGTTTTACACCGTCCGGGATCGGAAAGATGCTATGCGGCAGAAAAGTCAGTCTGTGCGAAAGGCAGTACAGAATCTGGTCACCCGCTTGATGCGAAAACTGGCCATTCAGGAAAAAGAACGGATGGAGAGTTTGGACCGGGAACGGCTGCGGCAGTTAGGCGACATTCTCACCGCCAATTTACACCTGATTCAAAAGGGACAAACCAAGGTGCGGGTACAGGATTTTTACGACGAAAATATGGCCGAAATTGAAGTACCCCTCTCCCCCATTCTCTCTCCCCAGCAGAATGCGGCGAAATACTACAAGGACTACGCCCGTATGAAAACGGCAGAAAAGGAACTGACCCGGCAGATCGAATTGGGTCAGCAGGAACTTATCTACCTGCAGAGTGTGCTGGAGGAACTAAACCGGGCTGAGACAGAGGCGGAACTGGAAGAAATTCGGCAGGAACTGCAAACCGGCGGATATCTGAAACAGGATTCCGGCAAGCGGAAGATCAAGACGGCCAAACTGGTTCCTATGCGGTTTGAATCCACCGACGGGTATCCCATTTATGTGGGTCGGAACAATCGGCAGAACGACGAACTGACCTTTAAGTTGGCTCGTAAGGACGACATTTGGCTCCACGCCAGCAAGGTCCATGGCAGCCACGTGATCATCTCCTGCGCCGGTGTGACTCCTCCCGACGATACCATCACCCAGGCCGCGCAGTTGGCTGCTTACTACGCAGAAACCACCGGTGGACAGAACATTCCCGTGGATGTTGTGCCGGTGAAACTGGTGAAAAAGACCCCGGACAGAAAGCCAGGCATGGTGATTTACCATTCCCACAGGACGGTTATTGTCAACCCCTACCCGGACATCGTAATAGACCCCTTAAATGCAGAGAAAAAACCGGAAGCGTAATGCTTCCGGTTTTTTGTTTGAGGTGGAGATTGCCACACCGGTGTTTCCACCGGTTCGCAATGACACTTCTATTGTTTTTTAGCGAACGTATTCGATGACCACCCGGCGGTTCGGCTCGGTGCCAATAGAATAGGTGGTGATACGGTCGGTATCCTGCAAGGTAGCGTGGATCACATGGCGCTCATAGGCGTTCATAGGCTCCAAGGTGGTACGGCGATGCGCTTTCAGCACCTGCTGGGCCTTTTTCTGTGCGTAACGGCGCAGGGAATCTTCCCGCTTTTGACGGTAGCACTCGGCGTCTACATTGATGCGGATATGGCCGTCAATGCCACGGTTGATGGTATAGTTGGCCAAATGCTGCAGGGCATCCAGAGTGTCGCCCCGGCGGCCGATCAGGTAACCCAGATCTTCGCCTGTCAAATCTACGATATAGGTGTTCTCATCTGCGGCCCAGGCGTGGGGAACAGCGGCAGAGCCCATATGCTCCAACAGTCCCTTCAGGAACACCTCAATTTTCTCCTCAACGGAGCCGGGTGCTGCAGGGGCGTATTCCTTGGGAGCAACAGGTGTTTCCACCTTGGGAGCCTTGGGTTTCCGCTCCTTGGGGGGTTCTGTCTTCACAGGTTCTGCTTTGGGGGCAGCCTTGGGTGCTTCTACCTTAGGCTCTTCTGCCTTGGGAATAGGCTTGGCCTTGGGCTTGGAACGGGAAGCCGAGGACAGAGCCACCTTGGGGGCGGGATCGGGTGCTTCATAGGTTACCTCAACCTTGGCAGGGGTAGCGCCGATGCCCAAAAAGCCACTTTTGGCCTGCGCCAACACCTGAACGGAGACATTGTCTCTGTCCAGCCCCAACTGGGAAAGGGCATTTTCGATGGCTTCATCGATGGTCTTGCCCGTTGTAACGATGGTTTTTTCCATTATTATTCCTCCGTATTGTTGGAAGCGTACCGGTTGGGATCGTAATTGCGGCCCTTGCAGTAAGGACGGCTGGGAATTCCGGACATCACACTGGGTTTTTCCTCTTCCTCTACTACGATACCCTTCTTCGCGGCATACTCCCTGGCAGCAGCGGCTTTGGCAGCCTCCTGCTCCCGTTGTTGTTGCTGCTGTAATTTCTTCTTGCTGGTATTGGTGGTGATGCCATCGGGATTGGCAGCGCGGCGCTCTGCACGCAGGCGCTCTTTCTCCGCCTCAATGGCTTCCTCTTCCATGGCCTTTGCCAAGCGCTCTGCATCTTCTGCGTCATAGATCTTGCGGTACTTTTTGGTCAGGTACACATCCATAACCGTAGACACAAGGCCTTGGACCAGCCAGTACAGGCTCAATGCGCCAGGTACGGTGAAACCGATCCACAGGGACATCAGCGGCATCATATACAGCATAGTCTTGCCGGTTTGATTGGACTGGGACCTCTTGGCAGTCTCCTTGTCCTGCAAACCCTTTTCGTCGGTCACCAAAGAATTATTCATTCTCTGAGAGATGAGCATACTTACCACCTGTCCACCGGCAGAAAGCACCGGAAGTAAGAACAGGCCGATATTTGCCCAATTCCAAACTTCCCACTTGAACACATTGAATGTGGGAATAGCACCCAAATCCACGCCCAGGAAGCCAAAGTTCAAACCTTCCAAGGTGGCAGGGTTGGAAACGATCCCCTTCAGTTGCTCTGCAAACTGAGGAATCAGGGGCGCAGCGATCATTTGATGGTAGTACTCATTTTTTCCGAATGCTTCGGGCATTGCGGTCTTGATCACAGACACGATCTCGGCTGCTGTCTCTGCGCTTTCCCGGAACATATAGGTGATAGGCTGGCGCACAACTGCATACAGAGGCAGCAGAACCAGCAAGGGAACCAGACTCCACAGGCAGCCACCGCCCATAGAAACGCCCTCTTCCCTATAGAGCGCCTGAGTGGCTTCGTTGAGTTTCTGTTGGTCGCCGGCATACTTCTTCTGCAAAGCCTGCAGTTTGGGCGTCATCCGGGACATTTTCATAGTGCTCTTCTTGCCCTTGGCAGTTGCCGGCAGCAAGACAAACTTCAAAACGATGGCAAAGATGATCAAAGCCCAGCCATAGTTGTTGGTCAGTTGATACAGCCAGGAAAGCAAATAGCCAAAAGGCACCTGGATAATATCTGCTAACCGAAATGCTAGAATCATGGATATTCCTCCTTAGGGAACGGGGTCATAAGGATCGCCTTTGTAAAAGGGATTGCAGCGCAGAATGCGCTTAACGGCCAAGAAACCGCCTTTGAACACCCCGTATTTTTGAATGGCTTCCATTGCGTAAGCAGAACAGGTAGGGGTAAAACGACAGCAAGCAGCGCGGTAGGGAGAGATGTGGCGCTGATAGAATCCGATCATTTTCAGTAAAATACGCGTCATTGGGGCTTCAGCACCCCCGCTTTCTCCGCCAGGGACAAGTAGGCTTTGGTGAGTTTTTGGAAGTCGGCATTTACGCAACGGCTTCTGGCAACCACAACAATGTCCCAGCCGGGATGAAACCGGTCTTCATTGAGCCGATAGATTTCCCGTAAACGGCGGCGTACCCGATTCCGGACCACAGCGTGTCCCAGTTTTTTACTGGCGGTGATCCCCACCCGATTGGTGGCAGTCCGGTTGGGTCTGGCGTACAGCACCAAATAACTATTGGCCTGACCGGACGTGGCGTACAAGCGCCTGAAAATATGATTCAGTTTTAGCGCGCAGGAAAATTTCATACAATTTCTCCCTTAGAGAGTCCTTATGATGCCCAACACAAGGCGAACTCGAGGAAATGGAACGCCAATGATTTAGCGAGAGATTTTGACTTAGGCCAAGGTTGAATGCCGAAGTCATACTTTGTGTATTACAAGGCATTCAAAACGAAGGGATAGGTCAAAGATCCGCTAAAGCGCGGCGGAACATTTCGGAGAGTTTGCCCAAATAAAAAGGGAGCGGGGCGAATAGCCATTCACCCCGCACGGACTCCCATTTTGCTTTTCAGCGGTGGCTTGCTATCATTCAGCTACCATTTTTCGCTTAAGCAGACAAGACCTTACGGCCCTTGGCACGGCGACGGGCAAGAACCTTGCGGCCGTTGGAAGTAGCCATTCTCTGCCGGAAACCATGCACCTTGGAACGATGGCGACGGCTGGGTTGGTAGGTACGCTTCATTTTTTGTACACCTCCTTGAAATCACATAAGCTCGACAACCGAAACGGTTGCAGCAGAACATAATGACTGACCATACATGGTCATACTAGGATAGTATAACCGATAAAGCCCTTTTGGTCAACTGTTTTTTTCCATTTATACACAAAAAAAGAGGAAGACCGAAGTCTTCCTCTTCTATTTTGTGTGAATTACTTCACTTCGTTCACAGTTACGTTGGTAGTGCTTGCGGGGAACTCAACCAGGTCAGACTTAACTTCAACAGAGCCGTCAACGATCTTAGCCAGCAGTGCTTCGTAGTCAGCGACCTTCCAGTTCTTCAGAGACCAGGTAGCAACGGGCAGGCCAACAGCGTTGTCCTTTGCGCCCAGAGCAGTGCTGGTGCCGCCCAGTTCAGCGAACTTGCCTTCGTAGAACTTGCCCAGTGCCCACTGTACGGAGTCGGACAGGCCCTTCATAGCGGAGGTGATAACTGTGGGAGACTGGCTGGACTGGTCAACGTCAACGCCAACGACCTTGCCGTCTTCAGCGCCGGCAGCAGCAACAACAGAGTTGAACATAGAACCGCCGCAGCAGAAGATAACTTCAGTGCCGTTCTGATACCAACCGGTAGCCATGGTCTGCAGTTCGCTGGAAGCGGAGAAGGTTGCGCCGTGGAGCCAGGAGTAGTTCACTTCTACCTTAACGCCCTTTGCAGCAGCGGCAGCCTCAGCGCCCTGCACAAAGCCGTAACCGAAGCGCTGGCAAGCGGGGTTCGTGCCGCCACCACCACCGGTGAAGCCCAACTTGGTGTAGCCTTCCATAACGGTAGCGTAGCCAGCCAGGTAGCCGGACTGCTCTTCCTGGAAGGAGATGCCAGCGATGTTCTTCAGAACAGGGCTGCCTTCCACAGCGGGATCTTCCACAACGGGATAGCCGTCAATGAAGATGAAACTTACATCGGGGTACTGCTTTGCAGCAGCGCGGAGAGCGCCTTCCTGCATGAAGCCGGCAGCAACAACAACCTTTGCGCCGTTATCGCAGGCTGCCTTCACAGCGTTGATACGGTCATCGTCGGTTGCCTGGTCGCCATTGGCGGGCATATAGTACTTGTAGGACTTGCCGTTATTGGCAGCGTACAGTTTTACGCCGTCGTAGGAGCCCTGGTTGAAGGACTTGTCCTTCAGCTGGCCAACGTCAGTGATGAAAGCAACTTCATACTTGCCGTCTTCGCTGGTCATTTCGTCAGCGATCTGGTCAGCATTGGTGATCTTTTCGTCTTCCTTGGGCTGGGTCTCGTCGCCGCCGGTCTTGTTGCCGCAGGCTGCGAGCATACCCACAACCATCAGAACAGCCAGCAACAAAGCAAATAACTTTTTCATGATTATTCCTCCATAAAAATATTGTGTGGTTTATTTGCTGATTGTATTGTCGCATATCTCCCTAAAAAAATCAACCGATTTTGAATTTTTTGTCAATATTTACCAAAACTCACCGCATATGCTTTTTTGCCTGAAAACTATACGGCAACAGTTGCGCCAAAGTGAGGGTCTCACAGGTATCTTCCGGACCTACCAGGTGGACTTGGAAATCATCTTGACAGAACTCCCGCATTACCTGCCGGCAAACACCGCAAGGGGGAAATGCCCCTGTGATCACACCGTCTTTGCCACCGCAGACAGCAATGGCGGTAAAATCCCGGTGGCCGTCGTAGACCGCCTTAAAAATAGCGGTACGCTCTGCGCAGTTGGTAGGGCCGTAGGCGGCATTTTCGATGTTGCACCCCTGGTACACCGTACCGTCGGCACACAGCAGCGCCGCGCCTACCTTATAACCGGAATAGGGTACATAGGCGTGGGTCATTGCTTCCTTTGCCAAAGCGATCAGTTTCTCCGTAGTCATATACTTTCCTCCGTTTTTGAAAAGGGCGTGTAGAACACACGCCCTTTTTGGATATTATTTTCTTACTTGCCGCTGGATCAGTTTCACGATCTCCACAACGGGGATTACAAGGATGGCCAGCGCAATAGAAATGCCATACTCCGCAAGGCCGATGGGGGTAAAGCCAAAGGCATTGGCGATAAAGGGCACTTCAATGACCAAGGTGGTCAGCAGCAGGCTGCCCAGCATAGCCGCCCACAGGATCTTATTCTGGGTCTTCAGTGTGAAGATGGACTTCCGCTGAGACCGCAGATTGAAGGAGTGGAAGATCTCGCACATACTCATCGTCAGGAATGCCATGTCATACCGTGGCCGGATTCACCGGCTGCCCGCAATGCGGCAAAACTACCAACTGCAGGATCCATAAATGCACCGATCAGGTAAGCCACGACGGTAATAACGGTAACCAGCAGACCTTGATAAATCACATCAAAGCCCAAGCCGCCGGAGAAGATGCCGTCCTTAGAATCTCTGGGGGGACGGTTCATAGTATCCGGCTCTGCCTCTTCCATACCCAGCGCCAGCGCCGGGAAGCAGTCGGTAACCAGGTTAATAAACAGCAGGTGGACAGGGTTCAGCAGCACAAAGCCCATCAATGTTGCGCCGAACACGCCCAAGACCTCACTCATATTGGAGGCCAGCAGGAACTGAATGGCTGTCCGGATATTGTCATAGATCCGGCGGCCCTCGCCTACTGCAGAGACAATGGTAGCAAAGTTATCGTCTGCCAACACCATATCTGCCACATTCTTGGTAACGTCCGTACCGGTGATACCCATACCTACGCCGATATCGGCGGATTTGATGGAGGGAGCATCGTTGACGCCGTCGCCGGTCATTGCGGTGATGCACCGATTGTACTTCCACGCGTTGACGATCCGGGTCTTATGCTCCGGCTGCACACGGGCGTAGACAGAGTACTTTTTCACAGCCTCCGGCAAGTCTTCGTCGGAGATCAATTCCAGTTCTGCGCCGGTGATGGCCTGACTGGCATCATCGATAATGCCCAGTTCTCTTGCGATTGCCACGGCGGTATCCTTATGGTCACCGGTGATCATAACCGGACGGATACCCGCTGTGGCACAGGCCTCAATGGCAGGCTTTACTTCCGGACGCACCGGGTCGATCATACCGGTGAGACCCACAAAGCAAAGGTCGGTTTCCAAAAATTCGGGGGTATTGTCAGCAGGCTTTTCTGCCCAGTCCCGCTTGGCAGCCGCCAGCACACGGAGGGCTTTATCTGCCATTGCCTTATTGGCGGCCATAATTTCTGCCCGTTTTTCCGCGGTCATAGGTTTCACTTCATTGCCGTCCAAGTATGCTGTACAACGGGCCAGCACCACATCGGGGCCACCCTTGGTATACTGGACGAACTTACCGCCTACGCTATGCACGGTGGACATCATCTTGCGGCCGGAGTCGAAAGGCGCTTCATCCACACGGGGCGTTACATTTTCCAATTCCGCTTTGTGCAGGCCAACGGAGTAGGCAAAGTTCACCAAAGCGCATTCGGTAGGCTCGCCTTCTGCCTGATTTTCTTCATTCAGGTTGGCATCAGAACACAGAGCCATAGCGGTGGCCAGCAGGTTGGTTTCACCCATATGCTCCACCACGGTCATCTTATTCTGGGTCAGGGTGCCGGTCTTGTCGGAACAGATCACCTGAGTACAGCCCAAGGTCTCCACGGCAGTGAGCCGACGGATCACGGCGTTGCGCTTACTCATCTTGGTAACGCCGATGGAAAGCACCACGGTAACCACAGTGGCTAGGCCTTCCGGAATAGCGGCAACCGCCAAGGAAACAGCAACCATAAAGGTCTCCAGAATGGCGTTCAGGTGGAAATCACCGGCCATCAGAAGGTTAAATGCGAAGATAAACACGCAGATGCCCAACACCAGGAAAGACAAAGTCTTACCCAAAGAGTCCAGTTTCTTCTGCAAAGGGGTCTGTTCGTCCTGGGCGCTTGCCAGCGCACCGGCAATTTTACCCATCTCGGTGTCCATACCGGTTTCGGTGATCACCGCTTTGCCCCGGCCGTAAACCACGGTAGAGCCCATATAGCACATATTCTTCCGGTCGCCCAGAGGAATGTCCTGATTTTCACCCTGCAGATTCAGGGCGTCGATCAGTTTGTTCACAGGCACGGATTCACCGGTGAGGGCAGCCTCTTCGATCTTCAGGCTGGCATTTTCAATAATACGACCATCGGCAGGTACAGCGTCGCCGGCTTCCAGCACCACGATATCGCCGGGTACCAGTTCGTCGGAACGAAGATTGATCTGCTTGCCATCCCGTATCACCTTACAGGTGGCCGCCGTCATAGTCTGCAGGGCTTCTATAGCAGCCTCTGCCTTGCTCTCCTGAATGACACCCAGAATGGCGTTCAGCAGCACCACGGCAATGATAATAATGACTTCCGCCCACTCGCTCTCTCCGGAAAGCATACCGGTCAGCGCAGAGACGGCTGCTGCGATCATCAGAATGATCAGCATCGGGTCTTTCAGTTGGGTCAGAAACCGCTGCAAAATAGTAGGCTTCTCCCCTTCTTTCAGTTTGTTGGGACCGTATTTTTCCAAACGCTCCTGGGCTTGCGCCTCGGTCAGTCCGTTGGTGTCCACACCCAGATTCTGCAAAACCTGCTGGGTAGACATAGTGTATGTCTTCTGCATACCGCTAACACTCCTTATAAATAATAAAAAACAAAAACCCATGCACAAGCCCAAAATGCTGTGCATGAGTCTCATTCTTGCAAAGCATTCCGGGCTAAACGCCGGCTTGACGAAATGCTACAGGCAGATAAATCTACCCGGAATTACTCCCTCATAGTACTTTTTTAATATAGCAACTCTCCGGCTAAAAGTCAATCGGAATTACCCTATTTTTGCCAGTTCCTAAAAAATTATTCTTCCACTATCTTTTTTGATCCCAAAGATGTATAATAAGGACAACCCATCCGGAAAAGAGGAAAACCATGAAAAAGATACTGTATTTAGAATTGGCCGTGATCGCCGCGCTGGTGATCGTTGCCGTAATCGTATGTTTCACCCTGCCCAAACCCACATTTTCTCCGGACAGTGTGCAGAATCAGACCGAGCCTTCCAACGAGACCACGGAAACCCCTACGGAATCTGCCACTATGTTCGTCCCCACCTGGAACACCTATCCCGCTGACCGGGAACTGCTGGGGCAGCAGTATTTCGTGTACGACTGCAAGGCAGATACATTCCTGATCCTCTCCGGGCAGGAGACTGACCGGGTCTACCCTGCCAGCATTACCAAACTGTTCACCGCCTATGTGGCTATGCAGTATGTGCAGCCGGAAACCCGCATCACTGCCGGCAGTGAACTGGATATGGTTGCTTGGGGGTCATCGGTAGCCAAGATCCAAAAGGGTGACACCCTTACCGCAGAACAGTTGGTGGAGGCTATGTTACTTCCCAGCGGTAACGATGCATCTTATATTCTGGCCTGTGAAGCCGGACGGGTCATCAAAAATGATCCCGGGCTCAGTGCTTCCAGTGCGGTAGCGGCCTTTATGGCAGAAATGAACAAGCAAGCGAAAGATGTGGGTATGGAGAACACCCACTATGTGAATCCCGACGGTATTCACGACAGTAATCACTACACCACCTTTGGAGATCTGGCCATCTTGGGCAAACTCTCCATGGGCGAGGAAACCATTATGCAGTACGCGGCCACCGCCAGAGAAAAAGTAACCCTCCACGGAGAGGAGATCGAATGGAAGAACACCAACGCCTTGGTGGACTCCACTTCCCCCTACTACTGTCCCTACGCCGTAGGATTGAAGACAGGACAGACACCCTCCGCCGGCAGTTGTCTGTTGTCTGCGTTCCGTATGGACGATTATGAACTACTGATCGGCGTGTTTGGTTGCCCCGAGGAAGAAGATCGGTTTGACGATACCCTGCAACTGTTCAATCAGATCGTACTGGACTAAACACGATAGGCAAAACCGCACCTGTTTGCACAGGTGCGGTTCGTTTTTGCTTTATTCATCCTAAAAGGATCATCAGTTGGGATACCAAAATTACTACGGCCAGAGCGATGGGATAAGTGGCTGCGTAGGCCGCTGCAACATCATCTGTTCCGGCAGAGGAGATCAGCGTACCCAGTGCAGGGGTACTGGTCATACCACCGGTGATGGAACCAAGGTTATTCAGTAGCGACAGTTTCAGCACCTTTGCTGCAAAGAAGTAGCCAATCAGCATGGGGATCAAGGTCATCAGCGCACCGTAGACAAACAGGATGGGACCCTGCTCCTTCAAGATCGCCACAAATTGCTTGCCGCCTTCCACGCCGGAGCCGGCCAGGAACAGCACCAGACCCAATTCCCGCAAGAGTTTGCTGGTGGTGGTGGGAACTTGCATATCCAGTCTGCCAATGCGGCCAAAGTGGCCCAGAATCAGCGCAACGATCAGCGCGCCGCCGGTATTGCCCAAGGAAAAGGAACTGCCGCCGGGCAGAGGAATGGTGATAGTACCCAACAGGATACCGCCCAAAATGCCCAGGCACACAGGCAGAAGGCCAAAGGGTTCAAAAGAGAACAGGGCCTTGCCGGTTTTTTCTTTTTCTATAACCACAGCGGCTTCACTGCCAACCAGTTTCTTTCTTTCTGCATCCATATCTGCCCGCAAGATCTTGGGCATCAGTTGCACGAAAAGAACCACACCAATGACGCCAAAGGGATAGGCAACACCGTTACCCACGGCGACCAAGGATGCTCTGGCCTCACCGGCGGCTGCTTTAGCGGCGGCAAAGCCGGGGGTGCTGGTCAGTGCGCCGGAGAGAAGACCGGCAGACAGGGCTGCGTCCATACCGGAGAGTTTGGTAATTGCAAAACAGGTCAAACCGCCGGATACGATGATCACCAGACCCAGCAGCACATAGGATTTGGCATTTGCTTTCAGATTCCGGAAGAATTTCGGTCCTGCGATCAAACCAACGGAGATCACAAAGAGCACCAAGCCTAGATTCTGCACCACTTTGGGCATCTCTGCGCCGAACATACTGTTGGGGTATGCAGAACTCAGGTGTCCAAACACCAATGCCACCAGGAAGACGGCGGAAGAACCCAGACCAACGCCCTTGATTTCGATTCTTCCGATGATATAACCTAAGGTTAAAATGAGGAAGATATTCAGCAGTACATACACCGATTGACTAAATACAAACACGACTGATCTCTCCTTTTAGGATTCTTTTATCGGCCAGTCTGACCATAAATCGCTACCCGCGATTATACCACAACGGTTTTCATATTGCAAGCCATTACAAGGGTTTTGGGGTGCAATTCCCTCACTTTATAGAGCCGGATCAAACACAGATTACGGCAATATTCATTTCCTCTGCCCGCTGATCGTGGTGTGTTTCCAAAGGATTTGCCGTCACCAATTCCTTTTTGGCGTACTTACCGCCAAAGCGGGAAGCCACGGTGTCCAGTTCATACAGGTCCATCTGATCTACATCGCCGCCTTTACAAGAAATAAAGGTCAGTACATACCCCTTCAGCAGCAGTACGTCGATCTCATTGCCTACCATATAACCGTCATCTGCAGTATTCAGACCCCATTTCAGGTGCGTGCCGATCTTACAGTCATCATACTGTCCGCTTTCCAGCCGCTGGTAATAGGTATGCAGTTCCAGTACGCATCCCGCTTCCAGCAGGCAACCGCGGACGGTATTGCTTCTGTAACGGAAACTGATCCACTGCTGATCCTTACGCAAATTTTCAATGCAACCGGATACTTGCAGGGCATTCAGGTAATACAAAAATGCCTGTTCATCCGCCAGCGGGCGAGAGCCACCTACAGATTTACCGAGTTTCTCACGGCTGATCTCCTCTGTGCCGGTCTTATTACCCGGCAGCCGGGAGGCTTTCAGTACGGCTGAAAAAGCATTCCATTTTCGCATATCCAGACTTGCGATCTTCCAGATATCCATCACATCTTTCCGGGCATCCGGGTCGGATAGATTATCCTTGGCGTCCTTTTGCATGGTGTAATCCACTTTACCGCCATGGAGATGGATCAAATCGTCAATAGTCAAGGGGATCTGCCGAGATTCCACGCATTGGTCAACCCGCAGCGCTTTGGTGTTGAGAATCTTCAATTCTCCCTCGGCAATATCATAGCGGTGCATCGGGATATTGTGGGTAGCCGAATACATACCCATAGCCACCAGCGCCATATCTGTACCGCCGGTCAGGTCAAAGAAGCATTTGCCGCCCTGCCCTTCCTCCCGCTGCACCGTAGTAGTGATAACCTGCAACACACGGTCGATATCTTTCATGCTCAATTCCACGAAGGAAACATCGGTAATACCGCAAATGTCCTTCAGTGCTGTCTCGGTGATCTCTTTGGCCTCCGATGTCATACCGTCCTTTTGGCCGAAAAAGATCACCTTGTCCATTTTGAAATTCAGGCAGGTAACGATATTTTCAATGGGCTCTTTATCAAAGAATTCTATGTTTATATGCATATCTATGTCTCCATTTTATGGGTCTGCAGGTTTATTTTTTCATCGACCTAACCAGCATTTTCAGGAATCTGGGTCTTTCCATTGCGGTGGGTTTTTCGCCCAGTATCAGCACCCGCCTCTGCGATTTGCCGGAAGCGATCCAAGCGGGGAGTTCTCCGCCTTTGTTGGGGTTGCCGGTACGGACAAAATTGCAGAGGTAACTGACCATCTGCTCACTTAAATCATAATCTTTTCGCTCCATCGGACGCCAGCAGTTTTCCAACGTGCCAAACCAGTACCACAGGTCGGCAGAGTGCCATGCGCCCTTGTCATCACCGGGCAGTTGCCGGTCAAAAAGCCAAGTATAACCGGGTTTGGGACGCCGGGCGATCCATCTGCGGGTAAGCACTTGCAAAAAGGGAGCGGCGAGATCCTCGCTGGTAGAGCCGGCCATATAGGGAATATCTTTCGGCTGGCTATCTGTCACGGCAAAACGCCCATCTGTCACAGGAAAAACCGCTGAATTGCTATGTTTTATTTCTTTCAAGCCCTGTTCCCACGCGTCGAATAACGCCTTTGGCGTGAGATTTCGGAACTGCTCCAAAGTCTGACAGCCACAACGGGTCATCACGGTCTGCCAGAATTTACAGGAACGCTCTTTATTGCCAAACATCCATTTGCTCATACCGCCACCGCTGGACATCACGGCCTTACTGAACAGGCCGTCGGTCAAAGGGCTGCAGCATTGGAGTTGGACGCTGGTAGCACCGGCGCTTTGCCCCATAATGGTGATATTGTCCGGGTCACCGCCGAAGGCTACAATATTCTCTTTCACCCACTGGATGGCGGTCATCTGGTCATAAAGGCCATAGTTGCCGGTATAGCCGACTTCTTCCTGCAGTTGGGGCAGACACACAAAACCCATAGGTCCCAAGCGGTAATTGAGGGTGACGCCGATGATCCCCTTGGTTGGCCAAACAGGCTCGTTAAAATGCTTTTCGTGGCCGCAGCCGCCGGTATATCCGCCACCGTGGATATACACCAGCACCGGCAAACGACCCCCTTCTGCGGCATTTTCCGGGGTGAAGATATTCAGAAACAGACAGTCCTCGCTATAAGTATAGGTCTCACCTTTACGGAACTCTTTATAATAAAAGTTCTGCTCCGTCTCTTGGCAGAAGGCCCGGCGCTGGTAACTGCAAGCGCCGTACCGGGTGGCATCGTAGACACCCTCCCAATGGGTAACCCGGGTGGGGTATTCCCAGCGACCGGCGGTGGCGTAGCGGATGCCCTTATAAGCAGCCGTTCCCGGCCTGCTGCCGGCGCAGCCCTGCAACGGGCCGCAAGGCGTATTGACAATATAACCCATAAAGCACCCCCTGCCGTTATTACGGTTATCATACCACAAATTCCGTGGCAGGGCAACGCCATCGTGTCAAAAACGGCAAATTTTCTCCTTTTCCTGGCTGACAAAATATTTTGATAAAAACTATTGACAAGAAACCAAAACTATAGTATGATTAGCCCACAAAATTTTTAACCTATTTTGCTATGGAACAGAATGCCTTAGGGATATTCTGTCCAGACGCAGGATAGGCTTTTTTTGCGCCTTCCTGACAAAAATTTCATATTGTAGGAGGGACTATTATGAGTCATTATTCCGACCCCACCGCCGCAAAGGCACTTGGCCCCATCAATCGGGAGTTTTCCAAAATGGAAAAGAAAGCCAAAAACCTCTGCCGCCTTCTTGATGAAGGCAAAATCTCCCCCGAGGAATTTCATAACGCCCATTCCCAGTTCACCGGTATCTTCCGGCATGTGCTGACCAATGTCAAAAAGGAATGGGACAGAAAAAAGCAGCAGGCATAGCCTGCTGCACAAAGAGACCCCGCTGCGGAATCAGTCTCATTTATTCTTCCAGCAAGGCCATTGCTTTCAGGTACTTTTCTCTTCTTTTCAGGGCTTTTTCGTCCACGGTGTCCAATCGGGTGATGTCGGAATTGTGCCGCAGGTCTGCCAGTTTCACCGCCTTGGCAATGGGGTTGTCCTTAATGCAGCGTGCATAGTCCATATAGTCCACATCATCCCCGTGGGTCAGCAGTTTCAGCGCATCCACTACGGTCTGACCGAAGCCCATCTCCTCAATATCCGCAAATGTGTAACCCGAATCCTCCACTACATCGTGGAGTAACGCCACCACAGTGGTATCCTCGGTTTCCATCTGCTCTGCCAAATGGAACGGGTGGAAAACATAGGGCAAGCCGCTTTTGTCTTTCTGATCCTTATGGGCATCAAAACACAGTTTCATAGCCTTCTTGGTTTGCGCCGTATATAACATCTTCTATACCTCCTGGGCAATGCGGGCCTTTTTTCTATCCTTTAGATACCATGGCAGGTACGCCAAGGTGAACATAATCGTAACAACCGCTGCCATTACGAATGCCCGCAACGCAAAGTTGGGAGGCAGAATATCCAGTATAGAGGGTGTCTCCTCGGGTTCGGCCATATACAGGTAGTTTGCGCCGGGGCCCAGAAGCCTGTTGGCAATATATGCGATCACCGCAAGGACAACGAGAGCCGCATACGGTTTGATAAACGATTTCTTATTGGGACGCATTTTATGAACGAAGATCATATAGAAAATCGCCACATAGATCCCTAGGTGTTGCGCCCAAAACTGGTAGTAACGGAATCGGGTAGGTCCTGTGTAGGATATGACCGTGGGAGTAACCAGGGCAAAAATCGAGCCGGAAAACGCCCAGAAATAGCAAATATCAAACAGACCTTGGGATTTTCCGATGACCATATAACTGGCAAAGATGGCCACCCAGCCGCATACGGTGATGGGAAGATGGTCCACAGGGTTAGGTTCCAGGGAGGGAACGCCCACAAGCCGCCAGAAATAGGACATTTCACTGACGATCAGAACAAAGGCGATTATGTAACGAAAAATATGCTCATTTTTCACATTCCGCAGATCGTTGCGATAGTGGCGGATCACAAAAATAATAGCAACAGCAACAATAATCGGCAGAAAGTGTGCCAACGAAAAATTGGCAAACTCAATCGTCTCGCCTTTTCCGAAAAAGTAACGCATAAATTCCAGCATTTTGATTCTCTCCTTTTTCTATCGGTCCACGGTGAAAATATCTGTTTCACCGTTTTTTACTTTTGCAATAAAATCTTCCACATCCAAGACAGGTTCTTCGCAGCACACACCTGCCAAGTACGGGTGATTGTGGTTGCCGGCGGCATGGTTATCTGACCCGGCAAATTCCAGCAGGCCGTAATATTGAGCGTAGGTTTTGGCAATAGCGTTTTCCGCATCACTCTGGCAACTGTTGATCACTTCCACGCCGTGGACACTCCTAGGCAGAAGCCGGATATGGTCAATATAATGGGCTTCTCGGTAGGGGTGAGCCTGAATGATCAGCGCGCCGAAGTCCATCATCATACGAAGCCGGGCGGTGTATTTCATATCCATAATTTCCGGGTGGGCCAAAAACCACGCCTTGTCCAGTCCGTAAATCAGGAAATCCGAGCCGTGGTAGGAGATCTCCACACCGCAAAACACTTTGATGCCAATGGTTTTGCCAATCTCCACGCCCTGCTCATAGTCAGAAAAATAGAATTCCACTTTCTCCGCGTATGGCTTGGAGTCCTCAATATTGATATTGCCGTCCAAAAAGTGGTTGGTGATGAACACGCCGTCATAACCCATTTCTTTATAATGGGCTAGCGTTTCCGCCACACTGGCCTTTCCGCATCGGCTCACCGGAAATGTGTGCAGATGGGTCTCATATTTGTACATGGTATCACCTCGTTATCGTATTGTACCACAGATTCCGGCCATTGGAAAGTGCTATGGCCAAAAAAACCGAATTTTGGCAAACATTGACAGCATAATAAAAATCGCCATCTTTCAGGTTGGCGGCTTTTCATTTTCTTGTTGCATCCGGTATACTCTCATGATACAATGAAAGAAAAAAGAAAGGAGATACAGCAAAAATCTTGCTGTCGTAAAACTATGTATTGTCCTAATTGTGGTTCCCCTGTGAATGATGAGGCTGTCTTCTGCCCCAGTTGCGGCAAAAAGTTGGCCGCCGCGCAAGAAACCCCTATGAGTCCTGCAACGGAACCCCTTGCTGCAGAACCTGCAGAAGAGATTCAGATAGTAGAGACTTCACCTGTATCTACTGAGTCTGATTTTACTGAGGTCGAGGTTGCTGAACCTGTGTCCTCTGACCCGTTTGCACAGGTATCTTTTGAAGAAAAGCCTGCGAAACCCAAGAAAACAATTTGGAAGATATTGGCACCTGTGATTGCAGTCGTTACCGTAATTGCTATTGTTGCGGTTTGCTTTGCTGAGCAGACGGCCGGCTTCTTTATGAAGACATTCAGCAGCAATGAAGGTTATCTGCAATATGTGGAAGAAAAGGCTTTCAAAAATGCCTCTGAAGACATTACCCATTATTATGGCGCATACACCGGAATGACCGGCACAGATCGGGCTGCCGAAAATACTACAAGGGTAATTGTCAGCGACGATGCGTTGGATATACTGGACGCTTATACCGGAGCCAATATGGATCTGGATTGGATCAACGATGTGATCATTCACAGCAAACTCAACATGAAGGGCAGTTTGGCCGAATACAAATTTGCCTTGGAAATGGATAAGCAAACCCTTCTGGATGTGGCATTCTTTATTGATGCAGATGCACAGTCTTTCTTTATTGGTCTGCTGAACCTCAGTGATCAGTACCTTGAAGTGGATATAGGGGATTTCTATGGCCCATCCACCGGTAATCTTTATACCAACAGCGAACTCACCAAGGCGCTACCCACTGAGGCAGAACTGTACCGGCTGCTGAACAAGTATTTTTCAATTGCCATTGAAAATATCGACGACGTGGAAAAGTCCACAGACATATTGGATGTGGGCGGTATTTCCCAAAAAGTTACGGTTCTGGAAATGACCATTGATGCAGCAATGGCTGCAGATATCGCAGAAGCAATTCTCCAGGAAGCCCGCGATGACAAGGATCTGAAAACATATATCAATGATGTTGCCAAGGTGCTGGAAGATGAGGATATGATTTCCGACGCAGATGAGGTTTATGAACAATTCCTGGATGGCATTGATGAGGCTCTGGAAGAACTGGAAGATGCCGACAACGACAATGAGGAACTGATCTCCATTACCAACTACATTGATAACCGCCACAACATTATCGGCCGGGAAATTGAGATTGAAGGCGACAAGATCTCTTATGCTACTGTAACTGACGGCAAGGAATTTGCCAGAGAGTTTATTGCGGACAGTGTGGTTATTCGCGGTGAAGGTACCAAAAAGGGCCGTAAGGAAACCGGGGAGTACACTTTGAAGATCAGCGGCACACCCTTGCTTACGCTGACTGTATCCGATTTTGATACAGAACCCAAGGATACTTTGAACGGCAAGTTGCTGCTGGAGCCCACAGATGCGCTTCTGGAAATGATGGATATGGATTCCCAGGCAATGTCTGTCATCCGAACCCTGGATCTGGGCCTTTCCCTGGAATGTTCCGGCAATAAGAACAAATCTTCTGCAACTATTGCCGTGATGAGTAAGGGCGATCCCCTGATCAGTTTTGTTACCAATTCCGAGACCCAAAAGCCGAAGAAAGTTACCCTGCCGGATGGCAAGGATGTTCTTGACGCAAATGATGCAGACGAGGCAGAAGAGTGGCTGGCATCCTTTGACTTCGATGAACTGATGGATGCTTTGAAAAAGACAGATCTTCCCAAGGATCTGATCGACCAGTTGGAAGGCGTCTTGCAGTCCATTGGATAATCTCAAGTAAAAACAGGGATATTGTGTTTGGCGCTGATTGTAATGATCGGCGCCAACCATATATATGGAGTTTTATTATGAAAATAGAAATAAGAGGCATCAGCAAAGCATACGGCAAAAAGCATGTCCTAAAACATATTGATCTGTCGGTTTGCGGCGGCCAATGCATCGGCATTCTAGGAGGAAACGGGTGCGGCAAATCCACCCTGTTTTCCATTCTTGCAGGCATTCAGCCGGCAGACAGCGGGGAGTTTTTATTTGACGGAAAGGATCTCTTCCGATATTCTGCGCAAAGATCCCAGTTGGTGGGGTATGTCCCCCAAGGCACACCACTGATCGAAGAATTAACCGCCAAGGACAATCTTTCTTTATGGTATTCCAAAAAAGAACTGCAGCGGCAACTGGAAAGTGGTGTCTTGAAAATGCTGGACATTGACACGTTTCTGAAAACACCGGTATCTAAAATGTCAGGCGGTATGAAAAAGAGGCTTTCCATCGGCTGCGCCGTAGCCCACACACCTCCGGTATTGATTTTGGATGAACCTATGGCTGCGCTGGATATCGGCTGCAAGCAGAAAATCAGCGAATACATCCGCCTACACAAAGAAAACGGCGGCATCGTGCTGATTGCCTCCCACGATCTTATGGAGATTGCCCTTTGCGATGCGTGGTATATCCTAAAGGATGGCACGCTCACCCCCTTTGAATATACCGGTGAAACAGAACTTCTGGTGCGTAGTTTATAATATGAAAAGATACTTATACTTACAGTTCAAACGAAATCTGAAGATTTTTCCGCTGGTTTGCTCTGTGGCGCTTACCCTGCTACTTTGCGTTTCCGTAATCCTTGCAGGCGTAGCAAACAAAAACAGCGAAAAACACGCCCGCCTGAAAATCGCCTTAAGCGGCGACACACAAAACGAACTCACGCAATTAGGTATGGCAGCGCTTCGGACCTTTGATGATACCCGTTTCTCGATGGAACTGATCGAGTTGCCGGAAGATGAGGCAAGAGCACAGTTGCAATCCGGTAATATCTCTGCCATTGTTATCTTCCCGGATGACTTTCTTGACCGGGCCTTAATGGGTGATGTGGACCAGGTTACCTTTATTACCACCCCCGGCGCGCAAAGTGTTGTTACTCTACTGAAGGACGAACTAACAAAAGTAGTGGCCGACATTGTCATCGCCTGCGAAAAAGGCGTATACGCCGTTGACGATTTGATTACCAAAAATGATCTGCCCTCTTCTGCGGGACAATCTATGTATGATCTGAGTATGGCATATGTGGATATGGTCTTTTCCCGGGCAGATGTGTATGTCTTAACAGAATTGGGTATTTCCCACGGCGTAGATATCGGTCAGTATTATATTTGCAGTACGATCGTCGTCCTGTTAATGATGTTTGGTATTTGTTTTGTGATCGTCTGCGTAAAAAGCGACTATTCTTTGAATGACCTTTTGATCTCCAGGGGTTTCCCTAACTACAAACAAATTCTTTGTGAGTTTTTGGTGCACCTTCTCGCCTTCGGTCTACTGGTCCTCTTCTTGCTTTTCGTCGGCGGTTTATTGTTCCTGATAACCGGCAGAAGCGATCTGACGGTTCCTTTTTCTGCAACAACTTTGGTCTCTTTGTGCGCGAGAACCGTCCCTGTGCTGATTATGCTGGCCGCATTTAATATTATGATCTTTGAGTTGTCCGGCGATCTGATTAGCAGTGTGCTGCTTCATTTCTTCTGCTGCATCGGCCTTTGTTATATCTCCGGTTGTTTCTATCCGGTGTATTCGCTCCCCCTTCCGTTGCAAAATATTTCCCGTTTTCTGCCCACCGGTATCGCGCGGGAGTTTTTGGAAGGTGCTTTCCAGGGGGATGTGAGTATCTTGCGACTGTCAGGACTTCTTGTGTTCAGCGGCGTGTTTTTTGGGGTTGCCGTTTTGGTACGACGAACAAAAACACTGGGGCAGAGGAGGTAACGGAAGATGAAGATATTGAAATGGTTTCTGATGCTCAGCAAACGGCTCTATAAAAAAAGCACTTTTGTGGCACTGTTGGCGCTGATTCCCCTTGGTGTGTTGATCCTTACCTTTGCAGCCAACCGGGAGAGCGGTTTTGTGAAAGTGGTATTGGCACAGCAAGACTGCAATGACCCTGTTTCCTCTGCTATTGTGGAGAATTTTCTGCAGGAGAAGTCTCTGATCCTGTTCACGCAGGCAGATAGCCGCGAAAACGCTATCGCCGCTGTAAAAGAGGGCCAGGCCGATGCTGCCTGGATATTCCCCGCCAATATGCAGGAAACAATTCGGGACTATTCCGGGGAAAATTCCGTGCGGGAACCTATCGTTTCCGTTGTTGAGCGGGAGCAGACTGTATTTACCCGATTATCCCGGGAAAAATTAACTGCCGCTCTGTTCCGGCACTGCGCCGGCGCTCGGTATTTAAGTTTCTCCCGAGAAAATGTTTCCGGATCGGAAGCGTTCAGCGATGATAATCTGATGGAATACTTCAACGGGATTGCTATAAACAGAGATCTCTTTGCCTTTGATAATGCCGATGAGGACAGCAACACCGCCGAACAAGCCAACTATCTGACTGCCCCGGTACGGGGGCTGCTGGCTGTATTGATCTGTTTGGGTGGTGTAGCCGCTACTTTGCTATATATGCAGGACGATAAAAAAGGTGTATTTGCCCTGGTGAAAGAAACGCAACGGCCGATCGTGTCCTTTGCCTGCGTGATGATTGCGCTGCTAAACTTGGCTGTGGTGGTACTGGTTGCCCTGTTTGCTACCGATCTTGCCGGTGGCGTTGGACGAGAGTTACTGGGTATGGCGTTGTACTGCATCTGCTGCGCACTGTTCTGCCTGCTGCTAAAAGAATTACTGGCCAGCATTCGACTTTATTCTGTTATGCTGCCACTGCTGGTGATTGCAATGTGCGCGGTTTGTCCGGTATTCTTTGATTTCAAAAAAATCGGATTTGCAGCCCATATTTTCCCGCCTACATATTATATTTATTTGCTGCACGACAGCCGTTATCTGCTATATATGCCTATGTACGCCGCTGGGCTGACGGCCTTACTGCTACTGATTCGGACACTTTCCAACATATTGCAACACTCTGCAAACGCCAATAGGTATCGTTAACTTTTGATTTGCGGTGAATTACAAATCAAATTCCCTCGGAAGGGCGGTACGCTATAGTGATAAAATGGTTTTGAACGGTCCCTTTTCTGCTTAACTGCACAAAAAATTCCCGAAATGCGTCAACATTCCGGGAATTTTGTTATTTGTTAATCAAAAAGTTACCACTTCAAAACTGCATAGCACCTATAAAGGATGGGGATTTTCTTGAGATAAGAAAAAATCGCAGGAATCCTCTGTGGATTGCCAGGATTTTTGACGCAATGTCAGGGAAATCCACGCTTTTTTAGGCAATTTATCACTATGGTGCACCGCCCAATCCGAGGGGATTTGTATTTAGAAATTATTCGTTGGTGTCCTGCTGATCTTTCTTTTGCATTTCTCTTGCACGGTTTCTTCTTTTTCTGCGAATACTGGACCGGATAATGAACAGAATGCTGAGGCCAATCACTGCCATCAGCGCCATATAGGGACTGGATACCACCAGCAGCACGAACAGTTCCTTAAAGAAATTACCCACGCCGTTCAGGCTCTTTTTGAGGCCCACACCAATGCGCTCCCACACAGTCTCCGGCTCTTCCACCGGGGTATATTCCGTGACTTCTGTAATGCTTAAATGAATGGTCGCATAATTCACCTGATTGTCAAACACCCGCAAAGCAGAGGTTACCTGCTCCAATTCCGTCCGAACTTGTGTCAGGCGTTTTTCCACGGTCAGCAGGTCATCCAAGGTTTCTGCCTTGGAAAGCAGTTCCAGCAGACGGGATTCTTCCGTCTGCAGCGCCTTCATGCGGCTCTCTGTTGCCACATAACTGAGGGTCACATCCTCTACTGTCTGCCGGGAGGAAACAATGTTGGAAATTTCTCCCACTCTGTCCACGAAAGAATTGACATCCTTTGCGGGGATACGGACAGTGATCGTGGCGCTGCGATACCGTCTGCCGCTATAGGCGCTGCCGTTTTGCACGTTGGAACTCTCTACATAACCGCCCAGTTCTGCAATGCGGCTGTCGATCTGTTGCAGCACGGTGTCCAAATTTTCCGTCTCCACAGTCATATTGACGGTCTGGATCATTTTGCGGTTTTCAGGCAGACTGGTGGAACTTTCTCCACTCTCGGTGGATTCGTCTTTCACCACATAGTCGCCCGGGGCTTGCACACTGTCGTTGGATGTGCCGTAATTGCCGTTTATGCCGCCCATTTCGTTGCCGACCGCTTGTTCTGAAGCACAACCGGCTAAACTAAGCAAAATCAGCACACTCATCATTACTGCCAATACATTCCGAACTTTCATACATTTTCCTCCTTTACGTTTTGTTTGTTTTTTTGAATAGGTCTTCCGAATCAATTCTCCGCCACAAGGCAATTATTTCTGTAATCGTAACGCAGGAAACGGTAACCGGCGACGATCTTGGTCCAGCGGTCGTATTCACCGTCGCAGCGGGGATAATTGTCTATATAATTGTATTCTGGAAATCCCAATGTGATTTGTTCACATTCTATGCTGCATTTCACTTCTGAAAATTTTTCATCACCGGATGACGGGGTTTCCACTTTGGCAGAGAGAAGTTTGTTGGATTCCATATCGTAAAAATCTACTTCGCCTGTTTTGGCTTCAATTTGGACGGAGATTTTTTCATTGGTAAATATGATTTCGTTGAGGGACGCGTATCCGCAGGCTAAACCGATCACTTCTCCGGCCGGAGCATTCACGCTGTCAAATATCACTTTATGCATCATAAATTATGTTCTCCTTTACTTTTTTAGAATATTATACCATACAGAAACAGTGATTACAAGAAAAATCCCTCTGCCCATTGTGGCAGAGGGATTTATTGGCCGGTTGCAGAAAATCACCCTTCCGATAATCGGTGGATAGGAACCGGTTCCCGGGGCGGGGCATCCCAGGTATTCAAGTCCTTTTCCATCCAGACAGTGCCGTACCACTGGCCGAATTTATAGCCGCAACCCGGCATGATAGCGGTATGGCGGTAGCCAACTGCCCGGTGGAAGGCAACGGACGCTTCATTGGCGGTGGTGATAATGGCGTAGACCTTTCGGTAGCCCTGCGCCTGCAGAAGATCTTCCAAGGCGGCGTAGAGTTTTTTGCCGATGCCTTTGCCACAGGCTTCCGGGCAGAGGTAGATGGATGCTTCCGCGCTCCACTGATAAGCCGCCCGTTCAAAGGGTTTGCTGCCGTAAGCATAGCCGAGAACCATGCCGTCCTCCTCCCAAACCAACCACGGGAACTGGGCCGTAATTCCCCAAAATCGTTCTGTAAACGCTTGCAGAGCGGGAATCTCGTACTCGAAACTAATGGCGGTATTTTTCACATAGGGCCCGTAAATCTCCAAAATCCGGGGCAGATCCTGCACCGTTGCCAGACGAATGGACATAGTATCACTTCCTTTGTATTCTTGCCTTTATTGTACGACAGATATTTATTGCCGTCAACAGATATGTATTGGGGGTATAGAAAATCCGCCCGGAGAAATCCGGGCGGTAAAAGACTGGGTGTTCGGCATATGCCGATGGGGTTTATTCTTCTTTTATGTATTGAATATATTCGCAAGTGGAATGTTCCCGCGCCCGGTTGCACATGGTTTCGTAGGCGATGTCCCGGAGTTCTTTGGCGGCCTCTATTCCGCTTAAGTCCTGTCTGGGATAAAACGGCCCGTCAGCATAGGTGACGATCTGCGGTCGCTTCCAAAATCTTCTCTTTTGATAGCAATTGGTCAGCACGAACATAGGTTTCTTCTGCTTGGAAAGGTACACGAAGGGCTGGTAATCAAAGGGGCGAATACCTGTATAATAGGGCCAGACATGGGCCTCCGGATAGACGATCACCGCCTTGCCTTCCGCCATTCTGGTTTCCACACAATGCAAAAACGCTTTTTTCTCCTCCAGATTGCTACCCAGAGGAATCACGCCGTAGGCCTGCATGCCCAAACGGAGTCCCCGAATGGAAAGCACATCGGGATTGCTGATAATAAAACATTTTTTAGGCCAGGTAGCCAAAGGGCCGATATAGGAATCGCTCTGTACCTGCGTATGATTACTGACAATAAAACATCCGTCTTTCTTTGCCTGCTTCAGCAACTTGCGGTTGGCAAATTTTTGGTGGCAATATATCTTTTGGAGCATATACACCACCGGAATCATAACGCCATAGTAGAACAGAAACTCGAATATTTTAAAGAGCCAACCGGAACGAATATACCGGTAACCTTCTCCCAAGGGCTTTAATTGGATGTTGAACCCGGAAAAGTCGTCATTTAATTCATCTTTATAATATATAGTTCTCTCTTCCGTTTTCAAATCCTCATATCCCCATATTTTTCTATATTGTTTGCCTGATCTGGCAAAAATTCGACACACAGTGCCTTTATTCTACCAAAACCCCTTCCGAAAAGTCAACTGGTTTGCGGAATTTGGCAAAAAGAATCAAGGGGGTTCATTGCATACAAACACAGTTCAAGCACACATTGTCTATCCCCGGAAATCTTCCAGATAAACCTCCACAGAGCGGGTCATTTCCCGCGAAAAGTCGGAATTATACTTTCTGTTGCAGAACGCCTGAATCCATTCCTCAAAGTTCCGGGCGCCTGTTTTTACGGAGAGCATCTGCTTCAGTTCTTCCCTATCCATATCCCGATAGCCGTTTTCGTGAACGATGTAGCCCATTTCCGAGCGGGGAGGTTTTTGCCGTTCCAGTTGTTGCGGAGCGGGATATCCGAAGACAAGCATCGCCGCAGGGAACACATAAGGGGGTAGGGATAGCAATTGCCGTTGCTGCTCCGCGTTTTCCATAATATCGCCAATATAACAAGAGCCGATACCCAGGCTTTGCGCGGCCACCACCGCGTTTTGCGCCGCTATGTTCGTATCGCTAATCGCCAGCATCAGATCGCCCACGCCGGGTTTTCTGGGATCGCAGCCGTATTCCTGAAAGGTACGATACCACTTGCGGCAATCAGCGCAGAATACCAGCACCAGCGGCGCATTGGCAATAAACGGCTGATGGTCGCAACTTTCTGCCAGTTGCGCCTTGAGTCCGGGATCGGTTACATGAATGATGGTGTAAAGTTGCTGGTTGCCTGCTGTGGGAGCATTGACCGCCGCCTCTAGGATCGCAGACACTTCCTCCGGTGTGATCTGCCGGTCAGTAAAGACACGGACGGATTTTCTTTCCTTGAGTTGCTGAATAACTTGATTCATCGTTTTCCCCTCTTTATGTATGATGATTTATTATACACATTCCTCCGCCATTGCACAAGGGGGTACAGTTTCTTGCAGAGGAGGCGATCGCAGGGTTGACTTTATGGCACTGGCATAGTATTATGTAAACTAAGGAGGAGATAATATGAAGAAATACAAGATTTTATGGATTGTTCTGTTGGTTGTTTTTCTTTTGTGCGGTTGTGCTAATCAGCCAGAACCAGAGACCACCGGGACAACAAACCCCCAGTCTGAAGCCGTGGAAACCGCTCCCACAGATGCACCGGTGGAAGAGACATACTCGGATTTGGTAGAAGATACATCTATTGAAGGCTTTGTTACAGCAGAAAGCATAGACAGCGAGACACCGTGCAAAATTCGTACAGTCAAGTATCGCAGAGATCAGCCCACCTATATCGCCTATGCCCTTTATATTGAGGTAGATACCGGGCTGCAGGTGCTGAAAAAGGAACTCGCTCCCCAAGTTAACCCGCATCCGGGATGCAAGTTGTTCCTTGCAGATGTGGATGGCGACGGAATCCAGGAAATTCTCGTTCACCACAATACCGGTGGCTGCGGTGGTTTCGGCTCATACCATACCTTTGTACTGAAGGTGGAAAACAATGAAATACAAATCCTCTTTGATAACTGGTGTGAGTTCGATACCGGGTTTGAAAGCCGCTTTCTTGGTGGATATCAACTGGAAGTCAAAAACAACATAACCGGCTATACCTTGGTGTACGATATAAAGGAGCGGTATGGAGAGTATATAGATGGCTCCAGCAAACTGCCTGACGATAGTTTTGCGGTAGATTCGTTTTATGTCTTTGAGCCTAAGGATGTAGACGACGATGGGATCAGCGAGATTCTTTGCAAACAGTATACATCTATCCGCTCACATGCGGACTACACAGGAACGGCTTGCAGTGTGTTGAAATTCAACAACAAAACGCAGGTGTTTGAAGTGATTGATGCGTGGTATGAACCCAATGTAGAATAATAAAATGCCGCCCGGCTCGGGAGGGTTTTGTTTGTTTAGTAGGGGCGAACTGTGTTCGCCCGCGGGCGTGTTGCAGAGCGCAGCGAATCTTGTGATATCATGCCTGCCGGTGGCAGGCATACCGCTGCTAATAATAATCGCCCCTACAAATTCTAACGAATATGCGCAAAAATCCTGCTAAGAAATCAGTAATATTTTGGAATCGTATATGTTATACTGAGGTTACCTACAATGTTATGGATAAGACTCGAAAGGAACTACGGTATGAAAAAGATCCTTGCTTTATTGCTGGCATTGATTTTGGCGTTGTCTATGGCAGGTTGTGCCGCAAAAAACGCCCACGAACCCACAGTAGAGACGACTACCGCACCTGCCACAGAGCAGACGCTTCCGGAGGAGAGTCAACCTTCCGCAGAAGATCCTACCGTCATTCCGGAAGAATCCACTGCCCCTGAGCAGACCCTTCCCGAAACGGACACCCCGGAAACAACCGCCCCCGCCACCCCGCCGGAAGGCACAACCAACACCCAAACCCCCAGCGCCCCGTCTAAGCCCTCTACACCCAGTACTCCCTCAAAACCCTCCACCCCCAGTACCCCGTCAAAACCTTCCACTTCCGGTCGCCCCACCAGCGTTTCTACCTGTAAGGACACCGATTCCAGCAAAATCTGGGAGAATCCGGACGGAAATCAACTGGATTATTATGAGGAAAGCGACCCGGAGCGGATAGCGTATCTGCAGTACCTGCAGCAATACGGCAATCCGTACTTCTTCTATTTTGAAGAAGACAGTATGCGGATGTACATAGGCAGAAACTACGGAATGCCATTGATGACCGCCCCGGAGATGATGTTCGATTGCAACTGGGGCAGCAGCGATCCCACCGTGGCAACTGTCAATCAGATGGGCTATGTAACGCCGCTGAAAGAGGGCAATGCTGTGATCCATGTTACCTATGTGGATCCGGAAACCCTGGAGCCTACCAGCCGGAGTTGCGATATCCGGGTAGAAAAAGGACCTGCATTCACCTACGCAGAATTGGAGCAACGCGCCAAGGAAGAAGCCAAACTGATTGCTGACTATGCTATGAACGGCGCCGGTTGCAAAACAGATCTGGAGCGAATCGCAGTGGCTGCGGCCTTGATCAACATCTATGTGGGCGACGGCAAGGGTGGCGAAAGATACGCCATCGTGGACGGCCAACTGGTATCTGTTAAAGTTCCCGGTTACAACCAACCCTTCGGTACGCTGGTTACTTTCCATAGCACCTGCGCCGGCGATGTCCGGGCGCTGGGTATGGTGCTGGAGTATATGGGCTTTGAATGGTACCACACAAACGAAGACCAATGGACACATCAGTGGTGCGTGGTCTACGATGTAGACGGCCAGACCGCCTTTGCCGACGGCAGTATGTACGGCATTGCCGGCTACGGCGAACGGAAAGAGGACCGAAGCAACTGGGTAAAATACGAAAACGGCGGCCTGAGAGATTTCAGATAACTTCCCTCCTTCCGACCCAACAACTTGCAACAAACGCAAAAATTCCTCTACTGATTATTTGGCAGAGGAATGTAGGGGCGAACACTGTTCGCCCGCGGACGGTCGCAGACCGCCCCTACAATTTCTATGGAACTGCATACAGAAAATCGCCACTCGATTGAGTGGCGATTTTGTCGCTAAACATCAGCCTTCACAGCCTGTAGTGCAGTACGCAAAAGTGGGAATATTTGTTACAATATAGCCACAAGACATAAATATATTGGTTTAATAGTATTTTTTATACAGTTCTATTTTATACAAACAGTTATCTTCCATATTTGCAAGAAAATGTAGAATATCTATATCTTGAATATGAACTGTTTCTTGTTTGTTATTAGTTTCTTTCCACCAATTCTTACTTATTAAAACATATTTTATTCCACGAACATTTTGTAAATTTAAGAGTAAATCCTTAAGTTCTTCCAACTCTTTTTTGTTGGTATGTTTTTGCCCCATGGCGGTATCGCAATCGCAATGATTAAGAGTAATTCTATAACTGTTGTCGCAACTTGCAACACATTCATTTACGGATTTAATATCACCAAAACTGAAATGGTATTCAGTATCTTTTATTGTTTTTTCATAATCATCAGTATTTATTCCATTGTTGATTGCGCCATAAAGAAAATAGCACATAAAAATCACCTCTTAATTTGATTATAACTATTATAGAGAAAAACTCAATAGAATATTAAAAAATCACCCTGTCGATTTCTCGGCAGGGTGATAAATTTTGCTTTATAAATCTAATTACTTAGATTCTTTGATAGCAGCCTGTCCTGCGGAATACAATATGGGTAAATGGAATCGGACAAGGTAAAAACCTTGTCCGTGTTCACTCTGCCCTTTACTTTGCAGGCTATCGGCTCATTGGAGGTATCCGTCCTGAGGTACCATTCAAAATGGTCATCAAAGACGATAATCTGCTTCACAAAAGCCGTGACTACCAGTTCGGGGATGATATTGTCCTCACTGTCCACGGACACATAATCCGCCAGCAGGGCTTTCAGCCGCCGGATGCGCTCTTCCAGAACTTCCTGCGTGTTGTTCTCGGTCAGTTCCTTGCGGAGGGCTGCAATTTCCTCCTGAGCAGCTTCGATGTCTGCACTGATTTGCGCCTCGTTCTGCTTGAACATAACAGCGTCCAATGTTCCGTCCAGCAGGAAGTTCATATTGCGCTGCTTGCGTTGCGCCAAGACATTAAGCTCCGCTTCCTTTTTAGCAAGGGCTGTCTTGGTGTCGTTGTCTGCTCCGGCGCTTTCCAGATAGTTTGCCAGTATCTGGCTTGCCAAGTCTACAACAGCATCCTTTTCGGGCAAAAAGTCCTTGAATAGGTGATTTGCCATAAACTCCAGCTTCCACCGCTGAACAAACTGGGAATTGCAATACCCCTCGTGGGGCAATCCTTTTTTCTTGCGGTTCTCCGGTGTGCCGTTTCTTGCCACATCATAGCACTGGTAGGCAACCTTTTTGTTTTCGCCAGCGCCGGAATAGTGGGCGCGGGTCACATTGCAGCCACAGGAGCACTTGAGCAGCTTTGCCCATTCATCAATGGCCGGCTTTTTGCCTTTGCGGGTCTGTTGGAACGGGATGCTCCGGGTAGCCATGATGTTCTGCACACGGTCAAATTGTTCCTTGGTGACAATGGGGGTGTGCCGCCCTTCCGCATACTCGAATTTCTCTTTGTCGTAGTTCTTGCGGCGCTTCTGTTGCAGATAGCTATCCACATATTCCTTACGGTAGGTAATGACTCCATAATAAAAGGTGTTTTTAAGCACCTTGGATATGTTACTCTCGTGCCAGTTGGTCTTACCTTGTGCTGTCTTGCGACCACGGCGCTCCAGTTCGTCTTTGATAAGGGACAGCCCCATCCCGGAAAGATACATGTCGTAAATCATACGGACGGTATCGGCCTGCTCCTCGTTGATTTCATACCAAACTGTTTTGTAGCGTTCGCCGGGTGCCTTGCTCTCGTAGCGGTCATATCCCAGAATATTACCATTCCCGTAATATACGCCTTTGGCTCTGCTGATTTTTTGACCGTCCTTGGCGCGTGTAGATACCTTGCGGCTTTCTTCTTGCGCCAGCGCTGCCATAACAGCAAACGAGACAGTCATGTTTTCAGGGTTAGCTGTATCAATGCCGTCATTTAAGAAAAGAATACTTACCCCAAGCTGCTCGAACTTTCTGTGGTACTCGTATGCCTCCTCTACATTTCGGGCAAAGCGGGACAGTTCACGGGTTACAATCTTATCGAACTGTCCAAGGTGTGCGTCGGCATACATTTGCATGAAACCCTCGCGCTTCTGGACGCTGGTTCCAGTTACTCCCTTGTCGGAGTAGATGTTAACCAATTCCCATTCGGGGTGCCGCAGCAGTTCTGCCTTGTACCATTCAATCTGATTGTCAAAGGCGTTGATTTGAGCCTCATGCTCGGTGGATACGCGGGCATAAAAGACCACGCGGATTTTCTCAGTAGTTTCCATAGTAGTGTTTCCTTTCGGTATGTATGTTGTGTAATGGTGGTTAGGCAGCTTCTTTGTCGACAAGCTTGGCAATGAACTCTTCATATTCAGGCATCGTAGTGTTCTGGTAAACAATGCCCAGCAGTTCCTTGCGGGAAATATGCCCATCGATGTAAAGCTGCTCAATGAGCTTCAGTGCAGCGAACACGGTTTCGCGGCTGTTTTGGTTCTTCACTCTGTCCGTCTCCTGTATTCCTCTGCCTGTACTATATTAATAATGGCTTATAGTACCCAAGAACAATTCGGCAACCGAGCGGCAGATAATCTATTCAAGTGAACAGATAAAGACAGAATGATTCACACTTGTACACAAGCTATACACGAATCACGCATAGGAAAGCGCCGTGTGAAATCCATCACACGGCGCTGCCTTTTATTTATTTATGGGGTCTGTGCTGATTTCCTCTCGATTAAGCAAGGTGTCATAGCTGACCTTTAGCACATCGGCCAGATATACAAGCTCTATGTCGGTCACAAAGCGTTTTCCAGCCTCTATGCGCTGAATGGCATTTTTGTCCACATCCAGCCCGTGGAGCTGAAGCTGTCCGGCAAGCTGATTTTGGGAAAGTCCGGCTGCTTTGCGGAGGGCGGCAATGTTCCTACCGCAGATGTTGTTATCACCGCTCCTGGTTTTGTTAATAAACATCGCCCCGCCGCCTTTCAGCATGAAAACTTGATTTTTTGACATTCACTACTTGTCATTTTGGATATTGTATGCTAAAATGGTGCAGAGAATGACATTCACTAAATGTCGTCAAATAGAAAATAATAGAGAGGGATGTTTGTTTATGCCTTACTGTCAGAACTGTGGTGCAGAAGTGGCCGGTAATTTCTGCCCGAACTGCGGTGCGCAAGCGGGTTCCGTAGCACAAACCGCTCCGCAATTTATCATCCACAAGGACGCAAATGTGAAACCTATTTTCAGCACACTGCATCTGGTAATCGCCGGATACCTGGGCAACATTTTTCTGATTACCACCTTGGTTATGCTCGGTGTCGGCATTGCTTTTGCTTTTAATCCGGAATATACCTTCGCTGAAAAGCTGATTTTCCCGGTGCTTGGTGTTATTCTGGTGGGCATTACCTACCTTTTGTATTTGCCGGGTATCAAATCCATTCGTAAGTACGCCCCCGAAGGAGAGGCTATGAAGGCCTTCCGGTCTTTCTTTGCAAAATCCGTGCTGTTCATTTTTGCATGGGGTGTCACCATGGCAGGCTGCCTGTACATCATTGGCCTTTTCTTTAAGGTCTGGCGTTTCGGTATGTGGGCTGCTTGTCCTAACGCAAATCAGTATGTAGTGATTGTGGACGGCGAGAAAATTCCGGTTACACGATACTATGACGACCTGTCCGGCTACGGCGCAAGAGGCAAGTATATCTTCATGGACGAAGATGGTGAATATTATCGTCCGCCCATTAAATGATTAGAGACCAGAGGTATATTATGAACACAAAACGATTGATTTGTCTGCTACTGATTGTGGCTTTAACCTTCTCCCTATCTGCGTGCGGTACTGGCAGTTCCGCAGGTTCAGAGACTCCCGGTAACGAAACACAGAGCACTGGTGGAACAAATTCTAATACACCAGAAGAACCCGCGCTGGTAATGCCTGATGCACCTACCGATGTTTTGGAACAGATGGCTTACAATCCGGCGTATGAGACACTGGAAGATGTAAGCGAAAACGCTACGTCCCTGATTTGCGGCTTGCCGTCGTCTACACCGGTAACCGTTGATTCTGTAACGGAGTTTGCTACAAATGATGAGCTCCAAGGCTTTATCAGCACGTTTGATAATGTCGGCTCTTACGAAACCAACGAGTTTAACCTGGCCGGCGACTCTCTCTCCGTGCGTACCGATTGGTGCAATGAGACGTATTCCGGTACAAATTTCTTCTTCCTGGCAAGCAAAGATTATAGTGCACAGATGATTCCGGTAATCAACGGTGTGATGTATCGCGAAGATGCCGACACGCTGTATGTAATGCTGGGATACAGCAATCGTGCTTATGTAGATTTGGATGATGAGCAGAAGTGGGCAGATGAAACCTATGACGAGAACATTGCGTTAAATTCTGTTGCTGGTTATTACATCGTTGGTTTGGACATTTCAAAGGTCTCTGATGTAAAACACGTTGTATTTGTTGCTCCGGAGGAGAAGGCTTACACCCGCACCGACATCAATGTTAGCATTGTTGGATTTGATATGAAGCACACAGAGCTGCCGTTCTTCGATTACAAGAACAATGGCGTGGATGGCTCTGTATGGGGCTTCCCGTCTACCAAATCCGCAGAGGCAAACGGTGTTGGCTTGATTACAGATTATGAAAAGTTTGAATCTGTTCTGAGCAATTATGACGATATTACCAGCAAAGACCGTGACTATCTGATTTATGAGCCCGGTTATGTCAATTACAAACACCGTCAGAACGGCTTGACCCAAGTGGCAGAACAGGGCGAATTGTTAAATATTTTAATTACTTCTCCGGAATTAGATGCTTACTCGTCACTTCGCATGGGTTCTTTCTGGATTGTTACCGGCAAAAATGCTGACGGCACTGATAAGAAAGAGCTTTGCGGTCAGTTCTACGATGCTGAGACCGATACCGTGTACATTTATCTGGAATACAACGGTCAGCCGCATGCACAATATGAGCACTGGTCTGACAAAGAAGCAATCAACACGAATTCTAAGGCTACCTATGCACTGATATCAGTATCTTTCTATAACGATGCTGAGCATCCTGTCTCTAATGTCGTAGTTGTATTGCCTGACCCTACAACAGTTCCTGCTGAATAAGTAAATAGTCAGAATCCCATCGGCTTTCATTGCCGGTGGGATTTTTGTTTGGCATTTTTGCATTTTGCTTATGCATCGAAATATCTCCGGCTGTCATTGTCTCTTTACAACGAGATAAGACAGCCCGAAGCTCAGGGCGGAAGAATGAGCGTGTAAAGGAAAAACACGAAAAATAACCTTGCGCATTTTACGCGATGGAGTCACTACCACGTATTGATGCTCCAGAGAGCCGTTAAAGGGTGTGTGGGGTACCATGCGTTTGAACGATGTTCAAACGTTATTGCCCCAAAAATTGAGATTATCGGCGTGCCCCTGTCCTGTCTTAGGGGGTCACTTGGCGATTAGTAATCGAGCGCATCTGACGGCAGACCTCAGCGCAGAGCTTCGGGCTCAACAAGTGGTGCTCAGTAATGAGCACGGTTATACGGATACCTCAGCATGGCTCCATACGGAAGTCATCACGGATTCGCGTAATTCACCCTCCCCATTGAAGCATTTATTTTTCGTTTTTATGGGGAGGGGGGGTTAGCCGTTTGCCTCGCATTCTCCACCGGAAGTCGTGGTTTTTGGTTTGCCTGAAAGCAAATGAAGTTTGGATATCTTGGTTTCGACTTTCGGTAGTAGCTCTCTGGTACAGAGAGTTTGGATTTCAGCAAGGCGATAAACGGCGTAGGGGTCCTCATGGATTACCCTTCTATGGATTACTTATCTATGGATTATTGTTGGATGACTGTGGATTAAACCTAAAGAGAAAGGGCCCGAAGGGCCCTGTAGATGATGCTCTCCTTAATGGTGGAGCTTGTGTACAAAAAACGAGCAAAAAGCCATCATTGAAACAGAGATTGGGAACACAACTATATTTTTGCCCAATCAAAAGGAGCTAACAATGCGCAATAAAACCCAATGCTTTTACACGATTGGTCGTGTAATCAGCGAACCAGCCGCCCATGTCAGCAAGGACGCATACTATCTAACCTCGTATGTGGAACTGTTCGGTGGCATGAAAGTGTCTGCACTGGCAGGCAAGCAGGAATACAAGAAAGGAATTTATGTTGGTGTGAGAATCACACCCAAAGGCAATGGTGAAGCTACATACCATGCCTTTGAACTCAATGAAGCTGCCTGTGACATGATTTGTGATGCAGCCAGCTTCATTGGGGAAGACGATGACGATTCGCTACCGTTCTAAACGCTCCCCGCATAGGGGCCTTCGGAGAACCCCGATTCCGTGACCTCGCGGAATTATACGGGGTTATGAACTCGTCTAACGCCCAGTTATCCCCCTACGATGCGTGTCATTATCTTAGTGACCACATTTTAAGGAGGTAACAGCTATGGCTAAGGTTAGAGCAACCATGCACAACGGCAGAGGGCGAAACGCCAAGGGGTTCAAAGTCCGTCACAATGACCGGGATTTTGACACCTCCCGAGCTGAGCACATCAACCCCACGCCAGAACGGAGAAACAGGTATTTTATCGTTGAGGCAGAGGGAACGGTGAACAATCGCCCACAAATCTCCTTTGAAACACACGAGAAAAGAATGTATAACCACCTTTTCTCCGAGACCCTGAGTAAACGGGCTGAACGGCATATCAAGTCCGGTCATCGCGAGCGCATCCGAACACCTGACCAATACCGTACCGCCATTCGCACCTGCCCTGAAGAGACTATTCTAATGCTCGGCACGCGAGAAAAGCACGCCGATGAGCAGGCTTTTATTAAAGCGGTAAATCGCTGGTGTCAGGAGATGCAAACAGCCTACGGAACGCACTGGCGGCTGCTGGACGGAGCATTACATTTTGATGAGTCTACGCCCCACTGCCATATCAGGGCGGTCTGGGTAGCAGAGGGAAAAGACGGTCTGCAAGTCTCGGAGAACAAAGCCCTGAAGGCACTGGGTATCCAGCGTCCCGACCCGGAGCAACCGGAGGGGAAACACAACTGCCCCAAGCAAACCTTTACCCGGCAGTCCCGTGAGCTTTGGATTGCTGCTGCCCGGGAGTTCGGCATTGAGATTGAGGACATCCCGGAAATGCCCGGCAAGGCTACCCGCACCAAAGAGGAATACATTGCCCAGAAAATCCGCAAAGAAATTGTGGAGCTGGCTGAACAACGCGACCAAATTCGCGCTGAATCCTCTCAGGCCGCTTCTGAGCGGGCCACCCTTCGAGAGGAGGTTTCGGGCTTGCAGAAAACCAAGGGACGCTTAGAGGTGGCCGTGGCGCGTTTAAGAAAGATGCTGCAGCCTATTCAAAAACTGTTTGAACGATTGGCGACATACCACATCACCCCTGACCGAACAGTACTTGACGACATCCTGTCGGATGCAGAGACAACCCGCGCAATCCAATCACTGGATGCCCGGGCATAATACCGCTTTGGAGGAAAATGCTATGAGTAAATCAATTGACAGAAAGCCTACACTTGAGGAATGCCTGACACTCTGGAAACAGAAGGACGAACTCACCACAGAGATTGAGGACCTAAAACTTGAGCAAGTCGGTTTGCGAGCCTCAGTAGATTATCTGCGACATGCTGAGCATAGACTACGGGTCAGTATCGCCAATCTCTGCTATGATATGTCCAATATCTTTAAGATTGCCGGGACACTGGCTGACACAGAGAAAACTGGCACTTGGCACAATCTGCCTAAGCCCTGAGTTTCTTTCTGGGCTGTCTGTCTTTATTAGGTTGGTAGGGCAGGGATACTACCATCGGCGCAGGTGCTGAGGCACGGACAGTACAACACCAGCGTCAACCGTGTTTTGATATTTGGTCTACTATTTGCGGTACTACCGCGTGCTCTTGGCGTCACTTAAATACCTTCCGTGCCAACTTATACCGTGGTGGGGTTTACCTTTCTCCCTCACCACGGTTTTTCTTTTTTACGCACACCCTTGCGCTGTCATTGTTAGATTGTAACCGTGGCACTGCCATGTAACATATAAATCTATGAACATAGGAGAAACACAAAATGGACAATCAATTTATCGAAGAACCCAAATGCCTGACCGAGCGTTTTGTCGAGGCGCTTAGTCTCGAAACCCAAACCGGAGAAATAAGGTGGCGATTTAAGGAAGGCTACGGAACTCCGGCTAAATGCATTTGCGAGGGGAGGGAACTGACAATCGTACCCGACTATTCCGACCCCGAGCAAGACGGCTACACCCTTTATAGTGCAGCCATAGACGGTACGGACTCCTGTATGCTTATGAGCGCGAAAGGGGTCCCGGCAATGCCCAACAGGCTGCGAAATCTGTACGAAGATATAGTGGAAGCCTCAAAAGAGAATCCCGAGCCTGCATTAGCGCATATGGAGAGCTTTGTAAAGAAGTCTGCAGAAAAGCAATGCTTGTATTCCGTCATAGATGCAGTCAAGTTGCTCCACCGCACAATAACCATCAATCTGAAAGATATATACTGATACATACAGCCCTGCTTTTTCTTCTTCTTTCTTTTGGGTAGGTCTGTGCCATAAAACGCCGGTATCGCCGGTCAACTCCTGTATACTCCCCATACGCTGAGCCTTGCTCCTTTCTGCTCAGTGTGTGGGGAGCTTTTTTATTCAAAAAAATTACCCTATCCGGCGGTGAAACCGGATAGGGTATTGATTCAGATATACACGCTGAAGTGAAGGTCGCGCCATTTGCTCAACTTGAAATGATGGGCATTATCGGCGGAAGCAACATACTTCAAAGCGTCTTCTTTGCTGATTGTGAAATCAGCGATTCGGAGATAGGGCTTATTTCCCCATTTCCTTAATTGCAGCCTGGGCGGCGCTGAGGCGAGCGATGGGTACACGGAAGGGGCTGCAGGACACGTAGTCCAGGCCGATCTTATGGCAGAACTCCACGCTCATGGGGTCGCCGCCGTGCTCACCGCAGATACCGTAGTGCAACTTGTTGCCGGTAGCCTTGGCCTTGGATACGGCCAGTTCCATCAGCATGCCAACACCGGTCTGATCCAACTTAGCAAAGGGATCGTTTTCGTAGATCTTAGCATCGTAGTAAGCATTCAGGAACTTGCCGGCATCGTCGCGGCTGAAGCCGAAGGTCATCTGGGTCAGGTCGTTGGTACCGAAGCAGAAGAACTGGGCTTCCTGAGCGATCTCGTCAGCAGTCAGGCAGGCTCTGGGGATCTCGATCATAGTACCGACTTCGTACTCCAGTTCCACACCGGCAGCGGCGATCTCAGCGTCAGCGGTCTT
>JAZSRS010000030.1:0-17198 GCA_045538595.1 Faecousia sp. | reverse complement strand
CCAGGCCGTACTCGCCTGCAACGCTGTCAACAGCATCCTCAAGCAGGGGGAGGACGGTATCATTTACAGCATCCATAAAACGGTCTTCCAAAACGCTGTAACCGGAGAAGTCACCGGTTGCCATCTGAGCAGCCACCAGTTCCACAGAACTGGGCTTGGCATAGTACACCGTCAGATCGCGGGTGCTGCCCGATGTCAGCTGATGTTCGGGATCAAAGGTAGCAGCAAGGCCTGCCATGTATGCATTGGCCGCCTCCACCAGGTAGTCGAAATACTTGCCCATATCGATGGTAGCGGTCTTGTCGCCCTTGGCAGGAACTTCTATAACCATTCCCTCTAGGGTATTGGTCATAGCAACCAGAATGACCTCCGCATTGCTGTTGTCATCCATCCAGTCAATGATGCCCGCATAGTTGTATGCAAATCCAATGGCACTATATACAGCAGTTTCAGTCAGGGATTCGCACAGTGCAGTCAAATCAGCATCGGCAACACCGTTGGCAGCCAGTTGCTCACGCAGGATGTCCATCAGGTCGTTGTACATCTTCATGCCAAATTCTGCTGCCGAAGGATCAACAACTTCCAGTTGTTTCTCCATGTCGGTCTCAAAATACTCGCCGCCAAAGTCGACGCCGGTCATCTGGCTCATATGCCAGCACAGACGCTGCATTACGAATGCGCCAAAGTTACCGGCGCCAAGCTGAATGCTGATAACGTGTGCATTCTTGATCTCTTCCTGGAACAGTTTTGCTATATTGGCAGTGTCGGCATAGCCTGCATCTTCAAAACGCTGTAGGCCAACACTATTGGTGTAAGCATCACCGGAGTAGGCGTTTTCAGCGCCGTAGGTCAAAAGGTAACGCACTTCCTCAGCGCGCAGGCCGCTCATCGCCAGTTGGGTCAGATCCCAGCCGTAATGGGCTGCCACCTTTGCAGGATATGCATTCGGTACTTCCTGCAGGAAGCCCCAGACATTCTTCTCCTGGTGATCATAACCATCCAGGCCATAGCCATTGGTGGTGGAGTCACCCAGAGAAACATACTTCAGCGGAGCATTTCCAGCAGCGGTTGCAACAAATGCAATCGCAGGGATCATGCTGATTACCATACACACTGTCAGGAGCATGGCAATGCTGGAGCGATACATTTTGGAAATTTTCACTCTCATAACAACCTCCTATTGTTTCTGATTTGCCGAACTGCTGTTTTCGGCGCATCCGGTTCTGTACATTGCGTTTCCCACAGGGGTCGCGGAATGACACAGTAAGTATTTTCCTCTTTGCTTCGCAAAAGCACCCCCTTGCCGGGCAGGCACAATTGTCCCTGGAGTTTTTTGAAAACGAAGAACGACCAGCACAATCTATAGCGATCAACTACGCGATCGGCTGATAGAAATACTTTGTTTTATCATAACACAGCGTGCGGCAGTTTGCAATATGTATTTACCCATTATTTTTCTAATTTTCCAGCGACCTTCCTCTCCATCCATCCTCACCCAAAAAGGCTCTGACGGGAACATTTCTTTTCCCGTTAGAGCCTTTTTGCGGTACATCTTTTACTGGTGTTTACAGATCCAGATTCTCTCAGCAGCCGGGTGTCCATGCGGCATAGTCAAAGTTTGCGTACGCTTTCTCCAGTGTCAGGTAGTCGTTCTTGCCCATAGAGGTCAGAGGAACTGCATCCACGGCCAGAACCGCAACCGGCTTGCCGCGTTCTTCTAGATTCTCGTTGCAGTATGCAAAGATTTCCCTGCAGGCAGCCACGGGGTCAGTAGCCTGCGCCAGTTCCACCAGAATCACGGGATACTGGCCATGGCTATGAACCCGGTCGTTCACGCCAATGGCAGCCACATTACGGACATCCGCCCGTTTTCCCACCAGATCCTCCAAATTCACAAGGAAGACCTTGTGGCCATCAAAGCGGGTGATCATGCGCTTGATGCGACCCTTGATAAAAAGGAAACCGTCCTCATCCATATAGCCAAGGTCGCCGGAGTGGATCCAGACCAGTCCATCGTCGTGCTTGCGCATGACATGGGCGGTCTCCTCGGGGGCGCGGAAATAACCCTTCATCATAGTTGGGCCGGTAACGCACACCTCGCCCACTTCATAATAGGTTTTTTCCTCACCGGTCTCAGGATCAAAGATGCCAATGGTGGTATTCAGCGCGGGAATGCCCACACTGCCCTCCTTATAGACCGTATTGACACAGAAGGATGCCGCAGCAGAAAGTTCCGACATGCCGTAGCCTTGGGCCAGGGGGTAGCGCATATTGTGCGCTTTCCGGAAAGCATTGAGTTTCTGCTCAATGCCCCTGTTCATAGTATCGCCGCCGGATGCCAGTGTGTGCAGAAAGGATAGGTCCATATTCTTCACTTCCCGGCTCTGCATCAACAGTTCGATAAATGCGGGCGTACTGATAATATGATTGGGGCGGTAGGTTTTCACCAGTTTGCCAATGGTGACAGGAACGAATTTTGGTATAGGAACTAGCGTCTGGCGCAGGCACAGCGGCATATGCATACCGCAGACCATGCCGTAGGCAGAAAAAATAGGGATAATGCCAAGATACCGGCCGCCGTCCTCGCGGACAACATCACAGTGCATAAAATTCATGACCACGGCATTCACGGAGTCATTGGTCAGCATAACACCTTTGGGCGTGCCGGCAGTACCGCCGGTGTAAGTGATGGCGACAGTTGCATCGCCAATGTAAGGCGCTTCCATAGCCACCGTGTTTTCGCCGGCCTCCATAAAAGCAGACCACTTGATAATTGAATTGCTATAGGGAATGTGGACCCTGGTTGTCAAGGTCTTGAGGATCCTCTTGATCGGCGGCAGTGAGGCAGCGGCAGACTGGGTGATGATCAGATCCTGCCCGATATCGTCCAGTATAGCCTTAACCTTGGGGAACGCAATATCAATGGTCACAAGAATCTTGGACCCGGAATCCAAGATCATCCGCCTGATACTGCGAATATCCATACGCGGATCAATGGTATTGGCTACCGCGCCGAGCTTATTCAGTGCATAAACCGCAGCGATGGTCTCCGGCAACTGGACGGACAAAAAAGAAACTATATCACCGGTCTTCACACCCTTTGCCGCGAAAGCAGCCGCAACCGCGTCAATGCGGCGAAACAACTCCCGGAAGGTAATGTCTGCACCATAATAATGCAGCGCGACAGCATCCGGCCGATCCCTATTGCACTGTTTCAAATACCCATACGCCGTACACTGAGGAAGTTGATGGTTGATCTCATTGTCAGAATAATACTTCAGCCAGACTTTTTCTTCTGTGATTTTCTTTTTGGTAACAATGTTGTTCATAAAGTGCCTCCATCGTGGTCCTGTGGGCAGGCCCCTGCTAGCAAACAGACTTTATCTTCGTTTGTTTTATCCTACCACAGTTTTGTTTACATTGCAACTGATTTGCAGTCTTTCCTTTTCATATATCATCTGCACCAAAGCGTCCTCTGCAGCCAAATCATTTCCCCTGTTCGCCGATCACAATGATCGACAGGCTGTCCCGGTGTGCCTCGTCAAACTGGTCAAGTAACAATGGGTTGACCTTCCTCGCCTACGAAGCCAATGTGGTCAGAAAGATGTTCGATGAAAACGGCATCACAGTTGACATCCCACCCCCCTCGCGTCATAGTAAAACAAAAGAGTCATATGATGTTGGTTATTGTTGGTGGTTTAATCACTGTGCTTCCTCCTGTTTAACCGATAACTCGTGAGAATGCTTAAACGGCATTTAAGAGGTCAGCGGGTTGGTTTTGCTTGTTCCCACGATTGAAACCATGAAAATCACTGGTTTCAAGGTTTCTCCTTTTGCATACGCTTTACACACCACTGATACTGTCACGGGATTTATGGTTTGACACATATATGCCCGTTATGGTATGATATGTTAGATATATTGTAATGTATTTTGGCAGGATTTTCTAGCCCAAGTCGGATGGATATACTACTTTCGGGCGAACAGATCGTCGAGGAATATTAGGAGACAAAGAGATGAAAGACACAGGGATAAAATTGGCAGTCATTGCGCTTTCTGTTATGCTGGCGCTTTCTTTGATGAGCGCCTGCGGCAACATGGGCGCAGCAAATAACAACACAGACCCCACTGCACCGGAAACGGTGGTAACCGCCTCTGTGGTCACCCTGATCGCAGACGGACGGCAGATCACCATTGAAGATGCCGCCGGCAAGACGGTCAGCCAACTTCTGGCACAGGCAAGGATCACTTTGGGTACTGGGGATATGCTGGTGCTCTCACCGGAGCAGATGCTGGGCAGTCAGAATTTAGTGATCTCCGTGAAGAAGGCAATGGATGTGGTGATCCCTGACCCCACCGATCCTACCGACCCCAATCCTACCGACCCCACAAATCCCACTCCTGACAATCAGGAAAGGGTAGTGGTCAGCGTGGAGATCTACGAGGACTGCGACGGCTCCGGTCACGGCGTGAAAATCATTACCTATTCTGACGGCACACAGGAGGAGGAATACTTCTGATGGACAAGACGCGGATTTCCCGCTTTTGGCGTCCCGGGCTTGTGGTCATTTTGGTATGCCTCCTGGTGGCGACGGTGATCGCCGTGATCTTCACCGTTCCCCATCGGGGTCTGGTTTCAGAAGATGGGAAAGTCTGTTTCTATAATGAAGACGGCACTCTCTTCACCGGCGGATTGTTGGAAATTATCGACCGTGGGAATACAGATTACTACTATTTCCAAAATGACGGCACCGCCTTTACAGGCGGCTACAAAGCCATTGACAAAGACGGCCAGCGGGCCTATTACTATTTTCAGCAGGACGGCACTGCCTTTACCGGTGGCTATAAGAATTTTGCCATTGACGGTCGGCAGTATCACTACTATTTTCAGGAAGACGGCACTGCCTTTACCGGTGGCTACCGGGAAGTGAGCATCGACGGCAATAAGTACGCTTTCTATTTCCTTCCCAACGGACAGGCTTTCACCAACGGCTACAAGACCGCAAATGTCCAAGGTGCTACTTACTACTATTATTTTGGTGAAGACGGCAAGGCGTTTACCGGAGGATTCAAGGAAATATCCTTTGGAGAAGAATCCCACCGGTACTTTTTTCAAGGAGACGGCAAGGCTGCACCTGCGGGACTGGCCACCATTGACGGCAAGCAGTACTATTTCCAAGCCGACGGCCGGGCCGTTCAGAACACATTCGTAAACATCGCCGACAACCGGTACTATTTTGGAGAGGATTGCACTGCCGTCACCGACAGATGGTTCTGCGTGGGCGACGGGTATTACTACGCCAACGGCAACGGCGTACTCTCCACGGACACGGTGGTGGAAGGCTACATACTGGACGAAAAAGGCAAGTCCGCCACTAAGTATCGGGTAAACGAACTGCTAGAGCAGTTCACAGAGGAAAGTATGACCGTACAGGAAAAACTGGACGCGATCTACAACTGGGTTCTGACAAACGGCATGCGTTATCGGCGTAACTACGACCATCTGAAGGCCGACTGGGAATGGAAAGACAGTTGGTTAGATGAACGGGCGGTTATGCTACTAGACAATTGGGGCGGCAACTGTTTTGCTTACGCAGCGCTCACCGGATTTATGATCCGTGAGGCCACCGGTCTGCCCACTGCCGTTTACCACGGCTGGACACCCGGCCCCAGCGGGTCGCTGATCCCCCACGGCTGGGCAGCAGTCTGTCAGGAAGACGTGTGGTACGTCTACGATCCGGAACTGTATAAATTTGGTGAGTACTCTGTAAGCAGTTGCTACAAAGAGCCGGCAGAGGGCAGTATCATTCATGTCCAAGGCGTCGGCTACGACCTGTATTGAGGATTTATGGTATTTAGTTCACTTGTTTTTTTATGTATTTTCTTGCCGGTAGTGCTGATTCTGCACACGGTGATCCCCAACAGAAAAGCGCGAAACGGTCTGCTGCTGGTGGCAAGTTTGCTGTTCTACGCCTACGGCGAGCCGGTGTATATTCTTCTGATGCTTTTCAGTGCTTTGCTGAACTACCTCTTTGCCCGGTTTTTGCATCATCGACGCAGCAAATGGCTTTTGGCCCTTGCGGTAGCGGTCAATCTAGGTATTCTGGCTATCTTTAAGTACACAGGCTTTCTCCTGACCAACATCAACGGCATTTTCGGCCTGCACCTGCCCATTCCCGCCATCACGCTGCCCATCGGCATTTCTTTCTTCACTTTCCAGGCGCTGAGTTATGTGATCGACGTGTATCGGGAGGATGTGGCGGTACAGAAAAATTACGGGAAACTGTTGCTGTACATCTCCTTCTTCCCCCAGTTGATCGCAGGACCCATCGTCCGGTACAAGGACATCGCCTGGGAGATCGACAACCGAACCGTTGACACCCGGCAGATAGCCTTCGGTCTGCGGCGGTTTATTGCCGGTCTTGGCAAGAAAGTCCTGCTGGCCAACGCCATGGGCGCTGCGGCAGACTATATTTTCAATCACGGCGCTGCCAACTTAAATATCGTTGCCGCCTGGATCGGCGCTATTGCCTATCTGATGCAGATCTACTACGATTTCAGTGCCTACAGCGATATGGCCATTGGTTTGGGCAAGATCTTCGGTTTCCATTTCAAGGAGAATTTCGACCACCCCTACATTGCCTCCACTGTGCAGCAATTCTGGCGCAGGTGGCACATCTCCCTGTCCTCTTTCTTCCGGGACTATGTTTACATTCCCTTGGGCGGCAACCGAAAGGGTAAATTCCGGACCGTTCTCAACCGGATCATTGTATTCTTCCTTACTGGTCTGTGGCACGGTGCCAACTGGACTTTTGTAATTTGGGGTTTGTTTCACGGATTCTTCTTGCTATTGGAAGAGTTTATCCCCGTGATCAAGAAACTGCCTAAGTTTTTGCGGCACATTTACACCTTACTGGTGGTGACCGTGGGATTTGTGATCTTCCGGGCGGATACCATCAGGGAAGCGGGAATGTTTATCTCTCAGATGTTCACCGGATTGGATTTCTCTCCTGCGGTGATGTCCTTTACGGTGCAGGCAGTCACGCCCTACTTCGTTGTAATGCTGATGGCCGCTATTTTCTGCTGCGGACCGCTGGACCGTTTCACCTGCCGGGTACGCCGATTGGAGAAAAAAGAACAGTTGACTGCCGGTGAAAATGCGCTGCAGACGGCCAGTTTCCTGTTGGCAGGTCTGCTGCTGGTATGGTGTATGCTCCGACTGGCCGGCGGCAGTTACAACCCGTTTATCTATTTCCGGTTCTAGGGGGTGGCAGGATGAAACACAAATCTTTGATCTTTATCATTGGGTGTATGGTTCTGTGCCTGATTCCTTCTGTGGGTATGCTCTTCTTCCCCACTACCAAGACCACAGAAAATAAGCCCTTGGCTGCACCGCCCCGGTTACTGACGGAAGACAACAGACTGAATCGGGAGTTCTTCAGCGATTTCGAAACCTATTTTACAGAGCGTATGGCTCTGCGAAACCAAATGGTTTATGCCGATGCCACAGTGCAGACCGCCTTATTCGGCCAGTCCAATGTCAGTGGCGTCATTGTGGGAACAGATGGCTGGCTGTACTACTCTTCCACCTTAAATGACTATTTGGGACTGGATCCTATGTCCGACCGGGAACTGTACAATTTGGCGCATAATTTCAGCATTGTGCAGGACTACGCCCAAGGGCAAGGTATGGACTTTCTGCTGACCGTTGCCCCCAACAAGAACACTCTGTACGGGGAGTATATGCCCGGACATCAGTCCTACATCGTAGTCCCCCATCACAACGCCATTCGCTTGGCACCCTATCTGTCGGAGCAGAATGTTTCCTACCTGGATCTGTTCCTACTGTTTCAGGAGCAGAAGGAAGTCCTTTATCTGAAGCGGGATTCCCACTGGAACAACAAGGGCGCTTGTCTGGTTTATAACGGCATTATGGACGGGCTGGAAATGCCCCACGAAGATTACGCCCAATGGCCCACGAAATTGGTGTGCAATGAAAACGGCGATCTAAACAAGATGCTTTACAGTTTCTACGGCAAGCCGGAAGAAAATTATGACTACGGACTGCCCCAAAACTACGGATACGCCAACAACGCCGACGGTGTGGAAGACGGCTGGATCATTACGGAGAATCCAAAGGGCACGGGCAAACTGCTGATGTTCCGGGACTCTTTTGCCAATACCCTGATCCCCTTTCTGTCCAACGAATTTGCCACCGCTTACTATTCCAAAGGCCAACCCAACGCTTTGGAGCGGTATGTGGAAACCTACCAACCGGACAGTATTGTGATCCAAAAGGTGGAGCGGAACATTGACGAGTATTTGGAAAATCCCCCCATTCTCACGCCCCCTGAAGCGGAACTGCCTGCAATTCTCACCATTGCCACCACCGATTCTACAGTGCAAGTGGAAAACTGCCTGAACGATGCCAATTATTATCGCATTTCGGGAACGGTGGACACCTCCCGGCTGGCGCCGGATGCAGAGATTTTGGTATGGGTGGACGGTCAGACATACCGGGCCTATCACACCGGCGAGAATGGCTATATGCTGTACCTGAAAAAGGCGGCATTTGCCAAGGACACCACCCGGTTAGAGGTATACGCCGTCAACCAACACACCTGTTTACAAATGTTGGCCGCGGAGGTTCCTCTGCCCCAATAAATGGCAAAAAGATGCATCTTAGGATGCATCTTTTTTGTGTTCCACGGGGAAAATGGAAATTTTCTTGCATTTCACTTCTTTTTCCTTTATAATAAATACAAGCAGCTTTCCGGGTTTCTGTATCAAACACGGCAGGCTGCTTTCCATCACTGTTTACAGAAAGAAGGTGGCCTTATGCATCGAAAATTCCGCCTGTCCACCGCGCTGGACATTGACGATACCCTGATGGACTGCACCGGCTATGCCATCCGTCTTGCCAATGAAAAATATAAGTTCGATCCACCCCTCAGCATTTATGAAGTGGAACACTGGGGCCGCCACGGCACTCGGATCGATGTGATCTACGAGTACTTTAACGATCCTGAATTCTACCGGACGCAACCTGTATATCCGGGCGCCAAGGAATTTGTCCGAAAATTGACCACTATGACGGAAGTCTTTATCTCCACCGCGATCCCGCCGGAGTTTATGGGTATTCGGGCCAAGCGGATCATGGAGGAATTCCCAGAGATTCCGCCGGATCACATCTATATGGGTTCCCGGAAAGATAAGATTCAGGTAGATATCCTGTTTGACGACGCTATGCACAACATTCTAGACTCCAGCGCTACCTATCCTATTTTGATGCGTCGGCCCTGGAATCGGGATGCCACCGGCCTACTGGCGGTGAATAACTACGACGAATTTATAAAACTGGTGGAGGTCATCTCCGACAGTTACAGCCTTCGCAAGGAAACCTCTGCCTGGGAAGAGCCGGGCATCGTGGTGCTGGTAGGCCCTTCCGGCAGCGGCAAGTCCAAAATCGCCTCCCGGGTGTTGGCGCAAACGGATAAGTTTGAGAAACTGATCAGTTACACCACCAACGACCCCACCGCTGTGGAGCAAAACCAATGGTACAACTATGTGGATGTAGACACATTCCGCAACATGTGCGACAGCGGCGAGATGTTCCAATCCACCATGTATGCCGGCCACGGCTATGGCTCCCGGAAGCAGGATGTGGAGCGAATTTGGGATAGCGGCAAGCATGTACTCACCACCATGGATATCTGCGGCGCTATGTCCCTGAAGACCTACTTCAAAAATGTGATCACCATTTATATCAAGCGGGACAGAAAGGCGCTGATGGCCTCCATCCTGCGGAAGAATTCTTCCATAGAGGACAAGGTCAATCGGCTGATCGCCATTGAATCGGAACGGCAAAATGCGGAAGTCTGTGACTATGTGGTGAAGTTTGACACCTACGAGGACGCGGCGCAGCAGATCTTGGAAATTTTGAATCAATAGTTGAAGAAATTGCCGTTTTATTATATGATGTGGGTAGAAAGAGAAAGGAATTGTTTCCATTGAAAAAACTGTGTCTTTTACTAGTGCTGTGTCTGTTGCTCACCGGCTGCGGGGCAAAGCAGTCCCCTCCGACGGTCGCCGACCCCACCAACGGGACGGTCACTGTGCCTTCTACTGCGCCATCCACAGTACCCACTGCCGGGGATTGTACTGACGGCCATACAGACGACGGCAATGACGGTTTCTGTGACCGGTGCAGCGCATTTCTACTGGTCATTGTGGATTTCTACGCCATCAACGATCTCCACGGAAAACTGGCCGACGCAGATGCTCACCCCGGTCTGGACGAACTGAGTACATATTTGGAAGACGCCCGGGAAACCAACGACCATACTGTCCTTCTCAGCGCCGGTGATATGTGGCAAGGCAGTTCCGAGTCCAATCTGACCCAAGGTCTGATCCTGACAGATTGGATGAACGAGATGGGATTTGCCGCCATGGCCATGGGCAACCACGAATATGATTGGGGCAGAGATCCCATTGAGAAAAACGATACCCAAGCCCAATTCCCTTTTTTAGCCATCAACATCTATGACCGGGAGACAAACAAGCAGGTATCCTACTGCGAAAGTTCCACAGTGGTGGACTTAGGCGCTCTCCAGATCGGTATTATCGGCGCGGTAGGCGACTGCTACTCCTCTATTTCCGCGGACAAGGTAGAAGATGTATACTTTAAGACCGGGTCGGATCTCACTGCCTTGGTGAAAGCCGAATCGGACAAACTCCGGGAAAACGGCGCGGATTACATCGTCTATCTCCTTCACGACGGCTATACCTCCAGCAAGTCCGGTACTACCAGCGTCAGCAGCAAGCAACTGAAGGGTTATTACGATACCGCCCTTTCTCAAGGATCTGTGGACTTGGTTTTCGAAGGTCACACCCATCAGCAATATGTGCTCACCGACAGTTATGGGGTATACCACCTGCAGGGCGGTGGAGATAATGAAGGTATCAGCCATGTAGAGGTGGCCATTAACAGCGCCAACGGCAAAAGCAAAGTACAGACCGCCCAACTGGTATCCACCAAAGAATATGCCGGCTATGACGACCACCCCATCGTGGAAGAATTGCTGAATAAATACGCAGATCAGGTAAGCATCGGCACACAGGTGCTGGGTACGAACCGGGTCAACCGAAACAGTAGTTATATGGAGCAGTTGGCGGCCGATCTGTACTATCAGGCGGGTATGAGCCGCTGGGGCGATCGGTACAATATCGTCTTGGGAGGCGGTTTCATTTCCGTGCGAGATCCTAGGTATCTGGCAGCCGGAGATGTGACCTACGGAATGCTCTATTCCCTGTTCCCCTTTGACAATCAGTTGGTGCTTTGTTCCATTCAGGGCGAGGATCTTGCTTCCCGTTTCTTTGGGGGTAACGACCGGTATTATATCAGTTACGGCGACTATGGTCGACAACTGAAGGACAATATCGATCCCAACCAAACTTACTATGTGGTGGTGGATACCTACTCGCTACTGTACGGACCAAACAAATTGACGGAAGTAGAACGCTACGACGAAAATGTATACGCCCGGGATCTTTTGACAAACTATGCCAAAGCCGGTGGCTTTGCAAAATGATACAATCCACTTTTTCAGGAGGAAATACTATGCTCAACACACCCACTCCCCATATCAGCGCCAAGCCCGGCGATTTCGGCAAGACCGTTTTGATGCCCGGCGATCCCCTGCGCTCCAAATTTATCGCAGAGAACTTTTTGGAAAATCCTGTGCTTGTGAACAATGTCCGTGGTGTTCACGGCTACACCGGCACTTACAAGGGCGTAAAAGTCTCTGTGATGGCGTCCGGTATGGGTATGCCCGCCATCGGCATCTACTCCCACGAACTGTACAACGGCTACGGTGTGGAAAATATCATTCGGGTAGGCTCTGCCGGTTCTATTCAGGATCACATCAATCTGTATGATCTGGTGATTGCCCAAGGCGCATGCACCGACTCCAATTTTGCCGCCCAGTTCCATCTCCCCGGCACATTCGCTCCCATTGCCTCTTACGAACTGCTCAGCGCAGCCGTAGACGCCGCCAAGAATGCCGGCGCTACCTACCATGTGGGCAATGTGAACTCCTCTGATGTTTTCTACGGTGATCATATTGGTGTACCTGAAGGGCTGGACAGCGTATACGGTCTGAAGAAGATGGGCGTTATGGCACTGGAAATGGAGGCCGCGGCTCTGTATATGAATGCAGCCCGGTACGGCAAAAGAGCATTGTGCATCTGCACCATTTCCGATCACGTGCTAAAGGGAGTGGAGACCACTTCCGAGGAACGGCAGACTGCGTTCACCACTATGATGAAGGTAGCATTGGATGTTGCCGTGGCAATGGAAAATAAGTAAGAAAAAGTTTTAAGGGAGGGCCGTTGGCCCTCCCTTATTTTCATTTTACGCCAATGGCCGTCAGGACTTGGGTAGAGGTCTCTCCCCCATATGTATAGGCCATCTCCTCCATAGAGAAGGGCGCGGTATACCCTCCGTCCAAGCGGATCAATTGCTGATTCAAAAGAAGACGGTCTGCGTGTTGTCTCACAGATTCCCGCACCGAGGGTTTGGCTATGGCGTGGGTATTTTCCAAAATGGTCTGCAGAGAGCCAAACTCCCGGAGCAGCGCCGCAGCGGTTTTAGGGCCTATTTTTTTCGCGCCGGGGATATTGTCCGACCCATCTCCGGTGAGGGATTTGAAATCTGCATACTGCTCAGGGGCGATTCCCAGTTTTTCCCGGATATATGCCACATCGCAAACAACAGAATTCTCACCGCGATAACGCAAAATTTTCACCTTTTCAGTGATCAGTTGGAAGAAATCGCTGTCTTGAGATACTATGGTCATCGCGTGGTTTTTCCCCAAAGAACAGGCATAGGCCGCCATCCAGTCATCTGTCTCACAGTCGGTGGTCTCCCGGTGGCAGATTCCCAAATAGTCCAGGGCGGCATAAATGTCCGGCAGTTGGGAAAATGGCGTTTCCTCCTCCGGCAGCACGCTGTAATCCTCCCGGTTGGCCTTATAGTTTTCGTCCAGTTTTCCTCTGGGATTCTCCGTCTCCCCGTCAAACAGTACCGCCACATGGGTGGGTTGCAATTTGCGAATGATCTTCAGCAACGCGCCGACGAATCCCAGGGTTCCTTGGATGGGCTTCCCCTGCCGTCCTACGATCCGCGCCGGCATCCCGTAGAACATCTGAAACAGCAGATTACTACCGTCTATCAGCAGAATATGCGTTTTTTCCAAGAAATCACCCCTTTTTGTCATATTTACATTGCGTTAGAATGGGATTTATGCTATTATTTATAATACGATATTATGGGCTATATTACAAGTGAGGTTTTGTATGTTCCAAGAGATTTTGCAGGCAATCCAAGATTATGACCGGATTATTCTCCACCGCCACGGCCGCCCCGACGGGGATGCTATGGGCAGTCAGATCGGTATGCAGCAGGTCATTTTAGAGAATTTCCCCCGCAAACAGGTATATATGGTGGGCGATCAGCCCGGTTTCTTCGGCTTTATGGAAGGCGCAAATATGGACGAGATCCCCGACAGTGCTTACGAAGGGGCTTTGGCTATCATTTTGGACTGCGGCGCCAAGAGTATGGTGTGTGACGACCGCTACAGTCTTGCGGCCAAAACTGTGCGGCTGGATCACCACATTTTCTGCGAAAAAGTGGCAGATATTGAAGTGGTGGATACCTCCTTTGAAAGTTGCTGCGGTCTGATCACGGAATTTGTGGCCCAGTGCGGTCTCCGCCTGAATCCTTTGGCTGCCAAGTCTCTCTACACCGGTATGGTGACTGACTCCGGCCGGTTTCGTTACGATGGCACCACCGCTCGGACATTCCGGTTGGCTTCCTTCCTGATGGAGCAAAAATTTGACACCAATGAACTGTTCCGGGATCTGTATGCAGACGATTTTTCTGCCAAGCAGTTGAAGGCAAAATTCATTCTGAATATTCAATTCACCACCAACAATGTGGCCTACATCTACACCACATTGGAAGAATTGCAGGCGCTGGCTGTAGACACCTTTACTGTGTCCCGGGGTATGACCAACACCATGGCTGACATCAAGGGCGTGGATATTTGGGTCAACTTTACGGAAACGGACAAAGGTGTGCTGTGCGAACTGCGTTCCAACAAGTACAACATCAATCCCATCGCTGTGAAATACGGCGGTGGCGGTCACGCCAAGGCCAGCGGCGCAACGGTGGCAGATAAGGATACCGCCATGGCTATGCTGGCGGATTTGGATGCTATGATAGGAGAAAACAAATGAACTTAGATGTTAAGCAGAAGATTCTGCAGAAAATAAAAGACTATGACCGGATCTTCCTGTTCCGGCATGTGCGCCCCGACGGCGACTGTATGGGCGCTACCAAGGGTATGAAAGAACTGCTTCTGGCCAGTTTCCCCGACAAGGAGGTACTGGTGGTAGAGCAGGACATTCCGGCTTATTTGGAATTTATGGGCGAGGACGACGCCCCGGTGGACAAAACTCTCTACGCCGATGCCCTGGGTATCGTGCTAGACACCGGCTCTGCCGCCCGGATCTCCAACAAAAATTATGATCGCTGCAAGGAACTGATCAAGATCGACCACCACATTCCCCTGGAAAACTACGGCGATCTGCAATGGGTGGAAGAAGACCGCTCCTCCTGCTGTGAAATGATTGTGGATTTCTATGAGACCTTCCGGGAGGAACTGGTGCTGAACTCCGTGGCAGCCACACACCTTTACACCGGTATGGTCACCGACTCCGGCCGGTTTAAGTACAGCGGTGTAAACGGCAACACCATGCGGGCCGCTGCCACATTGCTGGATGTGGGTGTGGACACGGATATTCTGTACGCCCGGCTGTACTTGGAGGCTTATGAATACCTAAAATTCAAGGCTTATGTGTACAACCGGATGCAGGTGACTGAAAACGGCGTGGCCTATCTGTATATTGACAAGGCGATGCAGGAGCAGTTTAACCTGACATTGGAACAGGCCAGCGCCTGTGTAGGCACAATGGACTCTATTCGGGGTTGTATCAGTTGGATGGTATTTATTGAAAACGGTGACGCAGAAGGCTCGATCCGGGTCAGGCTCCGCTCCCGTTTTGTCCACATCAACTCCATTGCCGAAAAGTACCGTGGCGGCGGCCACGCCTGCGCCAGCGGCGCTACTGTATACTCTCAGGAGGAGATGGAATCCCTGCTGCGGGATACGGACGCCTTGGTGAAAGAATATAAGGAAACCCACGAGGATTGGTTATGAGAATACTGATAGTAAATGACGACAGCGTCAGCGCCAGCCAGTTGATCCCCCTGATCAAATGGTGTCAGAAACTGGGAGAGGTGACCGCTGTTGTTCCCAAATATGAGCAAAGCGGCAAAAGTCAGAGCATTGAACTGCACAAGGCTTTTGAAATCAAGCAGGTGGAGTTAGAGCCGGGCATCACGGCCTACACTGTAGACTCCTCCCCTGCTGACTGTGTGCGATATGCGGTGATGGGTATGGGACTGCACTTTGATCTGGTGATCTCCGGTATCAATCGGGGTTTCAATATGGGGCGGGACATTATGTATTCCGGTACGGCCGGGGCGGTTTTTGAAGCCGTTTCCCTAGGCCTGAAAGCGGTGGCCATCTCCACCGGGCCGGAATTTTATGACCGGGCCACCCAGCCGCTGGATCAGGTGCTGGATTTCTTCCGGGAACACAAACTGATGGAAAAGTGCGATCTGTACAATGTGAATGTAGTGCCGGAGGCCAAGGGCATTCGCATTACCCGGCAGGGCGGTCATTTCTACTCCGATGATTTTGTGCATCAGGGAAATGATATGTATATGCCCAAGGGTAAGTGTGTATACGAAAACAAGCACGATCTGACTCTGGATACCGACTGCGTAATGAATGGCTACATATCCATTATGCCTCTGACCATTGACCGGGCGGATATGACTGTGTATAACGATCTACTTTATCTAAACAAATAAAAAGTACTGCTCATCGGGCAGCACTTTTTTTGTTTAGAAAAGATTAGGCAGCCTTACCGGAGGGAGTTACCATAGTGGGGATCTCTTCTCCGAACAGGACGAATGCCAATTCGGGGTAGTCCACGAATACATTCCGGATGCCGGTAACGGATTCTACGGAGTCGTTACGGCCTAGTTCCCAAGTATCCACAGGATCTTCCTCAATCCAAGTCAGCAGGATCTCTACGCTCTCAATCACGCCGTCGCTGCCCCACATATTGGAGGTGTTGCCCCAGCGGACATAGGTGTACAGTACGATACGGGCTACGTCACCACGGAGGTCGTATGCGCCGTTGGAAGCGGAATTGGGATTATAGAAATCAGCACCGGTGCCGTAGGCCTTATTGCCGCGGCTGCTATTGATGTTGGAAGTTACGGGACGCAGGGTCATCAGGTCACCGCATTCACCGAAAGTGCTGTTATTGACAGAGGTAGTGGAGGTCTTGCTCTTGGGCCAGCAGTGTTCGCGATTCCAAGTGCTGCCGCTATCCCAAGAAGGACCGATCTGATTGCCGGAATAGAAGCAGGAGATACCAGCCTCGTTATTCTGATCCTGGCAGTCGGTGAAACAGTACAGGTAACGGGTATCGCCGTAGGTAGTTTGGGTGGTGTGTGCGTTTGTCATCAGTGCCTTCAGTTCTGCATACAGTTCGCTGGAGGGAACCTGATTCAGATTTGCGCTGCCGCTCATACCGGCCAGTTTCTCAAAGGAAGTTTCATTCTCTTCGTAGAATGTAGTGGCGTTGGGAGACAGGAAAGTTGCGTTGAAGCCTCTGCGGCCCCAGTTCTTGATCACATTGGCGTAGGCAGAGGAACTGCCGTACACATATTCTACATTAGTGATGGGATCGCTGGGAGCGGGTGCGGGGTTGTCAGGAGCGGGGTTACCGCCCTGGCCACCGTTGTTGCCACCCTGGCTTCCTCCGGAAGCCAGGGTAGCGTAAACGGTCAGTTCGTCAAAACGAACCTGTGCTGCGATGGAGGGAATGGTGAAAGTATCGGTTGCTTCTGCAAATTCGATGGTAACCACGCTGCCTTCAGTGGTCACAGTGATGCCGGAGATGTTGGTCAGGGAGTCAGTCAGGCCTGCAACGGGCTTGCCGCTGTTGCAGTTGATCTCGATCTTGGTCATGCCGGGGAACGCAATGTTCACGGAAGT
>JAZSRS010000025.1:0-5451 GCA_045538595.1 Faecousia sp. | reverse complement strand
CGTGTTGCTGCTCTGGCTGAGGGCGCCCGCGAAGGCGGACTCAATTTCTAAGCATAAGGAGGAAAAGAAATGGCTTACAATAAGACTCCTAACAATGAGGCTCCTGAACTCATTGAGAAGGTCGTTTACCTGAATCGTGTTTCCAAGACCGTTAAGGGCGGCCGTGTTATGAAGTTCTCCGCTCTGGTAGTTGTGGGCGACGGTAAGGGTACCGTTGGCTACGGCCTGGGCAAGGCTGCCGAAGTTTCCGAGGCAATTCTGAAGGGCATCACCGATGCCAAGAAGAACATGACCAAGGTTTCTCTGGCTGCGCATGGCACCATTCCTCACGAAGTTACCGGCATTTTCGGTGCTGGTAAGGTTCTGATGAGACCCGCTCCCGAAGGTACCGGCGTTATCGCCGGCGGCGCTGTCCGTGCCGTTATGGAAGCCGTTGGCATCCGCAACATCACTGCAAGATGCCTGCGTTCCAACAACCCCCAGAACGTTGTCAAGGCAACTATGGTGGGCTTGAAGTCCCTGCGTTCTCCCGAGCAGATTGCTGCTATCCGCGGTAAGAGCGTAGAAGAAATCGTGTAAGGAGGGCAATTAACATGGCAAACTTGAAGATTACCCTTGTTAAGAGCCTGAACGGTCGCTTGGAAAAGCACATTGCCACTGCCCATTCTCTGGGCCTGCGCAAGATCGGCCAGGTTACTATCCAGCCCGACAACACCCAGACCCGCGGCAAGATCGCTAAGATCGGCTTTATGCTGCAGGTTACCGAAGTAGAATAAGGAGGAGATTACAAATGAAACTCCATGAACTCTCTCCTGTCGCTGGCTCTACTCATGTAGGCAAGCGCAAGGGCCGCGGTGTCGGCACCGGCAACGGCAAGACCGGTGGTCGTGGCCACAAAGGTCAGCACGCCCGTTCCGGTGGCAAGACCCGTATCGGCTTTGAAGGTGGCCAGATGCCTTTGGCACGTCGCGTGCCTAAGCGTGGCTTCAATAACATCTTTGCTAAACCCCTGACTGCAATCAACCTGACCGTTCTGAACCGCTTTGAAGACGGCGCAGTGGTGGATGCTGCTGCCCTGATCGAGGCTGGTATCCTGAATGCCTGCCCCTACGGACTGAAGGTTCTGGCCAATGGCACATTGACCAAGAAGGTGACTGTTAAGGCTGCGGCTTTCTCTGAGTCTGCTAAGGAAAAAATCGAGCAGGCAGGCGGAAAGGCCGAGGTGGTTTAATGTTTAGCACTTTGCAAAACGCATGGAAGATCCCCGAACTTCGCAAGAAGTTGATCTTCACTATGCTGATGCTGCTGATCTACAGAATCGGTGAAAAAATTCCCGTTCCTTATATCGATGCAGCAACTCTGGCAACCTACTTTGATAGCACGCTGTCTAACACTATTCTGGGTTGGTTTGATGCCATGTCCGGCTCTGCCTTCTCTCAGGCTTCCGTTCTGGCATTGTGCATCCAGCCCTACATCAATGCTTCCATTATCATTCAGTTGCTCACCGTTGCCATCCCCGCTCTGGAGCGTATGGCGAAGGAAGAGGGCGAAGTTGGTAAGAAGAAGATTGAAAAAATCACTCGCTATTCCACTGTAGCGCTGGGCCTGCTTCTGGGCTTTGCCTACTACACCATGCTGCGGAACTACGATTCCAGCGGTCTGGATATCATCACCACCAAGGGCTTTCTGCCTGCAGTCGTGATCATCCTGGCCTTCACTGCCGGTTCTTCTCTGGTTATGTGGATGGGTGAGCAGATCACTGAGTTCGGTATCGGCAACGGTATCTCTATGATCCTGTTTGCCAACATCGTTTCCGGCCTGCCCGGCACTTTCAGCCGCTTGATCGATATGAAGTGGTGGATCGCTACCATTATCGGCGTGATTATGCTGCTGTTGGTTGTGTTCATCGTGTTCATCAACGATGCCGAGCGCCGCATTCCCATTCAGTACGCCAAGCGTATCGTGGGCCGCAAGGTCTACGGTGGTCAGAACACCAACCTGCCCATTAAGGTGGCTATGACCGGTGTTATGCCCATCATCTTTGCCCAGTCCATTGCTTCTCTGCCTGCTACCATCGCCACTTTCGCTGGCAAGGCCGGTGAGAAGAACTGGTGGTACAACAACATCTGGGCAAGCAACACTTGGGTGTATATCGCTTTCTACGGTTTGCTGATCTTCTTCTTCAGTTGGTTCTACTCCACCATTCAGTACGATCCCGTGGAGATCTCCAACAACTTAAAGAAGAACGGCGGCTTTATCCCCGGCTTCCGTCCCGGCAAGCCCACTGCTGAATTCATTAAGAAGGTCATCGGCAAGATCGTGATCTTCGGCGCAGTCTATCTGGCAATCGTTGCTTTGCTGCCTCTGGTTGGCGGTAAACTGGTTCCCAATGTGCAGAATCTGGCCATCGGCGGTACTTCTATCATCATCGTTGTAGGTGTTGCTCTGGAAACCGTGAAGGCTCTGGAAGCACAGATGCTGATGCGCCACTACAAGGGCTTCCTGGATTAATACGGAGGCGTAGAATGAACCTGATTTTATTAGGTGCCCCCGGTGCGGGTAAGGGAACACAGGCAGAAATGCTGGCAGAAAAACTGCAGATTCCCACAATTTCCACCGGTAATATGCTCAGAGAGGCTATGGCAAATGGCACAGAACTGGGCAAACAAGTGAAACAGATCATGGAAGAAGGCCGCCTGGTCTCTGACGAGTTGATTCTCGGCATTGTGGCAGAGCGTACTTCCAAACCCGATTGCAAAAACGGCTTTATCCTGGACGGGGTGCCTCGCACCCTGGCCCAGGCAAAGGCCTTGGATGCAATGGGTATCCGGTTGGACCATGTGGTTTCGCTGGAAATTGATGATGCTGTGATCGAAGGCCGTATGACCGGTCGGCGCGTCTGCCCCAAGTGCGGCGCCAGTTATCACATCACCGCCAATCCTCCCAAACAGAATAACACCTGCGACCTGTGTGGAGAAGACCTGATCATTCGCAAGGACGACGCACCGGAAACGGTGAAGAGCCGTCTGGCGGTGTATCACGAATCCACAGAGGTTTTGAAGGATTACTACGCTGCGCAAAACAAACTGCGGTTTGTGGAGGGCAACCAATCCATTGAAGGTGCTTTTCAGGATATCTTGAAGGCCTTGGGAGTAGAGGTATGATAGCAATCAAAAATGAGCAAGAACTTTCTGTGATGCGTCAGGCCTGTAAAATTACCGCGGCAGCCCGTGCTTTGGCAGGGGAAATGGTAAGACCGGGCGTATCTACGAAAGCGATTGACAGAGCCGTTCGGGAGTATATCCTGGGGCAGGGTGCAAAACCGTCATTCCTGCACTACAACGGCTTTCCCGCCAGCAGTTGCATTAGCGTCAACAATGTAGTGATCCACGGTATTCCCGATGGATACCTGCTGCAGGAAGGAGACATCGTCTCTGTTGATGTGGGCGCTTGCTACAAGGGATTTCACGGAGATTGCGCAGCAACCTTTCCTTGCGGTACGATCAGTGCCGAGGCTGAAAGATTGATTCGGGTAACGAAGCAGAGTTTTTTCGAAGGCATGCGCTTTGCCCGAGGCGGACACCGCGTGTCCGATATCTCCCACGCCATTCAGACGTATGTGGAGTCTAACGGTTTTTCAGTTGTGCGTGCATTCGTAGGTCACGGCGTTGGCGCGCAACTTCACGAAGAGCCGGAGGTGCCGAATTTCGGCAGTCCCGGACGTGGACCGAGATTGTTGCCGGGCATGACGCTGGCGGTTGAGCCGATGGTGAATCAGGGCGTGTATGACGTCCGGGTTCTGAAAGACGGCTGGACCACCGTCACTGCCGACGGGAAACTCTCCGCCCACTATGAAAATACTGTACTCATCACCGACGGGGAGCCGGAAATACTCACCGTCGCCGAAGATTCCCGGCTGTAAGCCGGCAGATGCAAAGTATCGACCCAGGAGGTTAACAACTTGGCTAAGGACGACGTAATTGAGATCGAAGGCATCGTAACCGATGCATTGCCGAATGCGATGTTCAATGTGGATATTGGCAATGGACACGTGATTCTGGCCCACATTTCCGGCAAGCTCCGTATGAATTTCATCAAAATCTTGCCCGGTGACAAGGTAACTGTTCAAATGTCTCCCTATGATCTGACCCATGGCCGGATCACTTGGAGAAGTAAGTAAGACACAAGAGATTATCTCTATTGGAGGTTAAACAGTATGAAAGTAAGACCGTCCGTTAAACCCATGTGCGAAAAGTGCAAAGTCATTAAGCGCAAGGGTCGCGTTATGGTAATTTGCGGAAACCCCAAGCACAAGCAGAGACAAGGCTAATAGGAGGCAAATAAAGAATATGACACGGATTTCTGGTATTGACCTGCCCCGCGAAAAGCGAATTGAGATCGCTTTGACTTATATTTACGGCATTGGACCTGCCCGCGCTGCAAAGGTTCTTGAGATCGCTAAGATCGACCCCGATACCCGGGTGAAGGACCTGACCGAAGAGCAGGAAGCACTGCTGCGTGAGACCATCGAAAGCAACTATGCTGTTGAAGGTGACCTGCGTCGTGAGACCGCTATGAATATCAAGCGCCTCAGCGAAATCGGCTGCTACCGTGGCATCCGTCATCGTCGTGGTCTGCCCGTTCACGGTCAGCGCACCAAGACCAACGCCCGTACTCGCAAGGGTCCCAAGAAGACCATTGCTAACAAGAAGAAGTAAGGAGGGATATGTAAATGGCTAAGACTACCAAGAAAGTTATTAAGCGCCGTAGAGAGCGTAAAGTAGTTGAAAAAGGCGCGGTGCATATCCGTTCCTCTTTCAACAACACCATGGTTACCGTTACTGACCTGAACGGCAATGCCCTGTCTTGGGCATCTTCCGGCGGACTGGGTTTCCGTGGTTCCCGTAAGTCCACTCCCTTTGCCGCACAGACTGCTGCCGAGACCGCCGCTAAGGCTGCCATCGACAACTGCGGCCTGAAGACTGTTGAAGTCTATGTGAAGGGCCCCGGCCAGGGACGTGAGGCTGCCATCCGGGCTCTGCAGTCCGCAGGTCTGGAAGTCGTTATGATTAAGGACGTGACTCCCATCCCCCACAATGGTTGCCGTCCTCACAAGAGACGTCGTGTCTGATCAAGCAATAGGAGGAAATTTGCGTTATGGCTAAGAATATGCAGCCCGTTCTGAAGCGTTGCAGAACGCTGGGCGTTTCTCCTGCCGCTATGGGTTACAACAAGACTTCCAACAAGAACCCCGGCGGCCAGAGAAGAAGTCGCAGGGCCAAGCGGGTCTTAGGAAGACAAATTGGCAACTCAACTCCTTGGCTCACAGAACGACATGGCTACGATCCGACTTATGCAGCCCGTGCTGAAGCGTTGCAGAACTCTGGGTGTTTCTCCTGCCGCTATGGGTTACAACAAGACTTCCAACAAGAACCCCGGCGGCCAGAGAAG
>JAZSRS010000160.1:0-5907 GCA_045538595.1 Faecousia sp. | reverse complement strand
CTTGCCTGGCATCTTTCCGGAGGAACGACTGAACTTCTGTTAGTAGAACCGGAAGGGAAGAATGTTCGTTGCACCCGCATCGGCGGAACGAGCGACATATCCGCCGGGCAACTGGTCGATCGTGCCGGTCAACTGCTTGGTTTATCTTTTCCTGCCGGCAAAGAATTAGATCTTGTCAGCAGTCAGAGCACCTCGAAGGATCTGTTTCGTGTAAAATGTAAAGACAGTACATTTTCTCTGTCCGGCGCGCAGAACAAAGTGGAGGAATATCACAAGAAATACGGTAATGTAGCAGAAACCGCCGGGTACACACTAAGATGCGTGAGTTATGCGGTATATGCCGCGACAGAGCAGGCCTTAAAGCAATATCCCAATCTTCCAGTGGTTTTTTCCGGTGGCGTAGCGTCTAATTCTATGCTGCGGGAAAGTCTTAAGCCACTGAATCCCATCTTTGCGCAACCACAATTTTCTACAGACAATGCCATGGGCGTTGCCGTGATTGCCTATCGTTGTACGGAGGAATAATATGTCCCAACAGGTTCTGTCTATCTCCCAAATAAATGAATATATCCGTGGGAAGATGGACAGTGATCCACTTCTGTCGGGGGTTGCTGTACGTGGTGAGATCAGCAACTATAAAGTTTACCCCTCAGGACATCATTATTTCACCCTGAAGGACGATGGTGCATCTCTAAAATGCGTCATGTTCCGCGGAAATGCAATTCGTCTGCGATTCAAACCCGAAAATGGTATGCAAGTGCTGGCTACCGGTAAAATTTCCGTTTATCCCCGAGACGGTGCATATCAGTTATACTGTACCGGTCTGTTGGTAGATGGCATCGGTGATTTGCATGTTGCATTTGAACAACTAAAAGCAAAACTGGCTGCACAAGGTTTGTTTGATGACAGTCATAAAAAATTCATTCCAAAGTATCCCAAAACAATCGGTATCATTACCAGTTCCGCAGGCGCAGCGCTCCACGATATGCTGCGTATTCTCAACAAGCGCTACCCCATAGCAACGGTCAAACTACTGCCTGTCCGTGTACAGGGAGTAGAAGCTCCGGAAGAGATTGCCGCTGCTATTGATTACGCCAATGCTTATAATATTGCCGATCTCTTGATCGTGGGCAGAGGCGGCGGTTCTATCGAGGATCTATGGGCGTTTAATGACGAGCGGGTTGCCTATGCTATCTTCCGTTCTAACATCCCCATCATCTCCGGTGTGGGACACGAACCAGACGTTACAATATCCGATTATGTTGCTGATTTGCGGGCTGCAACACCCTCCAACGCTGCTGAATTGGCTGTGCCGGACAGGGAGGCATTATATCAAATGCTGGATTCCTGTTCTGTAAGCATGACAACATCGCTTACACGTCTGCTGAAGGCCTCACGACAGCAATTAAAGGTGTTATCAGGCAGCCATGCTCTGCAAAGTCCTGATTTTTACATTCAGCAGCAATCAAAAAATTTGAAATTGTTATGCAACCGCTTGGATTCCTTGCAGAAAAATATCCTCCACCAGTCTCGTCAGCGCTTTTTGTCGCAGGCAGCAAAATTAGACGCCCTTAGCCCGCTGAAGGTACTGACGCGAGGCTATGCAATGGTGCAAACAGGGGAGGGAAGCGTGGTACGATCTGTAAGGGATGTTTCTGTTGGAGAAAACCTTGATATCAGATTCAGCGACGGCGCAGTCAGTACAACCATCACCTGTGTAAAGGAGAGCAGTATATGAGCAATAAGAATCCTACATTTGAAGAGAATATGAACCGGCTAGAACAGATCGTTCGCATAATAGAGCAGGGGAAGGTGTCCTTGGAAGAATCGCTAAAATTATTCCAAGAAGGTACTGAACTGGTACGCCGCTGCGGAAATCTCCTGGATCAGGCAGAGCTGCAGGTTAAAAAAATCACTGCAGCAGAAGACGGATCGCCCCATGAGGAGGAATTGGATGCTGGACTATAAAGAACAAAATCAAATGTATCTTGCACATATCGAACAGTATTTGGATGAAAATTGCTTTTACAACCATACTGAGCCGCAAAAGGAACTGTTCGATGCTATGCGATACAGTTTGCTTGCAGGCGGCAAACGTCTACGTCCCATTTTTATCTTCGATTTCTGTCGCATGACCGGTGGAGATTGGAGATCCGCTGCCCCCTTCGCCGCTGCCATTGAAATGGTACACACTTACAGTTTGATCCACGACGATCTTCCCTGTATGGATAACGACGACTATCGGCGGGGAAGACTGACCAACCACAAGGTTTATGGAGAAGATATGGCCATTTTGGCCGGTGATGCCCTTTTGACGGCTGCTTTTTCATTCCTGGCAAAAGCGCCTTATTCTGCCGAAACTCGTATTCGCGCCGTTGAAGTTCTTTCCCAATGCGCCGGAGAACTGGGAATGGTAGGCGGTCAGGTATTAGACATTAAAAGCGAACAACGAGAATGCACCAAGCAGGAAGTGCTGGATATTCAAAGCCGTAAAACCGGAGCCTTGATCCGCGCTGCCTGTGTAATGGGCGTCCTTGCTGCCAACGGTACAGAAGCGCAAATTCAAGCCGCCGGCAATTTTGCTGATAATCTTGGCCTTGCATTCCAGATTCGTGACGATATGTTGGATGTGATCGGTAATGCGCAGGAACTGGGAAAAGCCACCGGCGCAGATACCAACAAGAACACCTTTGTGCAGTTATACGGTCTGGAAACCTGCGATAAACTGGTGCATACCCACACCAATAAAGCGCTGGAACATTTAAGCCTTTTTAACGATACGGAGTTTATGGTAGAAACCTCCAAATACTTAACCACCCGAAGAGTATAATATTTTCGCCTGCTCAAAATGAGCAGGCGATTTTCTTTACATATCAATAGCAGGGTTCATAACATATACATTTTTTTGATTCAATTTTTCTCGGAGTAATTGCAATGCTTCACCAAACCTCTGGAAATGCACAACTTCTCTTTCCCGCAGGAAACGAATCACATTGTTTACATCCGGATCGTCTGACAGACGCAGAATGTTATCATAGGTTACCCGCGCTTTCTGCTCTGCAGCCAGATCTTCTGTCAGATCGGCAATGGGATCGCCCTTTACCGCAATGCTGGCTGCGCTCCAAGGGAATCCAGATGCCGCGGTGGGGTAGACACCGGTCGTATGATCCACAAAATAGGGTGCAAACGCAGAATCCTGTATCTGGGAATCCTTTAAATTGCGTGTCAACTGATGCACGATGGCACCCACCATCTCAAGGTGGCCCAATTCTTCCGTGCCGATGTCAGTGAGCAAGCCTTTCAGTTCGTCGAAGGGCATGCTGTACCGCTGGGACAAATACCGCAGCGATGCGCCCAGTTCTCCGTCAGGACCGCCGTACTGGGAGATAATAATGGATGCCAGGCGGGGATTAGGCTTATCAATTTTTACCGGATATTGAAGTTTCTTGTCATAAATAAACATAATTTATACCTCCCGATTCCCAGCATATTCCCACGGCCACGGGTCTTTTAACCAAGTATACTTATCTTCCATTGCGGACATGTGTGTTAAAGGACCGCATTCTTTTTCATACTTTTCCCGCCCTTTGGCGTAGAGACGCTGGAATGTCCGAAACACTTCAAATGCCTCTTTGTCGTCCTGATGGGTATCCAAATATAATGCCAATTCGTGTAATGCAAAACCCATTGTTTGTAATTCTGCCAAAGGAGTCATCGGGAGTTCCTTCTGATTTACCATGTTCATAAAGGGTAAATCCAGTCCCGGGAACAGTGTGCCTCGAATGATTCCCGTCCTCGGCTCATACCTTGGTGGATCTTCTATCTGGAATGGCACATAAGGATTTGCCAGTGGTGCGGTTGCGGGCAATCTGCCATAACCGCCCTGCTGTACCATTTTTTTAGAATCCATTTTTCAATCCTCCTGAATATTTTTGGAACGAATCGTTCCGGCTCATTCTATGACGAAAATTGTCAGGATGTTCATTTGGAATTTCGGGATGCATAGACTCTACCAAGAGGTGTTTTCTATGATTAAAAAAGTCCGATATATTACTCTTTTACCAGTGTATTGTATCATTATAGGCAGTTGTTTGTTACTGGCGTTTCACTGGAGCAGGGGAGAGCCGGCTTTTTCATTATCTTCGGCAGAAGACGGATCAAAGACTGTAATCATCGATGCCGGCCACGGAGGCGTTGACGGCGGTGCAACATCCTGCACCGGTGTATTGGAAAGCAATATAAACCTGGACATTGCATTAAGACTAAACGATCTGTTCCATTTAATCGGAATTGAAACCGTAATGATCCGGGATACGGATTGCTCTGTGTACACAAGCGGAAATTCGATCGCTCAGAAAAAAGTCTCTGACTTAAGGGAACGGGTCAGAATAGTCAATCAAACAGAAAATGGCATTCTGATCAGTATCCACCAAAACCTCTTTTCGGACAATAAATATAGCGGTGCCCAGGTTTTTTATGCACCCACAGACGGCAGTAAAATATTGGCCGATGCACTGCAAAAAAACTTTATTCTAACGATCAATCCAACCAGTCACAGAAAAATCAAAAAAGCAGATGGCATTTATCTTATGCAACACATCAACACCACCGGTATTCTGGTAGAATGCGGATTTTTATCCAATCATCAGGAGGAATACTTGCTGCGAAATACAGAATATCAGCAGAAAATCTGCAGTGTGATCGCCTGTACAGTCAGTTCCTATCTGTCGGACTCTTGACCGGCATACAAAGGATTGATATAATTATCTAAACTAGAGATAAGGAGACGATCTCCATGGCAAAAACAAAAACTGTTTTTTATTGTACGGAATGCGGGTATGAGAGTGCGAAGTGGATGGGACAATGTCCGGGATGCCGTGCTTGGAATACAATTTCAGAAGAAAGAATCGTTGTGTCGGCCAAGGGAAATAAAAGGCCTTCAACGAAGGAAGATATAAAGCTGTGTACGATTTCCGAAATTTCACTTACACAGGAAGATAAGATTTCAACAGGTCTGGCTGAACTGGATCGTGTATTGGGCGGTGGCATCGTGCCCGGTTCCCTTATTCTTGTAGGCGGAGATCCCGGGATTGGTAAATCAACCCTCCTTTTACAAGCCTGCCGGAATCTTGGAGAGCAGGGGAAAGGTGTGTTATATATCTCTGGAGAGGAGTCTTTAAAGCAGATTAAACTCCGGGCAGAGCGAATCGGCTCCTTTCGAGATTCGGTTAAGCTGTTGTGCGAAACAAACTTAAGTGTAATCGAAGAGGTCATTCGCAAGGAGAGAAAGCTCAGCCTTGCATTCGGGGATATTGGTTTCAGCCGCCTTTTTTTCCGCCGCATCCGCATAATTCAGAATATAGGTGATGAATCCCTCCAGAACAAGCTGCTGTGTGGTGAGGAATTCCACCTTTTCGGGGTCGTGTCTGTGGTTGAACAGGGAGGCCTTGATTCGCGCCATGGTGCCTGTGACCCCTTCCTTGAGGAAACGGTCGTAGTTCGGTGCAAAATGGTCGGAATTGGTGGGGAAGTTAAGGTGACCGTAGGAGCCGCAGATCTCGTCTGCCTTTACCGCTTCGATTTCACTTACGTTGTCCATAAAGGTGGAGCGGCGGGAGCCTGCAATGCGGTCGTGCTCATGGACGTAGGTTTCCACATTCTCAAAGGTATATTTGAGGGCAAGTGCCTTTGCCATGGGGATCGATATACCGAAATTCTGTCGGAAGGAACGGTAGCGAAGAACATTGGCGGCAATGCGTTCGCCCTTTGCGGGAGTTTTGATCTCCTCCTTCATCATGGGTAAGTGGATCATAGAAAACCTCCTTATTTTTTCGTTGGATTCATACAAATGCTATTGTACCATAAGTATAGCAGAGGTCGGCAGATTTGTCCATGAATATTTCGGAT
>JAZSRS010000008.1:0-5994 GCA_045538595.1 Faecousia sp. | reverse complement strand
GTGGTAGGTGTTACCGGCTCTGTGGGTAAGAGTACCACCAAGGAAATGATCGCTGCGGTGCTGGAGGGTACCTACCGGGTGGCCAAGACCCCGGCCAACCATAACAATGACATCGGTATGCCTATGGCCATCCTGTCGATGCCTTCCGATACCCAGGTGGCCGTGCTGGAAATGGGAATGAACCACTTCCGGGAGATCGCCTACCTTGCCGCAATCGGTAAACCGGATATTGCTGTGATCATTAATATCGGCACGATGCATATAGAACACCTTGGCTCTGTGGAAGGTATTTTGCAGGCCAAACTGGAGATTTTGGAGGGTGTTCCCGCAGACGGTGTGATGGTACTCAACGGCGATGACAACTTGCTGTGGAATCAGCGGAAACTGCTGGACAGAAAAGTTACATACTTTGGCACTCAGAACGGTGATTGCGAAGTGGTTGGTAAAGATGTTCTCCAAGGTCAGCCGAAACTTGCCTTTACAGTAGAGCGTCATCGGGAGACCTTCCCGGTGGAATTGGCGTTGGAAGGAGAGCATTATGTTCACGATGCCCTGGCTGCCATTGCAGTGGGTATGGAAATGCAAGTTCCTGTTGAGCAGATCCAAAAGAATCTGTCCGCCTTCCGCAATATGGAGGGCCGTCAGGAGATCTACGAAAAGAATGGCTTTACCATTATTGAGGATTGCTACAATGCCGGTCCTGAGTCTATGAATGCGGCGCTGAATGTGCTGGGCAACCGTTCGGGTCGCCATATTGCAGTTTTGGGAGATATGCTGGAACTGGGTGTGTGTTCCGATGCGGAGCATTACAAGATCGGCAGAGTTGCTGCGCAGAAAGCAGATGTGCTTTTGGCTTATGGTCCCAGCAGCCAGAGAATGCTCTACGGCGCTATCACTGGCGGTATGTCTCAAAACAATGCCCGGGCATTTACGGATAAGAATATGCTGGTGCAAGTGTTGGCGCAACTGGCCAAACCCGGTGATACTTTGCTCTTCAAAGGCAGCCACGGCATGTATATGGAGCAGATCTTGGAGCAGTTTTTGAAGAAAGAAGCCTGATTACGGAGGAGAATCCATGATAAGAGTTTATATGACGGCATTAGCATCTGCGGTGCTCACCGGTGTGATCGGATACTTTCTGCTGCCGGTGCTGCGGGCGCTGAAAGCCGGTCAGTCTATCCGTGAGATCGGCCCCACATGGCACAACAGTAAGGCCGGTACCCCTATGATGGGCGGCCTGATGTTCATCATTTCTGCGGTGCTCTGCCTGCTGATCAATACCCCGTCCATGGAGGAAAAGACCGTTTTTTACGCGCTGGCATTGGGTCTGTGCTTCGGTTTGGTGGGCTTTTTGGATGACTTTTTCAAACTGAAATTCAAACGGAATCTTGGACTGACTGCCATTCAAAAAGCAATGCTGCAAATGGCGGTTTCTGCGCTGTATTTATACCTGCTGTATGTAGAAGGCAGTATGACCAGTAACATCTACATTCCGTTCCTGGACAAGAGTTTCTACATACACCCTATGGTCTACATCTTCTTTGCTATGTTTGTAATGGTGGGGTGTGTGAATGCAGTCAATCTGACCGACGGCGTGGACGGCCTGTGCGGTTCGGTAACCATTCCGGTTATGGTGTTTTTTACCATTTCTGCCGTGAGTATGAAAAAATACGACCTGGCCTTGCTGCCTGCCGCCCTGACAGGCGGACTGGTGGCCTACCTGTTCTATAATTGGCATCCGGCCAAGGTGTTTATGGGAGATACCGGCTCACTGTTTTTGGGCGGTATTGTCTGTGGACTGGCCTTTGCGCTGGATATGCCTTTGGTACTGGTTTTGGTTGGTCTTGTGTATATTGTGGAAACGCTTTCGGTCATTCTGCAGGTGGGTTATTTCAAACTGACCCACGGCAAGCGCCTGTTCAAAATGTCTCCCATTCACCACCATTTTGAAATGTGTGGCTGGAAAGAGGAGAAGATCGTTTTGGTATTTACCTTTGTAACTGCGCTGATGTGTGTGGTTGCGTGGTTTGCTGTGTCAGGACATCTGACATAAGAAAGGAGTTTCTGTGGCATTGCAGATTTCTGCGTATGCCAAAGAGAACCGCCGTCTGAAAGAAAATCGGACGGGTGAAACTGTAGACTTTATATTTCTGTTTTTTCTGCTGCTCCTCCTTGGTGTTGGACTGATTATGCTTTACTCGGCCAGTTTTGCCCAAAGTATGTATGACACAGGCTATACCAGTTCCACCCGATATTTGGAAAAGCAGGGTCTTTGCGCAGTGATTGGACTGGTGGCAATGGTGGTTTTGAGCCGGATCCGGCCGGAATTCTGGTTGCAATGGGCATGGGTACTGTACGGCGTCAGTATTGCGCTTCTGCTATCGGTGCTGCTTTTTGGTCAGTCGGTCAACGGCGCAAGACGCTGGATCAACATTGCCGGTATCCAGTTCCAGCCTTCCGAAATTGCCAAATTTGCGCTGATTGTCCTGTTTGCAAGACTGACCAAAGGTTTCGGGAAAAAAGCCCGGGAGTTTCGCCGGGGCGTACTGGGATTCAGCGGTGCATTGCTGGGAATCTTGGTGCCATTGGCGCTGGAGAAACACTTATCTGCCATTATGCTGATGGGTATGGTGGCGGTGGTGATGATGTTCATAGCGGGAACACCCCCCAAATGGCTTGCTGCAGGCGCTGCTGCAGCGGTGGTGTTTGTGGTCATTTATGTGAGTTTTATGGGATACGCGGGAGACAGAATCACCGCGTGGCGCCACCCGGAGCAGGACCCCTCCGATACCGGTTATCAGATATTGCAATCTCTCTACGCCATTGGCTCGGGAGGGTTGTTCGGTCTGGGATTTGGAAAAAGCAAACAGAAATATCTTTACCTGCCGTTTCAGTATAATGACTATATTTTTGCGGTCATTTGTGAAGAACTGGGACTGGCAGGTGCAGTGCTGATCATCATTTTATTCGGCGCGCTGATTTTGCGGGGGTATTGGATCGCCCTTCACGGCGCCAGCCGTTTTCAAACGGTGTTGGCGGCAGGACTCATTACCCTGATCGCTGTGCAGACAATTCTCAATTTGTGCGTGGTGTCGAATTTGCTGCCGTCTACCGGTATTGCGCTGCCGTTTTTCTCCTACGGAGGAACGGCCTTGGCAGTGAACTTGGGGGAGATGGGAATTGTGTTGAGCATATCCCGCTACCGCAACAGACCTGCGCAACAGGAGGAAACAGTATGAATGTGATATTTACCTGCGGCGGTACCGGCGGCCATATCAATCCGGCCATCGCAGTGGCAAATAGTTGGCGGGAGCGTCACCCGGACAGTAACATTCTGTTCATCGGCGGTCGCGGCAATATGGAAGAGGAACTTGTTCCCAAAGCCGGTTACAGGTTGGAAGTGATGCCTGCTTTCGGACTGGAACGGAAGATATCATTCTCTGCAATGAAGAATAATTTCCGGGCAATCAAGAGTGTGCTGTCTGCTGTTGGCAGATGCAAGAAGATCATCCGAGAATTTGGCGCAGATGTAGTGGTGGGAACCGGCGGCTATGCCAGTTTTCCCGCCCTGTATGCTGCAAAACAACTGAAAGTTCCCACCTGCGTCCACGAGGCCAACGCCATGCCCGGTCTGACCACCCGAATGGTTGCCGGCTGGGTAGATCGCGTGTTAGTCTGCTTCCCGGAGAGCGCAAAATACTACCGTAATCCCCAAAAAGTAGAGGTGGTAGGTATGCCTGTCCGCCGGGAGTTCGTATTCACAAAAAAGGTAGATGCCCGTAAAGAATTGGGCTTGGATCAGAAGCCTTTGGTGGTATCGGCTTTTGGCAGTCAGGGCGCCAAGGCGATGAATGAAGTAACCGCAGAACTGTTCCGGTTGGAGCAGAAAGACGGCTGCCCCTTCCGGCATGTCCACGCAGTGGGCAGTTACGGTTGGAGTTGGATGCCGGAATATGTGAAGAAGATGGGCGTCCGCTTGGAAGAGACGCCGGACATCGCTATGCAGGAATATATCTATAATATGCCTACATTGATGGCTGCTGCAGATGTGTTTATCGGTCGTGCAGGAGCCTCTACCTGCAGTGAGATCGCAGCATCCGGAACACCTTGCGTTCTGATCCCGTCTCCCAATGTGACGGATAACCATCAGGAGAAAAACGCCAGAGCGCTGGAAGAAAAGGGCGCAGCCGTGGTAATTTTGGAGAGTGAGTGTACGGCCAAACGGCTTTATACAGAAATTGGCAGTCTTTTGCAGGATACCGCCAGATATCATCAAATGGAAAAGTCTCTGTATGGGATCTCTGTTCCCGACAGCGCAGAACGACTGTGCGCAGTGATGGAGCAGTTGGCAAAGAAAAAGGAGTAACGCAATGAAAACCAAGGATAGAAACAGAATGCATACGGTGGGAAGACCTCCCAGGCAGAGAAAGCCTGCGGATCTCCGTCCCAAAAAGGAGTCGGAGGTGCAGATCCAATATACACCGGCCAAGCCTTTTAACCGCAACCGGTTTCTGCTGCATTTGGCAACTGTGGTAGCCGTTGTTTTGGCCTTGGTGTTTGGCATGTCTGTTTTCTTTAAGACCGGGCAGGTAGTAGTTTCCGGTGCAGAGAAATATACTCCATGGGAAGTAAAAGAAGCCGCCGGGATTCAGGACGGCGATGCGCTGCTGACCCTAAGTGAGGCGAAGATCACCGCAAAGATCCGTCAAAAACTGCCCTATGTGGGAGATGTGCGGGTAAGAATAAAATTGCCCAATACGGTTAAGATTGAAATAAAGGAACTGGAAGTATTTTATGCCATTGAGGATAGTGGTGCCGGATGGTGGCTGATGGATGCCGCCGGAAGAATTATAGATACTACCAATGCCGCTGCGGCCAAGGATTATACAAGAATTCTGGGCGTTCAGATTGAAACCCCGGAAGTGGGAAAGCAGGCAGTGGCTGCTGAACCTGATGCAGAGCAGGACGAGACGCAGGCAGAGACCGATCCGGTGGTTCCCACATTACCGGCTCCCCCCGCTGCGGATAAACTCAGCGCAGCCATTACCATTCTTACAGCGTTGGAAAAGAACGGTGTGATGGGAATGGTGGAAACCGTAGATGTTACGGAAACAGGAGAACTAATGCTAGGCTACGATAACCGCTATCAGGTACGACTGGGAGATACCTCCCGTATGGAATATAAGATTGCCGCAATGAAGACTGCGATCCAAAAAATGGGCCAATATCAGAGTGGATATCTGGATGCCAGTTTTACAATTTGGCCGAATGATGTGGGATACAAGCATTTTGATGAATAATTTCAATAAAAAATGAAATTATTTGACGAAAAATAAGAATTTCTATTGACCAAATCCATTTTTCGCAGTACAATGTATGAGTACAATTGTAGATGTGGCAGTTTTGGTATGATTGACTGCAATACGACACATAGGAGGAAAGCATAATGGCAGAAATGTTTCAAGAACGCGTGGTAAAGATCAAAGTAATTGGTGTCGGCGGCGCTGGCAACAACGTTATTAACCGTATGATTGATGCGGGTGTTGGTGGCGTTGACTTTGTAGTCATTAATACAGACAAGCAGGACCTGAATAAGTCCAATTGTAAGAATAAAGTGCAGATCGGTGAGAAACTTACCGGCGGCATGGGCGCAGGCTCCAAGCCTGATATTGGCCAGAAGTCCGCTGGAGAGAGCAGAGCCCAGATCGCTAAGATTCTGGAGAACACCGATATGGTATTTATCACCGCCGGTATGGGCGGCGGCACCGGCACCGGTGCAGCACCTATCGTTGCTGACCTGGCCCGCGAGGCTGGCTGTCTGACCGTTGGTATCGTTACCAAGCCTTTCAAGTTTGAGGGTGCTAACCGTATGCGTCAGGCTGAGATGGGCATTGCTGCTCTCCATGAGAAGGTCGATTCTCTGGTGATCATCCCCAACGACCGCCTGAAGTACGTTACCGATCAGAAGATCACTTTCGCCAACGCATTCGGCAT
>JAZSRS010000130.1:0-11942 GCA_045538595.1 Faecousia sp. | reverse complement strand
GGCTCGATCATAGCCACGGCCTTCTTCTCGTCGATCATACCCTCGTCAACCAGATCGCAAGCGATCTTCAGGGCTGCGGGAGCGGTACGCTTACCGTTACGGGTCTGCAGCATGTACAGCTTGCCGTTCTCAACGGTGAACTCCATATCCTGCATATCACGGTAGTGGTTCTCCAGAATCTCGCAGACCTTTGTGAACTGTGCGAATGCTTCGGGGAACTTGTCAGCCATCTCGGAGATGGGCATAGGTGTACGAACGCCGGCAACCACATCTTCGCCCTGGGCGTTGGTCAGGAATTCGCCGAACAGTTTCTTCTCGCCGGTAGCGGGGTTACGGGTAAATGCAACGCCGGTACCGCAGTCATCGCCCATGTTACCAAAGGCCATAGACTGCACATTAACGGCAGTACCCCAGGAGTAGGGAATGTCGTTCTCACGGCGGTAGATGTTAGCACGGGGGTTGTCCCAGGAGCGGAACACGGCCTTGATAGCGCCCATCAGTTGTTCCTTGGGGTCGGAGGGGAAATCGGTGCCCAACTTGGACTTGTACTCAGCCTTGAACTGACCGGCCAGTTCCTTCAGGTCTTCGGCAGTCAGTTCCACGTCCTGCACGACACCCTTCTTTTCCTTCATCTCGTCGATGAGGACTTCGAAGTACTTCTTGCCCACTTCCATAACCACGTCAGAGTACATCTGGATGAAACGGCGGTAGCAGTCCCATGCCCAACGGGGGTTACCGGATTTGGTGGCCAGAACGTTCACAACGTCTTCGTTTAGGCCAAGGTTCAGAATAGTATCCATCATGCCGGGCATAGATGCGCGAGCGCCGGAACGAACGGAAACCAGCAGAGGATTCTCCTTATCACCGTACTTCTTGCCGGTGATGGTTTCCAGTTTTTCCACATACTCCATAATCTCAGCCTGGATGCTGTCGTTGATCATACGGCCGTCCTCATAATACTGGGTACAGGCCTCGGTAGAAATGGTAAAGCCCTGAGGAACAGGCAGACCGATATTGGTCATTTCAGCCAGATTAGCACCCTTGCCGCCCAGCAGTTCCCGCATAGAGCCATTGCCTTCGGTAAATAAATAGACGAATTTGTGAGACATTGAAAAAACTCCTTTCAACTGTTTTGAGCAATGCTTACTGCCCAATTTTTTCTTTTTTTGTTTGATTTTCCATAACGCTGAAATAGTATAGCATAAACATTCGAAAAAGTAAACCTTTTTATAAGAAAAATTGCAAATTTTTCCCTTTTTTATGTTTTTTATATCAAATATTAAAAAATCCGCCTCTGGGCTGCTAGCCCAGAGGCAGATACTCTATTAATATTCCCGCACAACGGCTTTTACCAGGCCGATCAGTTCCGCGTCCTTGCCATCAATGGGGTTGTAGGCATCGTTTTCCGGCATCAGCCAGACCTTGCCGTCCCGGCGCTGCAGGCGCTTGACGGTGGCTTCGTCACCGATTCTGGCCACCACGATCTGACCGTCATCTGCGGTCTGCTGGGGACGCACCACCACCATATCCCCGCTGAGGATACCGGCATTTATCATACTGTCGCCCCGGACGCGGAGGGCAAAGCAACTGGGATCGCCGTCCCAACAGATAGTTCCCTCCCGATTTTCCAGCGCCAAAATAGGCATACCGGCGGTGACCACGCCCACCACGGGAATCTGCCCGGGCCGCTGCGCTGTCACCACGGCTCGCTTCCGACCCTTGACGCCGGGAGACTGGAGAAGACCCTTTTCCTGCAGCTGATTCAGGTGGTAACTGACGGATGCTGTAGACCGCAAATTCACCGCTGCACCGATCTCCCGCACGGAGGGGGCAAAACCGTTTTCCTGAGTGAACCGGTTCACAAATTCCAAAATCATATCTGCTTTATTGCTGGTTCTGGGCATACAAGTACCTCCGTTTTGGTCTTTATTTTATTTTAGCACATTTGAACGAAAAAAGAAAGAGTAAATTTCTTATTTTTACCACCGTTTTCCAATTTCTGCACACCACTGCCTCTATACTAATAGAATGAGAATACGGAGAGGAAGGGATCTTATGGAACATTACGACAAAGCAAAAGCAGCCCGGGTATGGCAGCGGGTACAGAACACCGTGGCCGCCACCAATCCGGCCCAAGGATTACAGGGGCTCATCGCAGAGGAATGGACGGATGCAGCGATCTACATGGCATTATCCCGTCGGGTACAAGGGAATGCCGCAGTCACCTTAAAAAGGATGAGTCAGGAGGAACAGTCACATATGGCCTGCTTAAAAGGAATCTACACACTGCAAGGGGCAGGACGACCGGACATCCCCGCTCCCCCACCCCCGGACAATGCGCCGGTAAGTGTGATGCTGCGTCGTTGTTACGGACGAGAGATGCGGTGTCTTGCCCAATACGAGGCCCGGACCGCCGACCCAGAATACGGGCAGATATTCTCCCGTATGGCCCAGCAGGAACGGGAGCATTGCCGGCAGATCTTGGAGATCTTAGGAAATTTGCCACAGGATAAATAGCGCAAAAAGCGGTGTACCTCGGTACACCGCTTTTATGATAGAAATTATTCGTCGTTCTTGGCTTCGTCGATGATCTTCTGCTGGTTTGCCTTGGGCACTTCCTCGTACCGGACAAACTCCAGAGTGAAGGAGCCGCGGGCCTGGGTCATTGCCCGCAGGTCGATGGCGTAGTTGCCCATTTCTGCCATGGGAACTTCGGCTTCCACCACGGTATTGCCGTCGGAGTCGGGATTCATACCCAGAGGACGGCCGCGACGCTTACTCAGGTCGCCCATTACATCGCCCACATAGGACTCGGGAACGGTAACGGCCAAAGCGCCAACAGGCTCCAGCAAGGTGGGCATAGCGTTGGGCATAGCCTCCTTGAATGCCAGGATAGCAGCCAACTTAAATGCCATTTCGTTGGAGTCAACAGGGTGGTAAGAGCCATCGTACAGAACGGCCTTCAGACCAACCATGGGATAGCCGGCCAAGGGTCCCTTCAGAACGGCTTCCTGAATACCCTTTTCAACAGCGGGGTTGAAGTTCTTGGGAACTGCGCCGCCAACAACTTCTACATCGAAGATCAGTTCGTCCTGCTCTTCCTGAGGAGAGAAACGAACCCAAACATCACCGAACTGGCCGGAACCGCCGGTCTGCTTCTTATGACGGCCGTGGGCCTCAACGGTCTTCTTGATCTTCTCACGGAATGCGACCTTTGCGGGGCTGAGTTCAGCATCTACGCCAAAGCGGGTCTTCAGTTTGGAGATCAGCACATCCAACTGCTGATCACCGGCGCCGGAGATCACCAACTGGTGGGTCTCAGCGTTGTTTACCAGAGAGAAGGAAGGATCTTCTTCATTCAGACGGGCAAGACCTGCAGCAACCTTTTCTTCCTGACCCTTGGTCTTGGGAGCGATGGCCTGAGAGAAGCAAGCGGGAGCGTAAGCAATGGGCTCCTGGGCTTCCACATTCTTGGGATCGCACAGGGTATCGCCGGTCTTGACCTTGTCCATCTTACCGATGGCGCCGATGTCGCCGCAAGCCAGGCTCTTCACTTCGGTAGCCTTCTTGCCGCACATGGAGTACAGTCTGCCCAGTTTTTCGGTTTCGCCGGTACGAGCGTTCACCAAGGTGGTATCGGAGGTGATCTCACCGCCCAGAACTTTAATGTAGGAGTACTTGCCGTACTGGTCGGAAACGGTCTTCCATACGAAAGCGGCAGGCTGGCCACCCTCGTTTACCTTGGGAGTGGGGAACATACCAACAATATTGTCCAGCAGGGTCAGAGAGCCCAAGCAGGTAGTGGCAGAGCCGCAAACCACGGGAACAACGCTCACATCGGTGATACCGGTCTGCAGGCCGTTGACCATTTCTTCGTAGGTGAAGTCTTCACCTTCGAAGAAGCGCATCATCAGTTCTTCATCAGTCTCAGCAACGGCTTCCTTCAAAGATTCGGTAAACTCGTCGATAACGGCTTCCTTCTCGGCGGGAACAGGAATGTCCGTTCTCTTGAAGTTCTGAACGCCGTAGGCCTTACGGGTCAGCACGTCGATCAGGCCGGCAACCTTCTTATTGCCATCGAACAGAGGCACGACGATGGGAGCAATCTTGGTGCCATACTTCTCACGAATGGCCTCCAAGGTAGCGTTGAAGTCGGAGTTATCCTCGTCCAGTTTGGAGATATAGATGCAACGGGGCATCTTCCGCATTTCGCAGTATTTCCAAGCCTTCTCAAAGCCGACGGTAATGCCGTCTTTCGCAGAGCAGACCAGAATAGCAGCATCGGCAGCGCGCAGGGCTTCCACAACAGCGCCGGAGAAATCAAAACCACCGGGGGTGTCCAGAATGTTCACCTTGGTGTTCTTATATGTCAGGGGCACTACGGAAGTAGAAATAGAAATATTACGGCGGATTTCTTCCGGATCGTAATCACAAACGGTGTTGCCGTCGGCATTTTTGCCCATACGGTCAATAGCACCGGTTACGTAGAGCAAACTCTCAGCCAGGGCAGACTTACCACTGCCACTGTGTCCCATTAAACAGACATTGCGAATCTTCATTTATGTTCATTCTCCTTTCTTGGAACGCGACGCTAGACGCCGCAACACATACATTATACACGAATAGTTTATTGATTTCAATGCTTATTTTTACCATTTTTACAAAAAACCTTCGCTCTATGGAAAATAAACGAAAACCCTCTGTCCATTCCAGTCATATTGCATAAAAACTGTTTCTTTTTTCCTTTTGGGTGACGCTGTTTTTTGATTTTCTCTTCCCTTTTTCGATAAAATATGATATTTTAATGGTACATTATCTTGATTTGCGAGGACTTTCTATGAAACGGTATCTATGCATACTGATCCTTCTGTCATTGCTTCTGTCCGGTTGTTTCGCGGTGCGCCCAGGGCAAATGGAGACCGATCCAACCGCCCCGGAAAAACCCACGGAAACCGCGCCTGCTGCCCACTGGTTAAAGGAGGATGCACAAACCTTTTATATCCTCCCCGACGGCACCCGGCACACCGGTTGGCTGGAACTGGATGGCAATCGGTATTATTTAGATCAACAGGGTGTCCTACAGACCGGCTGGTTGGAGTTGGATGGCTACACCTATTATCTGAAAACCGATGGGTCTGTGACCCGGGGCAAGGCCACAATTGAGGACCGCACCCATTACTTTACCTCCACCGGCGTGAAGGTTTTGATTGCCAATCCCTGGAATCTGATCCCTGCCGGTTACACCCCTGACCTACAGGTAGCAGAGGGCGGTCTGCCTGTGGATAAAACTTGCCACGGCGATCTGATGCAAATGCTCTCCGATTGCCGCGCTGCGGGCAACAGCGTACAGATTATTTCCGCCTACCGGCGGCACACTACCCAAATTGAACTGTTCAATAACAAGGTTAACTATTATTTGGATAGAGGATACAACGAGGCCGATGCCAGAACAGAAGCCGCCAAGGTGGTAGCCACCCCCGGTACCAGCGAACACGAACTGGGCCTTGCGGTAGATCTGGCAGACAGCAGTTATCCCTATCTGGACGAAGCCCAGGAGAACACCGCGGCGCAAAAGTGGCTGATGGAGCACTGCTGGGAATACGGATTTATCCTCCGATACCCCAATCACAAAAGCGAGAAAACCGGCATTATCTATGAGCCGTGGCATTATCGGTATGTGGGCAAGGAACTATCAAAAGAACTGCACACTTCCGGATTGTGTTTAGAAGAATATTTCGATGCTCTTTACTAAAAAGCAGGCGCGCCTTCCCGCGCCTGCTTTTGTTTGGGTTTCCTCTTTACTTTTTCGGGGTTTTATGGTATAGTGAATCGAGATTTTGATTAAGGATGGATCCCTATGAATAAAGCATTACGCACTGTTTTGATTGTTCTCTTTGCAGCCATATTTTTGGTGAGCGCTGCCTTCTTGGCAGACTATTTCATCAAATCCGCAAAGCAGAAAAAACAGACCAACGATTTGGAAAATCTGATCGGCGCAACCATTTCCATAGACAGTACCGAGCCCACCGGTGGCAACGAAGAGCCTGTGGTGGATCCCACAGTTCCCCAGACATCCAAATATGTCCACATCAAACATCCCAAGACCGGCAAGTACATGTCCATTTTGAGTGAGTATGCGCCTTTGTTTGAACTGAATCAGGATTTTATCGGCTGGATCCGAATCGACGGTACCAAGGTCAGTTACCCCGTTATGCAGTCTCCTGAGTGGGTAAACTACTACCTGACGCGGGACTTCTACGGGAACGATAGCAAGCACGGTACTATTTACGCCAACGAGTCTGCCAATATTAAGGATCACTCTGATAACATCACTCTTTACGGCCACAAAATGAAGGACGGCTCTATGTTTGCCTCCCTCCACAACTACAAGGACAAGGCCGTATATGACGCCCAGCCTTACATTGAGTTCGACACCATTTACGACTACAATACTTACCAGATCATAGCGGTCTTTATCACCGACGCTTATTTGGAGACCGGTTTTGCGTATCACAATTTTGTGGACGGTGATGAAGAAAGTTTCAACGCATTTGTGGCAAAGTGCAAGGAACTGGCGCTGTACGACACCGGTGTGGACGCTGTTTATGGCGACAAACTGTTGACACTGTCCACTTGCGAACATAGCATCGACAACGGTCGGTTTGTTGTGGTGGCAAAGAAGATCTCCTGATCTATAAACAGCAAGACAGGTGTGTCCTCCGGGACACACCTGTCTTATTATTTATGGTTAATGCTGCACCCGATTTTCCATATGGCCGGATTGGATCACCGGCGGTTTTGGATCTTTCAGTTCCCAAGGTATGGGTGTTTTCTCCTCTTTCTCTTTCATACCATCCCTCCTTGGGCATAGTATGAACAAAAAACGCAAAAATAAGCGACACATCATCAGAATGTGTCGCTTATTCTTTATCTTTCTATCTGTCCGATAACTTCCGCAGGGCCTTCTAGGTACAGGTCTGTTATCTGTCCGTTTGTTCCTGCTACGGCGATTTCCAGCGTGCCACCGGGGTTTTCTACTTTTAAGTATCCCTCCGGCAGTTCTCCCTTCAGCCACAGCACCACCGCCACAGAAGCGCTGCCTGTACCGCAGGCCAAGGTGAAGTCCTCCACACCCCGCTCAAAGGTGAGGATCTGCACGGTGGTTTCGCTTAAACGGCGATACAGATTCACATTCACCCCTTTGGGAAATTCCTCTGCATTGCGAATGTCCATAAACAGGGGCAGCAGAGTTTCCTTGTCCTCCCAGCATAAGTTTTCATACTCTGTAACGCTATGGGGAATCCCGGGATCGCCCAATTCCACATAGGCTGCGTTGGGGTGGCAGTTTAAGTCCACCGCGCCGGGATTGTTCAGTTTCACCTTATATCGGTCTTCCCCGATCCTCTCTCCGTACACAATGCCGGCATCGGTCTCCACCTGCATCTTTTCCCCGGCGATGCCGCGGTCATAGGCAAATTTGCAAATACACCGGGCGCCGTTACCGCACATCTCCCCCCGGGAGCCGTCAGAATTATAGAAATGGAGCCGAAAATCCGCAACGGCAGACGCATCTGCCGCCAAAAAACCGTCTGCGCCGGTTTTGGCGCACAGTTCCCGGGAGAGTGTTTCAAAATCTAAGGTCAGTCCACGGGCGTCCATCACCACAAAATCGTTACCGGCGCCGCTCATATGGAGGAATTTCATCTATTCTCCTCCAGCAGGTCTGCCATAGCGTACAAGCCGGCAGGTTTACCCATCAGGAACTTGGCTGCCGCCACCGCGCCGTCTGCAAACATACCCCGGTCGCAGGCTTCGTGGCGCAGGGTGAGTTGCTGGGCGGGGGTGGTGATATGTACCTCGTGGATGCCAACCACATTGCCCATTCGCAGGGAGTGGATGCCGATCTCATTATTTTCCCGCTTCCCTTCCCCTGCCCGGCCGCAATTTGCAACCGCTTGGGGACGAACTTCTTTCACGGCTTCAAAGAGCATTTTTGCCGTGCCGCTGGGGGCGTCTACTTTCCGGTTGTGATGAATTTCCACAATTTCAATATCTGCATCGGGGAAACTCGCTGCTGCCTGCTTGGCAAGGTTGCAGAGCACCGCGATGCCCAAGCTCATATTGCCGGCATAGAACACAGGTATGGATTTGGACGCAGCATATATAGCATTCTTTTCTTCCTCGGTATGAGCAGTAGTGCCAATCACCAAGGCGCTGCCTGTCTTAACCGCATAGGCCGCCACATCGGCAGCAGCGGTATGGTGAGAGAAATCCACCACCACATCCGGCTTTATCTCTGCCAGTTCTTCAAAACTGCGGGGCACACCACCTAAACCGTCAGCGCTAACAAGACCCACAATGTCTTTTTCCAGCCGCTGCTGCAGCAGTTTCCCCATGGCGCCGTTAGCACCGCATATTACCGCTCTCATACCTGCACTCCCAACAGACGCATTTGTTTCAGAAGATTCTCACGGTTGTGGTCCTCCAAGAGGGACAGAGGCATTCTCACAAATTCCTCACCGAAGCCCATAGCCGCCACTGCCGCCTTGGCGGGAATGGGGTTGACCTCGCTGAACAACGCACGGATCAAGGGCAGCATTTTGCACTGCAATTCTGCTGCGCCGGCCACATTGCCTGCAAAGAATTGCTTGCACATTTCCGATGCCATTGCCGGCACTACATTGGAAAGAACACTGATGCACCCGGCGCCGCCCATGGCCATCATAGGCAGGGTCAGAGAATCCTCACCGGAGTAAATATCCAGTTTATCACCGCATTTGGCAATGGTCTCCACCGTCTGGTCCATATTGCCGGCAGCATCCTTTAGTCCCACGATCCGGGGGTGCTGCGCCAAGGTGGCAACGGTGTCCGGCATCAAATTACAGCCGGTGCGACTGGGAACATTGTACATAATGACCGGCTTTTCAGAGGCATCGGCCACTGTGGTATAGTGGGCGATCAGGCCGTTCTGGGTGGCCTTGTTGTAGTAGGGAGTCACCACCAGCACTGCATCTGCCCCATCGTCGCAGGCGCTCTTAGTGAAGTCCAGTACGTGGGCGGTATTGTTGGTACTGGTACCGGCGATCACAGGAACACGGCCGTTGACCTGCTTGACGGTAAAGCGGATCACCGCCTTCCGCTCCTCAGGACTTAAGGTGGCACTCTCACCGGTAGTGCCTACGGCTACCAAGCCGTTGATACCGCCGGCGATCTGAAATTCTATGAAGCGGGCCAGTGTATCATAATCCACGCCGTGGGGTGTCATAGGGGTAACCATGGCCGTAGCCATACCCTTAAAAACAGTATTTTTCATAGGAATGACTCCTTTGCTTAATTTCATCCTTATTTTATCATAAACTTACGAAAAAAGAAATACAAAAATTACACCGCTGCAAAATTGCAACGGTGTAATCAAAATGTTATACCAAATAAGCCTTTACTGCGTCGGATGCAGCAGCAGGATCATCGGAAACAGTCACAGTGATCTTGATGTTGTGGGTATTGGCAAATTCTGCGCACCACAGAATGAACGCCTCGCCGGTCTCCCGATCTGCGCCGATGGTCTTATAAAGGTTGTCGATGTAAATGTTGGTAATATCAAAGTTACCGGCGTGCAGGCCGCTGAGCAGACCCTTCAAATTGTCTACATTGCTGATACCGTACTCCTTGGAATTTACCAGACGGACGCGGTAGTTTATGTCATATGTCAGTTGCTTGCCATACTCGATGCAGACTACATCGCCCTGTGCGCTTGCAACGGTCTCGTTGATCGAATCAATCAGTCTCTTTGTCTTACCGGAGCCCTTCAGCCCCATCATCACCTGTATCATGGATATGTACCTCCTTTGGTTCCAACTTACTTGCTGTACTGTAATTTTATCAGCAAATCCGCATTTTGGCAAGACCTTATTTGTCCTTAGACCAAATTATTTTTTCTCCTGCCGAAAATAGGCTGTAATTGCGCTGCGGTTTGCCGTGACAGTTCCCTGAAATGCCTCCGGTTTTCCGCCGCCCCGACCACCAAGTTCCGCCATTGCTGCTGTGCCTATGGCTTTGGCATCTTGGGTGCGGCTGATGATGCAGATGCTATATCCGGCTGCGTCCGTTCCCGACAGGGTTACCGCCACTTCTGCCTGCTGGGCAATGGCGTTGCACAGTTCCCGGTTGGCGCCGGGGGTGAGGTTTTCTTCAAAATGCAACGCCAGTTGACTTCCTGCGTATTCTTTCGCAATATAGGCGAACACCCGCTTTTCCAATCCGGCGCTGCGGAATTTCTCCGCCGCCAGCGCGTCATTCATCCGGCAGGCGGCCTGCCCCGTCTCCTGCGCCTTGGCGGAAAAGGCTTGGCTGACCTGTCTGTTCTGCTCATAGATAGCCGTCAGGATCTCCATCGCACGTTTGCCGCAGGCCATTTCGATTCGCACGCCTTCATGGAACTTGACGCAGGAAAGCAGTTTCACAAGGCCGATTTCTCCGGTATGCTGCACCTGTGTGCCGCAGCAGGCGCACAAGTCAACCCCAGGGAATTCCACCAGCCGCACTGGCCAGGGCAGGTCTCTTTTGCGACGGTAAGGAATGGTGGGCAGTTCCTCCTCCGAGGGGTAGAAGCACTTTACCTCTGTGTTCTGCCAAATCGCCTGATTGGCCTGATCTTCGATTTTTTGCATATCCTCATAAGAGATAGGGCCGTCAAAATCAACAGTTACCACATCGCTGCCCATATGGAAGCCTGTATTGTGGTAGCCGAACATTTTATAGATAACGCCGGAGACGATATGCTCTCCCGAGTGCTGCTGCATAAAGTCAAAGCGACGCTCCCAGTCGATCTCACCGGCAACTTCCTCCCCTACGGACAGGGGTCTGTCGCACAGGTGGACGATCTGAAAGTCTGTCTCCCGCACGGAAAGCACCCGGCTCTCCCCCAGCACACCGGTGTCGCCGGGCTGGCCGCCACCTTCAGGGTAGAATGCGGTGGCTTCCAAGATGACCTCATAGCCGCCTTGTGTCTGTGTGCAACACACCACCTTCGATGTGAATGTTTTTCTATGACTATCGTCATAATATAACTTTTTTGTTTCCATAACCGGCACTCCTTAGCGGTTTTTATCCATTGTACCACACAGTCTTCCTATTTGCAACGAAGTTGCCAAGGACTTTGTCGAGGAGTTTTCCCGGAAAGCGGTGTGATTTCGTGGGTTTTTTGAATTTTTTCCCAGTACACTACAAATACCACACCAAGGAGGACATATTATGCAATGCCAGAAGTTAAAAACCTATATGGAAACTGGGCGGGTGGTGTTTCTGCCAGCAAAAGCCATCTGCCCCAATCCTTACCAACCCAGAAAACTGTTTCGGGAAGACTCCTTGGAAGAATTGGCCCAATCCATTCGGCAACACGGCATTCTGCAACCTCTGTCTGTGCGGCGGGTAGGATCTTCCTATCAACTGATCGCCGGAGAGCGGCGGCTGCGTGCCGGGATCCAGGCAGGACTGAACGAGGTGCCCTGCATCGTAATGAATATGGACGACCGGGAATCGGGAATGGTGGCGCTGGTGGAAAACCTCCAGCGGCAGGATCTGTATTTTATTGAAGAAGCACAGGGCATCCAGAAACTTATGGACCAGTGGACCATGAGCCAGGAGCAGGCAGCGCGGCTCTTGGGGAAAAGTCAAAGCGCCGTTGCCAACAAGCTGCGACTGCTGCGCCACAGCAGCAATGTCCTGCGGGCCATCCGGGAGGGAAATCTCACCGAGCGCCACGCCCGGGCCCTTTTAAAGCTGCCCACAGACCAGCAAAAGCTTCAGGCGATCCACACCATCGTAAAACTGTCCATGAGTGTGGCCAGAGCCGAAAGCTACATAGACGCCCTTTTACAGGAACCGGAAACCAAACCCCACCGGGCAAATGTGGGGGTGTTTCTCAATAATCTCAGCCAGTCCCT
>JAZSRS010000175.1:0-10801 GCA_045538595.1 Faecousia sp. | reverse complement strand
TTACTTTAATAACGAAAGATTATCTTACAAACTTAATTACAAAACCCCTGTTCAATACAGAATTGAACAAGGGTTTGAGTAATTGGTGTCTTTTACTGTCTACTTTTACTTGACAAGTTCACTTAGCCGGAGGTTTTGACTCATATGGTTCAATTAGATTTCCTCTTCCGGAAGTTCTGCAGTTTCGACTTCTTCCGCAGTTTCTTCCGCTTCTGCAGTTTCTTCCTCGGCAGCGGTTTCTTCTGCCGCTGCTGCAGCGGCCTTTTTGGCTGCCACCCGATTTACATAGAGGTCATTTTCATCGTGAGGACGGAATGCCTGCCATATCAACACAGCAACCGCCAGCACACAACTGATGGCTGCCAGCATCTGGCTGACCCGGAAGGGACCCCAGTACAGACTGTCTGTTCGCAGACCTTCAATAAAGGTGCGGCCTAAGCCGTACCAAGCGGCATAACCCAGCGCCACCTGACCGTCATACTTGCGCCGTTTGGACAGGAAGTGGAGCAGCACAAAACCGATGGCATTCCACACCGATTCATACAGGAATGTGGGGTGGTGATAGGTAACTGTGCCGGTGCTGATATTTTCCAAACCCATACGCAGGAAAGACTCGGTTGTAGAGCCAAAAGCCTCCCGGTTGAAGAAGTTGCCCCAGCGACCGATGGACTGTCCGATCAAAAAGCCAAGAGAAGTAATATCCAGCGCAGTGCCGATAGGGATTTTCTTAATCAGGCAGTACACCACGATGCCGATTGCCGCGCCGATGACACCGCCGTAAATGGCCAGTCCGCCATTCCAGATATACAGAACAGAAATGGGGTCGGCGGCGTACTCATCCCAAGAGAAGATGCAGTAGTAAATTCTGGCGCAGACCACCGCCAAGGGAATGATCCACAACGCGCCGTCCAGAATGTCATCTTGGGTCAGACCGAATTCCTTGCCCCGCTTTAGACCGTAAATGCAGGCCAGCAGCAGACCCAAAGCGATCAGTATGCCATAGTAGTAAATGGAAAAAGAGCCGATGTCCAGTTTGTACCCGGGATTGAAGGAAATGCCCAATCCGGGGAAAGATATGGTAGAAAATTGTGGTTGCATCAAATTTCCTCCTCTTTAGGTGTGAGTACCGCCATACACATACAGGACGGGGTAACTACAGTGCGGATAAATTCTTGAATTTCTTCTCGTGTGATCTGTCCATAAATTTCGGGGATGCGGAAATAGTCAAATTTGGAAAAATGGTAGGCGCACAGACGGAAACAGGTGGATTCAAAACTGTCCAGCGACCGGATTCGCCGACCCAAGGCGCTGCGTTTCATACGGAGGAAATCCTCCTCCGACACACCGTGTTCCGCCAAATATTCTGCTTCCTCCAAAATGGCCTGCTGCACTGCTTTCGGGTCTTGGCTGTCACCGGAAGCCAAGAGCATAGACATACCCTCAATGGTTTCATAGCCACCGCCAAAAGACGCGTCGATCAGACCCTCATCGTAGAGCTTCAGATACAGCCGGGAAGACTCGCCAAACAGCGCCTCTGCAGCCAGGTCACCGATAATTTCCTGCCGTACACCGGCATCGCCGTCCGGTAGTGCAGCGGCTTTGAATCCTAAGTTAAACATAGGCATGGCCACCTCCATCTCCCGGGATACGAAAGGCGTTTTCACTTCCATAGGCTCGTCCCACTCCTTGGCGGTTTCAACCGTAGAAACAGGGGCGTTTTCCAGCGCTTTTTCCGCAATGGCAGACACTTCTTCCGGGTCTACATCGCCCACCACGCAAAGGAGCATATTGCTGGGCTGGTAAAATGCCTTGTGGCAGGCCTCCAGCACTTCCGGGGTGATTTGGGCGATGGTCTCCCGCGTTCCCAAAATGGGATAACGAATGGGATGCTTTTCATACATGGCTTCCGCCAGCATATCAAACAGTACGCTGTCCGGGTTGTCCTCGTTCATACCGATTTCCTGCCCAATGATACCCTGCTCCTTATGAACACTCTCCGGTGTAAAATAGGGCGTGGACACAAATTCCAGCAGAAGGGCCAAATTCTCCCGGAAATTGTCGGTGCAGGAGAAATAATAGGCGGTCATATCGTAACTGGTAAAGGCGTTGGGGTTGCCACCCAGGGCGGCAAACTCTCCGGGAATATCCCGCCTGGGCATATCGAACATCTTGTGTTCCAAATAGTGAGCCACACCGGCAGGGGAGACACAGTCCTTACCGTCCAGCCGGAAAGACTGGTGGATTGCGCCGTAGTCCGTTACGAAATAACAGAGTTTTTTGGTAAACCCGGGGCGGGGCAGCACGAAAATGCACAGACCGTTGGGTAAGATGGTCTTATATAAGGTCTCGCCCACTTGGGGATAGTAACATTTTTCCATTACACTGCCCCCCTTAAGAAATAAACGGTGTGAAGTTTTAGGCTCTTAGCGGCGTTGGTTACATCCTGCACCGTGGCCTTTTCCACCGCATCAATATAATCCTGAGGCGTCAGGGGCAGACCGCTTAAGCCAGCAGTGGCGTAGTAACCTTCAATAGCGCCGGGGGAGTCGTGGGTGCTTTTTAGTTGGGTCAGCAGCGCCTGCTTGGCGGCTTCCAGTTCCTCCGGGGTGATGTTTCCCTCCTGACAGGCGGTCAGTTGCCGCAGCACTTCCTGCCGCACAGGGCCGTCCATAGCGTTGTCGATACCTGCCGACACGGTTACAATACCCTTGCTGCCGTGATAGGTGGAGGAGATATCATAGCACAGAGATTGCTCCTCCCGGATCTTCATAAACAGTTTGCTGATCATACCGCCGCCAAAGACGGTATTAAATATCTGCGTCACGACAAATTCTTTGTCCCGCAGGGTATAAGGACTGACAAAACCCATACACAGTTTGCCTTGGGATACATCCATTTCTTCCGTTTCATCACAGCCACCGCAATCACAAAATGCGGTCTGGTCGGGGAGGGGAGTAACAGATCGCTGGAGTTTCTCAAACATCGGTCTCAGCAAATCGGCAATCTTTTCCGGGTCGGATGCGCCAACATAAAACAGATTCACGGGACTTTCCCGCAGAATTTTCTGATAGTGGGCATACAGACTCTCCGGCGTGATAGCCTCCACATCTTCTTTTTCGCCCAGCCGGGAAATGCTTAAAGAATCTCCCTTGCACATACGCTTCAGCATTTGGGCGTTGGCGTAGGCTCGTTTGTCATTCCGCTGGGCGGCGATGGCAGCAAGGAGATTCCGCTTTTCGCTCTCCACAAAACTTTGGGGGAACACGCCGTTTTCCAGCAGGGGAGAGAACATCAGTTCTTCCAAAAAAGCCATCATGGGGGCAAATACCGCGTCCCCCTCCAAGGCGTATGCCTCTCGCATAAAACTGCAACTGAGACCGGTGGTCTGATAGTCGCCCACCCGACGGAGTTGGGAGCCAAGAGACGCGCCGTATAAGTCGTCCAGCCGTTGGGTGATGGCCCTTAAGTCCGGAGCGGATTGACAACCCCGCAGCAGCACGGCCGGCAGCAGGGCATTCAGCGCCGCTTCCTCCCGGCACATAGGCCGTACAAACAGAAGGCTCAGCCCCTCCTGCTTGAATCTTGTATCTTGAAAACACCGCAGGGTAACACCCGGCAGCAGAGTTTGTGTGTGCAGCATAGTTCCTCCTGAGGATATGATGTCCTATTATATAACACATTTTGGTAAATGGAAAGTAGAAAGCAAAAAATTTACACTTTATAGGTTGTTATTTTGTCCGATTTACGATAAAATAATGAAAATAAAACTGTTACCGGGAGGATGCTATGGCATATTTGGAAATTACCGTAACCACAACTGCAGAGAGCATCGAATCGGTGGCAGCGGCATTGACGGCTCACGGCTTCAGCGACTTGGTGCTGGAAGACCAGGCGGAATTCGAGACTTTTTTGGAAGAAAACCGGGCCTACTGGGATTACATCGACGAAGACCTGCAAAAACACTTAAACGGCCTTAGCCATATCAAACTCTACTTAGAGGATTCGGACAAGGCCGGTCTATCCCGGCTGAAAAGCCTGCTCTCCCAACTGGAATTGCCTGCGGAGATAAAAACTCTTGCAGAGGAAAACTGGGAGGAGAGTTGGAAAGATAACTATCCCCCTCAGCCGGTGGGTAACAGACTGGTGGTGCTGCCCTATTGGTTGGAGAACGAGACCCCGGACAGACTGCCGGTGATCTTAGACCCCGGTCTGACCTTCGGTACAGGCGCTCACCCCTCCACCCAAATGGTGCTGGAAGTGATGGAAGAGACGGTGCGTCCAGGGGCAAAGTGCCTGGATTTGGGCAGCGGCAGCGGTATTTTATCCATTGCCGCCCTGCGATTGGGGGCAGAGAGGGCCACCGGTGTGGACATTGACCCCAAAGCAGAGGACATCGCCTGTGAAAACGCGGCTTACAACGGCTTTGCCGCGCCGGCCTTTACCGCCTGCACAGGCAATGTTACGGAAGATAAGGCGCTGATGGACAGATTGTCCACCGCCCATTATGATATGGTGCTGGTGAATATCGTGGCGGATGTGATCATCGGCCTTGCGCCTGTTTTGCCCCGGTTTGTGGGGGAGAAAACGACACTTATTTGCTCTGGTATTTTAGACACCCGCCTGCCGGACGTGATCTCTGCTTTGGAAAAAGCAGGTATGGAGATCACCGCCGTGAAATCCAAGGAAGACTGGCGCTGCGTCAGCGCAAAAAGGAGAGCATTATGACCATTCCTTACCGCACCCAACGGGTGCTGAAACAAATACTCATTATCCTGCTGGTGGTTGCTGTGGTGCTGGCCCTTGTGTGGACTTGCTGGTTTATCTGGGTGCAGCGTTACATCGTCTTCACCGCAGACGGCAAGGTGAAACTGGACTTTGATCTGCCTCCTATCAGCGACGGAGAACTGGCCGTTCCTCCGGAGGATATGGATATCTCCATTCAGTTTGACCAAAACAACGAGATGGAAGGCGGCAACACGGAACTGACCCAAATGACCGGTTACTATGTGGAACTGACCGATCTGCAGGATATCGAAGCGGTAAAATCCCAAATCAGGATGCTCCCGGCCAATACCCCGGTGATGGTAGATGTAAAGGGCATCAAGGGCGATTTTTACTACTCATCTGCCGTGGGCAGCCAGCGGAATAACAGTATTAGTGTAGAGGCTATGGACGATCTCATCGACACGATGAATCAAAGCGGTGTCTACGCCATCGCCCGGATACCTGCCCTGCGGGATTATTCCTACGGCCTTTCCCATGTTCCTGACGGCGTGCATCACTCCTCCGGCGGTTACCTGTATATGGACGACGACGGCTGCTACTGGCTCCACCCCGGCAGCGAGGGAACGCTTTCCTATTTGACGCAAATCATTATGGAACTGCGGGGTCTCGGCTTTAACGAAGTGGTGCTGGACGATTTCTGTTTCCCGGAGACTACCTCTATCTTAGTCAACGGAGACAAGGCCCAGTTTTTGACCCGGGCAGCCAATGTGCTGCTGTCTGCCTGCGCCACAGACCGGTTTGCGGTGTCTTTTATCAAATCTGCAGACTTTACCATGCCGGAAGGCCGCAGCCGCATGTATTTGGAAGGGCTGGACGCTATGCAGGCCGCCGACGCGGCTCAGAACAGCGGCATCGCTGATACAGCGGTGAAACTGGTGTTCCTGACAGAACTCCACGACACCCGCTTCGACGCCTACAGCGTCCTGCGTCCTCTGTCCGGTGCTCACTAGAGAGGAAGATACTATGTTTGAAGGTTTTACCCCGGAGACCATTGATTTCCTGTGGGGTATTCGCATGAATAACAACCGGGAATGGTTTCTGGAACACAAAGACGATTATGTCAATACCTTGTACGAGCCGATGAAAGCCTTAGGCAAGGACTTGTTCCAGCCGTTTTTGGACAAGCCGGGGAATCTCTTGAAAGTCAGCCGAATCTACCGGGATGCCCGTATGCACCACCCGCTGCCCTATAAGGAGAGCCTTTGGATCTGTATCCGGCAGGAGGTTGAGTGGTGGGCGGAAAATCCCTGTTTGTACTTTGAAATTCGCCCGGAGGGCGTCAGTTACGGCTTTATCCTGCTGAAACCCAGAGTCAGCACCTTGGAGGACTTCCGCAAGGATATTGCCAATCGCCCCAAGGAATTTCTCCGCTTGATAGAACAGACCGAAAAAGCCACCGGCGTACCGGTTACGGCGGAAGTGTATAAACGGCCGAAACCTGCCCCCATTCCGGAACTTGCTCCCTACTACGGCTGGCGGGGCTACATTGCCTGTGATGTGGACGAGCCGGTGAATAAGGACCTGTTTGGCCCGGAACTGGGCGTCCGGGTGGGAGAATTTCTGGAAAAACTCATTCCCCTATACGACTATTTCAACCGATTTAAGGTGTAAAAAGTGCCTTGGAGATTTCTCCAAGGCACTTTTTGTGATTATTTTCGTTCGTAGGGAACATAGCGGTTGTCCCGGGGCGTGTCCCGTAGGATCACCCGGGGATTTTCCAGCACGACAGTGGCATTGTCGGGAATATCCCGGGTCACCACGCAGTTTGCGCCGATCCGCACATTGTTGCCCACCCGGATGCTGCCGATCACCTTGGCTCCAGCACCGATGTACACATTGTCCCCAATGGTAGGACTGCCGGGATGCTTGGTATTCGGCAGGGTGTTGGAGCCAATGGTCACTTGATGGAAGATCACGCAATCCTTGCCAATGGTAGCCCCTTCGGAGATGAAAACGCCCTGAAATCCGTGGGGGAATACAGGCATTCCCGCAAATACGGTGTCCAGACCGATGCTGCCGCCATACTTTTCCAAATATGCCTGATGCCGTAGCCGATACCTCATCCGCAGAGGACGGAAAGGGGTATGTTTTGCCTTTTGGCGGAGGGCCCAGTAGTAGGCGGTGGTTTTCTTGCGGTTTAAGATCGCGCCGATACCCATAAGATCAATCCTTCTTTCTCTTTTGTGCCAGATAGTGATTCAATGCGCCGCCGTAAAAAACGATGGAAATGCAAAAATATAACCAAAGCATACTCAGCGCCACGGCATACACCGAGCCGTAGATATTGGCGTAGCCGGAAAAGTTTTCCACATAGATGGAATACAGATCGGAAAATACCAACCAGCCGAAAGATGCCAGTAACGCCCCGGGCAAACTCTCCCGGAAACTGTTTTTGCGGTTAGGCAGCGCCATAAACATAGCGGAAAACAGACCTGTTTGCAATAGCAGCATCAGTACAAACCGCCAGTCCACCAGATCCCACAGAAACTGCAGCAGATCGCTGTGGAAAGGGATATTTTCCAAAATGGTAGTACCAAAGACATTCAGCAAAAGGGTAGATAGCAGCATCAGCAGAAACAGAAAAGTGTAAAAAACGCTGATGCCCCGGGTGTAGAAATATCCCCGGTTTTCCTTTACCTCATAGATGGCGTTTAACCCGGTGAGCAGGCCGTAGACCCCCCGGCTGGCCGACCAAAGACCGGTGAGTGCCGACAGGGAGATCACCGCGCCGGAGGTGTTCCGGTAAGTGCTGACGATCAGCCGCTTGGCCGACGGCATCAGGGCGTCCGGGAGAAAACCGTCTACCAGATTGGTCAGGGTTTCCACTTGCAGACCGGTATACCGCAACAGTCCCAACACCAGTACCAGCAGGGGAAACACAGACAGGACGATAAAGTATCCCGCCCCGGCGGCGTGGATGCTGATGCGCTGCTTGGTCAGATGGCGAACAGTGGCGATAATGCCGTCCAAAAAACCGTTTTTCGGGTTTTTCATAGAACACCTCCCGGATTTTGCAAAAAGGGTGTGTTTCGCAACACACCCTTTTGTACTTATTCTGCGGAGATCAGGTAGTAATATACAGGCTGACCGCCGGAGAGCAGGTTTACATCCGCATCTGGACAGATTTCGCTGAACACATCGGCAGCCACTTGGGCTTGCTGTTCTGTGATGTCTGCGCCGTAGTAAATGGTAATGTATTCCTTGCCCAGTTCCAGGACCTTCTCTGCCAGTGCTTTCAGCAGCACAGTGATGTCCTGATCAGTGCCAAACAGGGCGCTGCCGTAGATAGCCAGATAATCGCCCTCGTGAATGTCGTAGCCGTCAAAGTCGGAGTTGCGGGCGGCGTAGGTGATCTGCATGGTGTCCACCGTGTCCAAAGATTCGGTCATAGTGTCCACATTCTCCTGCGCTTCGCCTTCAGGATTGAAGTTCAGCATAGCAGTAATGCCCTGAGGCACAGTCTTACTGGGGATCACGATTACATTCTTCGGTGTCAGATCGTTTACCTGCTGGGCGGCCATAATGATGTTCTTGTTGTTGGGCAGCACAAAGACTGTCTCGGCAGGCACTTTGTTCACCGCCTCCAGGATGTCTTGCGTACTGGGATTCATAGTCTGACCGCCGGAGATAATGCCGTCCACGCCCAAATTGGAGAATACATCTGCCAGACCGTCACCGGCGCACACAGAAACCACGCCCAAAGGCTTTTCAGGCTCTGCGATCTTGGGAGCGGATTCTTGCTCGCTCATCACCTTTTCGGTGTGCTGCAGGCGCATATTTTCGATCTTCACCGTCACGAAAGAGCCGTAATCCATGGCTTCGTGCAATGCCTTACCGGGGTCGTTGGTGTGCACATGGACCTTGATGATCTCTTCATCGTCCACCAAAACCAGACTGTCGCCCAAGGAACTCAGGAAATCCCGGAGTTTCTCGGGGTCATTGTTGTTTTCCCGGGAGATGATAAACTCGGTGCAGTAGGTGAAGGTGATGTCCTCGGTGTTGAAATCAGAGAAATCTGCCTGTTCAGCGGTCTGCGATTCAACACTCTCGGGTGCGACGATATCTTCGCCACGAATGGAGGAAAGCATAGCCTCCAGGGCCACTACCCAGCCTTTACCGCCGGCGTCCACCACACCGGCCTTTTTCAGTACCGGGTTTTGGTTGGTGGTGTTGGCAAGGGCTTTCTTGGCCTCTGCCAAAGCGGCCACGTGGACAGTCTCAAATTTCTTATCCTTCTTGGCGACCTGTAATGCTCTGGCGGCTGCCAGCCGGGCAACGGTGAGAATCGTACCTTCCGCAGGCTTCATAACTGCCTTGTAGGCAGCATCTACGCCTTCCTGCAAGGCTTGCGCCCACAGTAAACCGTCACAGATATTAGCACCCTTCAGTTTTCGGGAGATGCCCCGCAGCAGCAGGGACAGGATCACACCGGAGTTACCTCTTGCGCCCCGGAGCATAGCGGCAGCGGCAATGGATGCAGCCTTCTCCAGAGAGGGATCTTCTGCCTTCCGCAGGTCGGCGGCAGCGGCGTTGATGGTCATAGACATATTGGTGCCGGTATCGCCGTCCGGTACAGGGAAAACATTCAGTTCGTTGAGTTTCTGCTTATTTATTTCAATAGAAGCAGCCGCGCTGATCATCAGTCTGGAAAAATCAGCGCCGTTGATCGTATGCTTCAATGGTCCTTACCTCCGTAACTTCTGCTTTTATCCAATGGTAATGGAATCGATATATACATGCACGGCCCGTACTTTTGTGCCGGTGCATTTGGTAACCATATACCGCACTTCGTCGATAATGGCTCTGGCAACGGCATTGAGATTGACACCGTCACCCACCATAACATGCAGGTCAATGGAGATGGAGCGATCTTCGTGGAACATTACCTTCACGCCCTTACCCATAGATTCCCGACGCAGCAGATGGTACAGTCCATCGGATACGGAACGGGCCACCATGCCTTTCACACTCATACAGTTAATGGCGGCGGTGCCGGCAATGTCCGTATATACATTGGCGCTGACATTTACAGAACCACTTTCAGTGTTTTGACGGATCATAAATCAATACCTCCTAATCTCAGTTGTTAAACCATGCTTTCTTCCCAGCAGTCGGGAGCGGTCAGGCCCATCATCTTCACGACGGTGGGTGCCACATTGGCCAGGCCGAAAGCACCATCTTTCACAGTCCAAGTCTGGGACTTGTCGTAGATAATAAAGGGAACGGGGTTCAGGGAGTGGGCAGTCCGTACAGAGGTCTTGCCCTTCTTGGTCTCGGTCATCTGATCGGCATTGCCGTGATCGGCGGTGATCAGCACGGTGTAGCCGTACTTGTCAGCAGCATCCAAAATAGCCTTCAGACCAATGTCTACACATTCCATCGCGTACACAACGGCTTCCATCACGCCGGTGTGACCCACCATATCGCCGTTGGGGTAATTGCAGCGCAGGAACTGGAATTCACCGGAGGCCATAGCGGCCACCATCTTCTCGGTGATCTCCTTGGACTTCATAGCAGGGGCCTGCTCAAAGGGAATCACATCGGAGGGGATCTCCTCGTAAACTTCCAAGTCCTCGCAGACCTTGCCGGAACGGTTGCCGTTCCAGAAATAAGTCACATGGCCGAATTTCTGGGTCTCGGACAGGGCATATTCCCGGATCCTTGCCTTGCACAGGACTTCGGTGAGGGTGTTGGTGATGACCGGGGGCTCCACCAGATAGTTTTCGGGGATGTTCAGGTCGCCGTCGTACTGCAGCATGCCGGCGAACTTGACGCCTTCGTAACCGGGACGGTCGGACTTATCGAAGTCCTTACGGTCGAATGCCAGAGAAATTTCCTGGGCCCGGTCGCCCCGGAAGTTGAACAGGATCACGCTGTCGCCGTTTGCGATCTTTGCCACAGGCTCGCCGTCTCTTGCGACTACGAACGCAGGCAGATCCTGATCGATGCAGCCGGTCTCGGCGCGGTAGGTTTCAATTGCCTCCGCAGCGGAAGCGAAGAAACGGCCCTTGCCCTC
>JAZSRS010000019.1:0-12362 GCA_045538595.1 Faecousia sp. | reverse complement strand
GTGCCGATGCCCATAGCCACGCAGTTCAGGTAGTTGATAGACGCCATAATGTCATCTACGATGATGTGCTTGGGAACCAGCTCGTCAATCTTCTCGGCAATAGCGGTCTCCCAATCAATGTCGGGAGTTTCCAGCATTTCCTTCAGGACGCTGAAACGGACGCGCTCCTTAATGCCGTACTGCTTGGGGTCAAAGTCCACGAAACGGGACATATCCACCATACGGTTGGAGAACACCTTTACCTTCTGATCGCCGATCTGGATCACAGCCTCAGAAACGCCCATATCAGACAGTTCGTGGGCGCGAGCGCGGGAGATGATCTCGTCGGGCATAACCAGAATTTCACCGGTCATGGGATCAACAATGGGTTCTGCAGCCTTCTGTCCGGACAGACGGCTCCAAATATCCATCTTCTTATTGAATTTATAACGGCCGACGCTGCTGACATCATAACGATGAGCATCAAACAGCAAGCCTTCCAAATGGGCAATGGCAGTCTCCACCGTGGGAGGTTCACCGGGACGCAGCCGGCGGTAGATCTCCAGCAGGCCCTCTTCCCGGGTCTTGCAGGTGTCCTTCTCCAGGGTTGCCATAATTCTGGGATCGTTGCCGAACAACTCGATGATCTTCTCATCGGTGTCCACGCCCAGGGCACGGATCAGGCAGGTAATGGGCAATTTGCGGTTCTTGTCGATACGAACCCAAAATACGTCAGACAGGTCAGTCTCGTACTCCAGCCATGCGCCACGGTAAGGAATGACCGTAGCGGTATAGGTATGCTGCTCAGCCTTGTCCACATCGTGGGTATAGTACATACCGGGGCTGCGGACGATCTGGGATACAATGACACGCTCAGCACCGTTGATCACAAAGGTGCCGCCATTGGTCATAATGGGGAAATCTCCCATAAAGATTTCCTGTTCCTTGATTTCGTCGGTCTCGGTGTTGCGCAGGCGCACCCGTACCTTAATAGGCTTTGCGTAGGTGGCGTCCCGCTCCTTGCACTCCTCGATGGTGTACTTGGGCTTGTCGTTCATGGAGTAATCCAAGAAACTCAGTTCTAACTTACCGGAGAAGTCCTCGATCACGCCCACATCTTTGAAGACCTCCCGCAGACCCTCATCCAAAAACCATTGATAGGAGTCTTTCTGGATCTTCAGCATATTGGGCATTTCCAGGATCTCCTGATACTTCGCATAGGACTTACGTACTGTCTTGCCAAATGTCTGATCCTTGACCATTGCCATATGATTCATCACAGCCTTTCTTTCGGTAAATTACCGGAATGATGTGTTACTCATTAAATGATACGCACGGAACGGTTGTTAGTTTGTAAGTTTTTACACTTGACAGCCAAACCGGCCTATGATATAATGCTCATGCTGGGGAGAGTCGGACAAAACCGTATACTCCCACAGTATGGAAAATCATTTTATCACCAAAATTTTCTCTTGTCAATCTATTTTTCCAAATTCTGCCTCGGATTTTCCGGGGATTTTTTATTGCCTGAATACCTTCATTTTTCTGTCATTCTAAAATTGCACAGCAAATTGGAGAATTCGTTCTCCCCCGGCGTACGGCTTGCCACAACCAGTCTGCGGACTGGTTTCGTAATGACGCGGTAAAATCCCCCCTGCTCTACAAGCAGGGGGGATTTGTTATATTATATAATGTATCATCATTGACTTAGGACGCAGAACCTCTTCTCTTTCGCAGGCAGAACCAAATTGCTGCGCCACCACCTGCCAACAACACGGCTATGCCAACACACACCGCTGGCCAAGGGAATTTCTTCGCCGGATCAACAGGATTTTGGGTGTTATTTCCGACCACAGGTTTTGTGGGGGTATTATTTTCCATACTGTTTTCCTCTGGCGGAAGGGTTTCTTCCGTTGCCATAGTCTCCTCGGTTGGGGTCGTTCCGGTCTCTTGCTCAACACTGGGCTGGGTTTCCTGGTTGCCTGCATCTCCTTGACCAGTGGTAGGCTCTGTGGGTTGATTGCCTGTTCCTCCCTGGTTAGTTACAGGCGTGCCTTCTGTCTTCTCCGCAGTACAGGTGGTACAATGGTACGTTACCGTTGTGTCGGCATTTCTTGTGCCACCATCCCAAGTATGCTGGGCGAGTTTAGGAATCGGTTCGGTTTTCTTTGCTCCGCAGCCGGTGCAGGTATAGGTCCTCTCCCCTGCCTTTTCACAACCGGCAGCAACACTCACCTTTCCTCCATCCCAAGAATGGGTGTGATTATAGTGAATCGTTGCAGAAAACAATGCCGAGTTACTGCCACCCTGTCCGTCCACAGTATCATCAATATTAATCGCTTCCCACTGGGCTTGTGTGCCGGCATAATAAACATCTGTCAGGTTATTACAGTCTCTGAAAGCAGCGTATTTAATCTCTGTAACACTTACGGGTATGGTAATGCGGGTCAGATTTTCATTGGCCCGGAATGCGCCCTCTTTGATCACCGTAACACCATCCGGAATCGTTAACTCTGAGATGCCACACAGAGAGAAAGCCTCTACACCAATATTCTGAACACTGGAAGGCAACACCAATTCTTCCAACTTCCCCATTGCATCGAAAGCACTTTCTCCAATAGTGGTAACTCCCGTTCCCAAATTCAAACACTTTACATTATTATTCATGAGAAAAGCACGGTCCCCAATGATTTTCACGGTATCTCCGATTGAAATACTCTCCAGATAGAAAAAATGTCTAAATGCAGATGTAGCAATCTCTGTGAAACCGTTTTCGATCACAATATGGCGGATCTCCAACCGATAAGGATCATACGCTTCTCCAGAACTTTCTGAGATTCCGGTAGCAACGCCTGTACCGGAGATGGTAAGCGTTCCGGTAGCAGCATCAAAATGCCAGCGAATATTGTCGCCGTATGTACCCTCTGTGGGGGCAGCATACACAGGCAAGACAAGCATACCAATTAAATAACAGGCAATCAGCAACAGTGTAAACTTTCTTCTTCGCATTTTGAATGCTCCTTTCTGATTCTTTCTCTTTATAATCTTCGGCGGAATAAAACGCCAAATCGCGCCTATCCTAGAACTTAGTATACACACATATGAATGTAAAGTCAATACATTTATTTGTATGTATGTTACTGTCAACCCAAAGGAGGCGGTAATATGTACTACTATCAAAGATTCAAGGATCTAAGAGAGGACAACGACCTGCATCAGGCTGATATTGCAAAATTACTGGACACCACCCAACAAACCTATTCCCTATGGGAACGGGGGGAAAGAGAAATGCCACTGCATCACGCAATCACCCTTGCAAAATTCTACAAGGTCTCAATGGACTATATTACCGGTCTGACCAATAACAAAAAAGGTGTTCGCAGATAAAATTTGCTGTTACAGCGCAGAATAGCCGAAACTGTTGACCAGGGCATCAATGGGTTGGCCCCGCTTGCAGAAGGGGCATTCCCGGTAATCGTAACTGGCGTAGTCCGGCAGGTCGCCCAAGGAGTATACCGATGCTACAGGATAGCCGCCGGTCTCCCGCACTGCACTGTACATTGCCGCCACGCCTGCCACATAGCCACCGTAATAGCCGATGGCTTCGATGCTGCGCTTGGCAGTAAAACCGGTGGTCATACTGGCCATCAGCACCAAAACATGCTTACCTTTCACCATAGGTTTGATATTATCCCGAAAGATCATCTGAGAATTGGCGTTATACTCCGGCTCCACCACATAAATGGTCTGGTGGCTGTTGATGCTCATAAAGCCGCCCTTAGTCAGTTCCTCAGCAAGGCAGGTGCCGATGACAGCCGTGCCGTCCAGACACATAATCGTATCTACGATGGTAGTAGAATTAAAATGGGGAACCAAGGCCTTTGCCACGGCCTTCGCCTCGCTGAGACGGGTTTTCTGATATGTGATATCCACATAATAATTAATATGACTGTGGTTGGTGGCAAAATGCCCTCTGGCATAGCGCAAAGGGGCTGCGCAGTTGATTTTTTCCAGTTCCATTAATTGAATCATAGTTGTTTTCCTTCCTTTCGTTTCGAAAAAAAGAAAGCGCTTTCTCTTGTCCGGCAGAAGCGTTCTTCGCCGGACAATGAAAAAACGCTTTTTTTCATTGTATCGCATTTCTTTTGAAAAATCAAGGTTTTTCTTTGGCCTTCTGCCGACTTAGCAGCATAGGCTCCTGCCGTCTGAATTGGCGGGCGATGACTTTGCAGATCTGCTTCTGTTCGATCATTTTATGAGCCTGCTCAAAAGTGACCCACTGAACACCGTCTGTTTCCCCCGGCAGCAACACGATCTCAGATATGGGGGTGTTGCGGCGGAGGCAGTAATAATCATAGTAAAACGACCCCTCCCGGCCGGAATCCAGCAATTCAAACTCCCCTTCGTCTGCCCGGATGCCGGTCTCTTCAAACAGTTCCCGGGCGATGGCCTGCCGGCTGGTCTCTCCCGCTTTTGCCACGCCACCGGAGTTTTCCCAAGTGCCGGGGTAAGATTTTTCCGGGGCTCTGCGGGTCAGCAGCAATTTCCCTTCCCCATCATAGACCCACACGCAGACGATCAGACCGTACTCGCCGGTTTTCCATTTGGTGCCACGCAAATGAGTGCGACCGGTTAGTCTTCTGCTTCTGTCATACACATCATTATATTCCACAAAAATAGCCTTCTCTCTTACACTTTGTTTTATCATACCACGCCGCAGCGCAAATAGCAACCTTTTCTGCCGCCACAAAATACACGCATTCCCCTTTTTTCTCCATTTTATCGGTAATTATTACCAGTATGATTGCAAGTCGTTTTGTTTTATTTGTTAACATTGACAGAATATTGCCCCGGTTTTCAGCGAAATTACCTCTTTCTTTCCCGGATAAAATATGGTATGGTATATATGGAATTATAGAATGTGGGGAATATTGCCTTTCCCCTTCCATCTTATATTTAAGGAGAACTGTAACCATGCATTTTCAGAAAAAGCGTTGCATAACCATGTTGTTGGCAGGCGGTCAGGGCAGCCGTTTGAAGGTCTTGACCGAAATGACCGCAAAACCCGCCGTTCCCTTCGGCGGCAAGTACAGAATCATCGACTTTCCCCTGAGTAACTGCGTCAACTCCGGCATTGACACCGTGGGTATCCTCACCCAGTATCAGCCGCTGGAACTGAATGAATACATAGGAAACGGCCAGCCCTGGGGTTTGAACAAGACCCACAGTTGCGCCCAGGTCCTGCCTCCCTATGAGCGGCACGACAAGAAGAGCGGTTGGTACAAAGGCACTGCCAACGCCATTTATCAGAATATTGATTTTATCGAGCGTTTCCAACCGGATTATGTGGTGATCCTCTCCGGCGACCATATCTACAAGATGGATTACAACGCCATGGTGGAATATCACGAGAAGAACAGCGCCTCCTGCACCATCGCTGTGCGGAATGTGCCCTTAAGCGAAGCCAGCCGGTTTGGTATTCTCAACACCAATCCGGACAACTCCATTTATGAGTTTGAAGAGAAGCCCGCCAAGCCTAAGTCCACCAATGCCTCTATGGGCATCTATGTGTTCAACTGGAATGTACTGCGGGAGGCTCTGCAGGCGGACGAGGCCGACCCCAAATCCTCCAATGACTTTGGCAAAAACATCATCCCCAATCTGCTGAACGCAGGCCACAAAATGATGGCCTATCCCTTTGACGGTTATTGGAAAGATGTGGGTACTATTGATTCCCTGTGGGAAGCCAATATGGAACTGCTGGGCAAGAATCCCGAATTTAACATTCGGGGTGACGAACGCAGCAGAATCTACGCCCGGAACAACGCCCTGCCCTCTTCCTATATTGATCAGCACGCCAAGACCGTCAACTGTTTCATTGCCGAAGGCTCTGAAATTTACGGCACGGTCTGCCACAGCGTGATCTCCACCGGCTGCACCGTAGGAGAAGGGGCGATCGTGGAGGACTCTGTGGTCATGCCTGGCGTAATGATTGAATCTGGCGCCATTGTCCGTCACGCCATTCTGGGTGAAAATTCCATCGTGCGCCGCAACGCCGTGGTGGGCGGTGTCTTCAAACCCGGGGATGAGAAGAAGATCAGCGTTGCCGCAAAGGGCGCTGTTATTGAAGAAAACACCGTGCTGCTGCCCGGTGAAATGCTATAAAGGAGGGGGATCATTATGAATGTAATGGGTATTATTTTCGCCAACGACGCCAATATGGGCGGTCTCAGCGATAAGCGCACCATGGGTAGTATCCCCTTCGGCGGCCGTTACCGTCAGATCGACTTCCACCTTTCCAATATGTCCCACGCCGGCATTCGCCACATCGGCATTATCTCCCGGCAGAATTACCAGAGTCTGATCAACCACATCGGCTCCGGTGAAGAATGGGGTCTGGAACTGGAAGAGGGCGGCATGGAATTTTTGACTCCCTATGCCATGTCCGATTCCCACAACTATCGGGGAAAACTGGAAACCATCCACAATGCTATGGGCTTCCTGAACTTCGGCGCAGATGACGAATATGTAATTATGGCGGATTCTGCGATCCTGTGCAACATCGACCTGAATGATGTACTGAACGCCCATATTGTCAGCGGAAAAGATATTACTGTGGTTATGAAGTCCGGTATTGCCAATGGTGCAAAGCAGTTGGACTTGGCCATCAAACTGGATGAAAACGGCGAGATCGCCGATATGGCGGTGGACTATATTGCGCCGGCAGAATATTTGGCATCTATGGATCTGTTTGTCCTGTCAAAGCAACTGCTGAAGAAACTGATCAAAGAGTGCATCGCCCGGAATCTGTTCCATATGGACCGGGATCTGGTGCTGGGTTCTTGGCAGGCAGGTAAAATTACGGTGAATGTTTATCAGTTCCCCGGCCTTGCTATGTTCAATGAGAACGTTCAGGAGTATTTCCGCAACTCTCTGTCCCTGCTGGACAAGGATATCCGCCACGACCTGTTTTACTACAACCATCCAGTGTATACCAAGGTCCGGGACAGAGTACCCAGTTACTATGGGGAAAACTCCGCCATTGACAACTGTATCGTGGCCGACGGCTGTATGCTGGAAGGCAACGTACGCAACAGTGTTCTGTTCCGGCAAGTCACCGTGCAGGAAGGCTGCGACATTGAAAACTGCCTGATCATGAACGACACTGTTGTAGGCGAAAACTGCGAACTGAAATATGTGATTTTGGACAAGGATGTGGTAGTACATCCCAACACCCGTCTGATCGGTACTGCCAGTATGCCCATTATCATCAAACGAGGAGAAATTGTATGAAAATTGCCATTCTGGCTTCGGAAGGCGCTCCCTATATCAAGTCCGGCGGACTGGGCGATGTGATGGAGGCGCTGCCCTCGGCATTGGCCCGAATTCCCGGAAACGAAGTCGTCCTGTTTTTGCCCTATTATAAGAAAATTCTAGACAATCCCGCATGCGAGACAGAACTGGCAACACAGTTTCAGGTGGCATTGGGTTGGCGGCAACAGTATGCCGGTATCCGGCGGCTGAAAAACTGCGCCGACGGCGTGCAGGTCTACTTTATCGACAGTCTGTACTACTTTGGTGGCCGGGGCGGCGCGGTCTATGGCCACGGCGATGACGGAGAACGGTATGCCTATTTCTCTAAAGCCTGTCTGGATGCGCTGGTGTCTTTGGATTTTATCCCCGATGTGATCCAGTGCAACGACTGGCAGACATCTCTTGTACCGGTATTCTTAAAATCCCAGTACTATCCCTTCTTCCCAAACACCCGGTGTATGTTTACCATTCACAATGTGGAATATCAGGGTTGGGCCAACAACGATTTCTTTGATGATGTACTGTCTCTGCCATGGGAATATCGGGAGCGGCTGGATATGAGCGGTATGGTAAACACTATGAAAGGCGCTATTGAAACTGCCGATCTGGTGACCACCGTTTCCGAAACCTACGCAAAGGAACTGATGTATCCCTACTACGCCCACGGAATGGATTCCGTGCTGGCGGGTAACGCGGGTAAACTCACCGGTATTACCAACGGCATTGATGTAAACACATTCAACCCGGAGACTGATCCAGCGATCCCCTGCCATTACAACGCAGAGACCCTTACGGAGGGCAAGGCGGTATGTAAAGCAAAACTGCAGGAGGAAGTGGGGTTGCCTGTACGGCCTGATGTGCCCCTGATGGTGATGGTTACCCGGCTGGCAGGACACAAGGGATTGGATCTTCTGTGCCACATTGCCCGGCAACTGCTGTGGGAAGAGGATTGTCAGTTATTGATCTTAGGCACAGGCGAAGCCCAGTACGAGAATTTCTTCTTAGGTTTGGCCCGGGAATTCCCCGATCGGGTGGCTGCCAAGGTCACCTTCAATTTAGGCTTGGCGGCTCGGATCTATGCCGGCGGTGACATCTATCTGATGCCCTCCAAGAGTGAGCCCTGCGGCCTCAGTCAAATGAATGCTATGCGGTACGGCACTGTACCTGTGGTCCACGCCACCGGCGGTCTGAAGGACACCGTTCCCTCTGCTGACGAAAACGGCCAGGGCGGTTTGGGCTTCACATTCCAAAGTTACAACGCCGACGACTTTTTGGGTGCGCTGAAACGGTGTTTGCATCTTTACAAGGACAAACCCGCCCAGTTCCGCGCCCTGCAGAAAACGGATATGGAGCAGGATTTCAGTTGGGATAAGCCGGCCGGTCGGTATATGGCATTGTTTGAAAGAATGTTAAACGGATAACCTAAAAACCGGAGCATAAAATGCTCCGGTTTTTCTTGACCTTTTCTCCAAAATGCCGTATTCTATAAGTAATTTTTACATTCAGGAGCATATCCATGCGAATTTTGTTTGATTCCCAAAAATCTATGTTCAAAGAACCCTTCGGAACACTTTCCCAAGGGCAGTCTTGCACGCTGCGTATTCATATTCCCTCCTCGGTGGGTACTGTCAGGGCAGAATGTATTTTAGACGCAGACGATGGCTCACGGCAGGTGGTTGTCACTATGGAAAAGGTGTCTGTCAAGGACGGGTACGATATCTTCTCCGGCAGTTTTTCGCTAATGGATGCGGGGTTGTATTTTTATTACTTCCGCATCTACAAACCGGAGGATTCCTTCCGCTTATTCAAGTATGGCAGTGATACCAATATGGAGGCCGGTGACCGGTGGCAGATCACCTGTACGCCTAAAGATTTCACCACCCCGGACTGGGCAAAGGGTGCTGTCATTTATCAGGTTTTCCCCGACCGATTCTGCAGATCCGGTGAAACGGATCTGCAAGGAAAACTGACCCCGTATACTGTCCATAAGGATTGGGACGAAGAGGTGGACTGGATGCCGGACGCCTGTGGAAAAGTTTGGAATAACGACTTTTTTGGCGGCAATTTCCGGGGAATCACAGAGAAAATGGACTATATTGCCTCTTTGGGAACGACCATTTTGTACCTGAATCCCATCAGCAAAAGTTTCTCTAATCACCGGTACGACACTTATGATTACAAGACCCCCGACCCTATGCTGGGCACAGCAGAAGACTTCCGCATTCTGTGCGATACTGCTCACCGGTACGGTATCCGGGTCGTACTGGACGGGGTATACTCCCACACTGGGTCAGACAGTGTATATTTCCAAGATGCCTGCGCTTCGCCAGATTCTCCGTTCTACTCTTGGTACACTTTTTATGAGTACCCCCACAAGTACAACAGTTGGTGGGGATTCGACACCCTGCCCACTGTGAACAAAACCGACCCCGCGTTTCTGGATTATATTATCCGCAACGAGGATTCTGTGGTGGCTCACTGGCTGAATCTGGGGGCTGACGGTTTCCGACTGGATGTGGTGGACGAACTGCCGGACAGTTTTGTGCTGCAACTGAAAAACCGGATTCGGGAGATCAAATCCGACGCCCTTTTGATCGGCGAAGTATGGGAAGATGCATCCAACAAAATCTCTTACGACATCCGCCGTCGGTACTTTGCAGACGGGGAACTGGACTCCTGTATGAACTACCCCTTCCGTACCGCCATTTTGAACTTTATAAAAGGCAGAGATGACGGTCGGTGGTTGAAGGAAACGGTTATGGGCATTGCGGAAAATTATCCGCCCCAGGTGCTTGCCTGCAATATGAATCTGCTGGGCTCTCACGATACACCCCGAATCCTCACCGCTTTGGTCGATGACTTTCAGGGCAGCCGGGAAGAATACGCCCGGCGGAAACTAACACCCGGTCAGCGGCAAACTGCCACAGAACTGCTAAGAATCGCATCTTTTCTGCAGTACGCCCTGCCCGGCGCGCCCAGTATCTATTACGGCGACGAAGTGGGTATGGAAGGACACAAAGATCCCTTCAACCGCAGAACCTATCCTTGGGGACAGGAAGACCAAACTCTGCTGGACCACTACAAATCCTTGGGCGATCTGCGGAAAACTGAGGAGGCTTTGCGGCTGGGAGATATCACTTTCTTCCGGTTTGACAGCGGCAGGTTGGGTTTCTCCCGTTCCTACAACGGCAAGCGGTTGGATATTTACATCAACCGTAGCAGTGAGCCTTGGGAAGTTCCCACAGAAAAGATTCTCCTAAGCCGGGGTTTGACGGACAAATTAGTCCCTATGGGCTACTGTGTTGTGGAGGCTTAACATATGGAAAAAGAATACTTTTTCACCGGCTACTGCCGCCAACTGGACCAAAGCCGTGTGGTGGCGGTTGTGGTGGAAGATTGTGAACTTTCTGAAGTGGATTGCTGCTTTGAAACCTGCATTCATGCCCTAAGTTGCACCGTTGCAGAAGAAATTCGAAATCTGACAGAAAACGCCGCCATATAATTTTTGTTTTGGCGCGAGGTAACAATTATGAAATATATTCCCCAGTTTGCAATCATCCTGCTGTTTTCCTTTTTGGGCGAACTGTTGCAGGCGCTGATTCCCCTGCCGGTTCCCTCCGCGGTTTACGGCATGCTGCTTTTGCTGCTCGCATTGGCAACAGGCCTGCTGAAAGAGGAGAAAGTGGCTGGCGCCTCATCGTTTCTTGTTTCCATCATTCCTTTGCTATTTGTGGCTCCTGCTGCAAAATTACTGCAATTTTGGGACATTATCGGCCCAAATGCGGTGGCGATTTGCGTCATTTTGGTAGTGTCCACCTTGGTAGTCTTTGCCGTCAGCGGTCTGGTAACCAAATGGCTGCACAAGCGAAAGGAGGAACAGGATAATGGCTGATCTTCTCTCCTCCCTTTCCCTGTTTCATGTGGCTTTGACGCTAGCCGCCTTTGCCGTGGGACATTGGCTTCAGAAGAAAACCCGTTTCCCTTTGTGCAACCCCATTCTCATCGGCGCGATCTTGGTGATCGGTGTTTTGCTCCTGACAGGTATTGATCCCAAAGACTATGCCGACGGTACGGAAGGCCTGTCTTGGCTGCTGACACCGGCTACCATCTGTCTGGCCGTCCCACTGTATCAACAATTGAAGGTGCTGAAAAAGAATCTGCCTGCCATCCTGATCGGCATTTTTGCCGGGGCTGTGGCAAGTCTTATTGTGGTGTTCTTCCTGTGTCGGTTATTCTCTTTGGATCGGCAGATCACCGTCTCCCTGTTGCCCAAATCCATCACCTCTGCTTTGGGTATGGAACTGTCGGAACAGAACGGCGGCGTTCCCTCCCTTTCTCTGGTGGTGATCATTCTCACCGGTATTCTGGGCAATCTTCTGGGTGTCACTCTGTGTAAAATTCTGAAATTGAATGACCCCATCAGCCGAGGCGTTGCCTTCGGTACTTCCTCCCACCTGGGCGGCACTTCCAAGGCCACGGAACTGGATGCGCTTACCGGCGCAGTCAGCAGTCTTTCCCTGGTTGTTGCAGGAATCTTCACTACATTTCTCTTCCCGCTGGTATGTAAATTCTTATAAGCATATTGCCGCGATTCCAAAGGAATTTTTCCTGTTTTTGGAATCGCGGCTTTTGCTTGTTCACATTCCCGGAAATCCCCTCCCGGGGGATCGGTAAATTCGTCGATTTATAGGTAAATTATCATTGACTTTCGGCCGCCAATGGAGTACAATAAAATCGATGTACTATGTGGCAGTACGCTCTTCGTATTGCCACGAGAATTATGTTATAGGAGGAAATCACATTGAAGGATTGGGCATTCTTAACAACTGTCGAGGAAATGGAAGCCGCCACCAACGAATTGCTGGAAACCGCAAGCAAGGTCGGCGCTGACACTTGGCAGCAGAGAGTCAAGAATCAAACTCCCCACTGTGGATTCGGCGAAGCAGGTACCTGCTGCCGTATCTGCTCCATGGGCCCCTGCCGTATTACTCCCAAGAGCCCCAGAGGTATCTGTGGCTGCGACGTGCACGGTATCGTTGCACGTAACTATCTGATTTTCACCGCCGGCG
>JAZSRS010000165.1:0-2983 GCA_045538595.1 Faecousia sp. | reverse complement strand
GTCTGTTCAAGAATCTCTTGGGTGGTTTCTCCGCTCATCACTAAGATGCCGGTGATACCTGCATTAATTCCGGATTTGACATCCGTGTAGATCCGATCTCCAACCACCGCAGTTTCTTCCTTTCGGTAGCCATATCGTTTCATTGCCAATGTAGGCATTAGAGGACTGGGCTTTCCGATCACAACAGGTCGTTTGCCGGTTGCGTTAAAAACCATATCACACACACTACCGCAATCCGGCACGCTGCCAAACTCTGTGGGGCAAACATAATCTGGATTGGTGGCAATATAGAGAATTTCTTCCCGGGTTAAAAGCAGTTTACAGACATCTTCCAATTTTTGAAATGTCAATTCTGTATCGAAACCCATGACAATGCAATCTACTTGATCAAGAGACTCCGTAACCGTAAATCCTTCCTGCTCCAATTCCTTTTTTAACGATGCCGTACCGCATACATAGAGTCTTCGGCTAGGATGATTTTGTTTCAAATAATATGCCGTTGCCTGAGAGGAAGTAACAAAATCGTCTCTCGTGGCACTAATGCCTAAATTACTCAGTTTTTTAATATAGTCCTCCACACTTTTGGAAGAGTTATTGGTCATAAAAAGGTATTTTCTTCCGGTTTCACGAATTATTTGCAATAATTCAGGGGTAAAATCATATAATCTGTTTCCAAGATAAAGTGTTCCATCCATATCAAAAAGATAGAGTTGAATTCCTCGCAACAGTTTCTCTTGATCCATAGTCCACTCCTTACAGACATTCACACAATTCGTCTAACACACCCAGATCCCAAGCCAGCCGTGAGAGCACATACTTATCACGGATATCTTTTGTTGCCTTGAATGTCATTCTTGCAACATCTCTATCTATACCCAGTTCAGTATAGTCCTTAGGGATGCCAACCATATCAAGGATTCTTTCAATCTCTTTGGCAGAGGGCAGTTCTTCCCGCAAAATCAGCAAAACATCATCCCAGTTTTTCGATATTATATCAAAACGAGCAGCGTGGCTAGACTTATCGTATTTTTGCTCCCGCAATTCCTGATTGATCATCGTTTCAGCGCTACTTCCTAGAAGTTGTCTTAGGGACTCCTTCCAGTCTGTATAGGAAAACTCTTGTACATATTGCACCGCTTTTTCGTGATCAGGTGAAATATTTATCAGTTTATCATAAAGTTTTGCTGCCAGCAGAGTACCGACGGCGCATTGAATGCCATGAAGATCAACAGGCGTACCAAACTCCAGTCCACGCATATCCCAAATATGAGAAAAATAATGCTCCACACCGGACGCAGGTCTGGATACGCCGGCATAAGCCATCGCGACACCACCTAACACCAGTCCTTCAAAAACGGCCTCTACGGCTTTCTCATCCCGTCTCAGCAAACCTTCAGCGTTATCTACGCATTTTTTCAGTGCCTGTCGAATCAGGTCTGCAACCTGTTCACAATAATATTCACCGGTAATGATATGAGCAATTCTCCACTCCGCAATGCTTACATATTTGGCAAGCATATCACCCAATCCGGCTTTTAATAACTGCAGAGGTGCATTTTTAAGCACATTTGTATCACCAATGATTATATCTGCACAACGGGTATTAAGAGACACCTTCAAACCGTCCATAGACATAGACGATGTGGCCGATGCATAGCCGTCCATTGAGGGCGCTGTAGCAACAATTATGTATTTTTTTCCGGAAATGCTGCTGAGAATTTTTCCAATATCATTGACCACGCCGGAGCCGATCCCGATAATCAGATCACAGGAAACATCATAGTGCATCACAGCAGAACCTACAGCCTGTTCGTTTGGCTCTAAATTATCGCAATCAAAAATATACTGCTTGTATGAAATGCCGGAAAAATCCAGTACATTACACACCTTTTCTCCGGCTGCCGCAAATGTATTGCGATCCGCCAGCAAAAAAGGCTTCTTTGCATTATACTTATAGATAAATTCCGGTAACCTGCTGATAGCATTTTTACCGAGAACAACTTCATCGACCAACACATTATGCGACTTACCACAAGGGCAATTTTCTGCACTTAAATAATCTTTCAATTCCGTTCCTCCGCAGTTGATTTATACAACCTGACATGTTATTATCATACTGAAAAATTCTTAAATTGTCAAATGCGGAGGAACGAACATGGCTACAGTTACAATAATCGGTGCAGGTATGATGGGTTCTGCCCTCGCCTTTCCTGCACGGGAGAACGGACATTGCGTCCGACTGGTGGGAACACCGCTGGATCGGGATATTATAGATGCTTGCAAGAAAACCAATAAACACCCCAAACTGCCTCTCCCCTTTCCTGCAGGCATTGAATTCTATCACATTGAAGATGTTCTAACTGCAGTCAAAAGCGCTGATATGGTGATCGGTGGCATCAGCAGTTTTGGAGTGGATTGGTTTGCAAATGAGATCCTCCCCATCTTGCCGGAGGGTATGCGAGTGCTGTCCGTAACCAAAGGCCTGATGGATACCGAGGACGGCAGACTTGTTACATATCCGGATCTCTGGCAGAGAAAGTTAGACCAATTAGGAAAAAAAATCTCTCTCAATGCCGTTGGTGGCCCTTGCACCAGTTATGAATTGGTGCAACACGATCAGACAGAAGTTGCCTTCTGCGGCAGCAATATGGATGATTTGCAATATCTGAAATCCATCATGTCCACAGATTATTATCACATCAGTCTGTCACAGGATATTGTAGGCATCGAAAGTGCCGTTGCGCTGAAAAACGGATATGCACTGGGTATTGCTCTGACTGTTGGTTTGAATCAAAAGCAATTTGGTCTTGACAGTGAATTGCACTATAATTCTCAGGCTGCTGTATTTGGACAGGCGGTAAAGGAAATGGCCAAACTACTGCAATTTCAGGGCGCGCCAGACTTAAATAACCTCTGTGTCGGTGCAGGAGATCTGTATGTTACAGTTTATGGTGGCAGAACACGGCTGATCGGTATCTTATTG
>JAZSRS010000089.1:0-3993 GCA_045538595.1 Faecousia sp. | reverse complement strand
GGTAGAGCAGCTGATTTGTAATCAGCAGGTCGGGGGTTCGAGTCCGTCTACCGGCTCCAAACGGGGCGGGCATAAATGAATATGGGGGAGTTCCCGAGTGGCCAAAGGGGACAGACTGTAAATCTGCTGCGTATCGCTTCGATGGTTCGAATCCGTCCTCCCCCACCAAAAATCCTCGTACGATAGTACGGGGATTTTTACTTTTTCACTCTTACCTCTTCACTCTTAATTTAAAATAAAGTTTTTCACGGGATTTTTGGGAGGTAATAAGTAATAGTGAATAGTGAAGAAGTTCGGCGTCTGCTCCGCAGACGAAATATAAGATTTACGTCAAGATGGATTTGAGCGAACAAAATATATTGCGCCTTGTGTTTTTTAAGATTTATGTTATAATAAAAACATAGATTTAATGATAACTAAAATATCCTTAACGCTGGAAAGGAGAATAGCAAATGAAAAGATTTATCGGTATAATTTTGGCTTTGGTTTTTGTCTTCTCGCTTTGCGCTTGTTCCGGTGGAATTTCAGGTGACGAAGCCAAATCTCATATAAACGCATTTTTTGAAAAAATAGAGGTTGAAGACTATAAGGCGGCAGAAGAATTTTTGCATCCTGAGCGTCCAGCTGACCTTCAAGTGTTTTTTGAAACCTTGGAAAACGAAAAAAATGTTGACTTTTCAAGTTTAAATATTGAGAAATATATCGGATTTAAATCGTCGTTGTATGATAGTTCGGTTGGTGGTTCTGCATACAGTTTGACAATGAAAATTGCGGCTTCCGATAAAATTATTCAAATGGAAATTGAAATTGTAAAAAATGATAGTGGATACGGAATATACAATTTAGATATTGATTTTGATTAGTTGGCATCTAAATAGTTCGTAACAGCCAAACAACAAAAACACCAGCCTTTACGTTTTTACGGTGCGGCTGGTGTTTTTGTTTGGTATGGGTATTTGGGGGACAACTTCCAAAGGCGGCTCTTCCGCAAAAAGACATCCCTTCGGTATCTCCCTTTGATGCCGCAAATGCATTACTTTTATCTTTGCACCACCTGTAATAATATGCTATCATTTAATCAGGAGGATGATTTTATGGATAACAGTACTATAATATGCACAAATTGCGGTGCAACTTGCAAAACCAAGGACGAATATTGCAAAAACTGTTGGAAAAAGATTCATATTGGAACAGAGCCAAATAATTCTATTATTGACGGTATGCATTCATCTGAGTGGGAGCAATGGGAAGAATTTATAGACAAAAACGCAGATCGGTACATAGAAATATACAAAGAGAATCACGATAAGAAGTTTTTTGCGCACATAAATTGGTCGGCATTCTTTTTTGGGTTAAACTGGGTTTTATACCGCAGAATGTTTAAGGTTGCGGTCATTGCCTTTATTGTTGTCTCCTTGCTTTCAACATTTCTTTCTGCAATTTTTCTGCTTCCCTATAGGGATGAAATGAAAAGTTTAATGGAGGACATTGAGCCGTACCGCGCGTATATCGAACATGGCGGAAAAAACCTACTGACAGACGCACAAGGGGTACCGTATTCTCCTGAAATTGTTCAGCGAGGCGCATCAGCAGAAATAAAACTTTATGAAATAGCGCTCAAAGCACAACTAAAATGCCTTCTGCTGATTCCGCTTTTTTGCGTTTTTTGGGGTTTTTTCGGTGATGCCATTTATAAAATGCATATCAAAGAAAAGATTAGAAGCAAAAATGGGGGCACTTCTATCCCGGAATTATTGGGCGGACGAATTATTTTAAATGTAATAGGTTCGCTTTTTCTAAAGCCTATAACCTCTCTGATAATCGTAATTCTGATATAATACATAATGGAGCGCGACCACCATCAAAAGACCAATCCTTATGGGTTGGTCTTTTTGTGCGTTCGAGTATCGGAAGAATATTCTGAAATGGCGGCTGGCAAGATTTCCTATATGGTTCTATCAAAAACTGTTGTTTTCGCCTATTTTTTGTGGTACACTAGGGATACTTTCCTATTTTGGAGGACTTTTCTTTGGACGATTACGAACTCTTTGATGAAGAAGTACAGGAATCTGTGGAGGAATCTGTCAGCAAGCCTTCCCTTTGGCGGTATCCGCTGGGTTTCTTTGTGTTATTTGGCTCGTTGTTCTCTGTGGAACTGCTGGCCAATCTGTTGCTGAAACCGGAAAGCCTTACCGGACTGCTGTTCGGCGCTGCGTGGGCGCTGATGTTGAGCGGCTTGATTCTGTTTCTGCCCCGGCTGGCTGCCCGGATCGCTTACGGTGTGGTTTACTTTGTGATGCTGCTTTGGACCGTTGCCCAAGCGGGATACTGCTCTGTTTTCGGCAAGATGATGTGGTTCTCTACCATCGGTTTTGCCGGTGAAGGCGCTGACTATCTGGGTGATGTCCTCTCACAGTTTTCTCTCCTGTGGTGGCTCAGCCTGCCGGTGATGATCGGCTTTGGTGTACTGATCCTATGGTATTTTCCCCAAAACCCTAAGAAGATCCTATTCCGTCTGCCCTATTTGCTCTCCGGTTTGATTTTTTTTACTTCTCTGTTCTTCATTCCGGAACTGGTCTTTACCCGGGATAAGGATGTTTGGGGCACTCACTCTGAATACGGGCAGTCCTCCTCTTACCGGGCCACTTACACCACGATGTATGACGCGCAAAAGGTTTATAACATCACCGGTATTTATCAGTTGACTATGCGGGATATTTGGGTAAACGAAATTTTCCCCCTGACACCCCAGTATCGAAAGCAGGTTCAGCAACAATCTCAGGAGATCGACGCCTACTTTGCCAAGCGGGACGAACATCAGGATAATGAAATGGCCGGTCTGTTCCAAGGCAAGAATGTGGTACTGGTACTGATGGAGTCTATGGACGACTGGATGATCACCCAACAAGACACCCCCACGATTCAAAAACTGATATCGGAGGGCATCGAGTTTACCGATTTCTACACCCCGGGATACGGTAGCGCCCGGACGCTAAACTCGGAATTCTGTATGAACACCGGCATTTATCTGCCCACCACCGGTCGGTATCTTTTCGACTATGTCACCAACGGTTTCAATCAGTCCATTGCCTCCCAGATGACCCAAAACGGCTACTCCAGTCTTGTATTTCACTACAACGATCCGGCCTTCTACAGTCGCGGCGCATTTGAGCCGGCGATGGGGTATGAAGCCTATATCGCCTATCAGGATTACACCACGGACAAGAATGCTCTGTACAGCGACGAACTGCTGTTCGATATAGCGGAAATCCGGGAATTGTTCTTCCGGGAAGGCCCTACCTTTAACACCATCATTACCCGGTCTGCGCATTTAAGTTATCAGTACAACGAAGTTCTCAGCGCCTATGCCTTGCGGCAGTATCCCCACTACAAGGGTCTCTACGGCAGCGAAGAAGAGGATTGCGCCAGAGCGAAAGCCAAGTTGGTGGACGATATGTTTGCCCGGCTTTTGCAAGAACTGGAAGCGGAAGGTCAGTTGGAGAACACAGTGATCATCGCCATGACCGACCACTACACCTATGGGTATAAAAATATGCAGGAACTTTATGCCCACTCCAATGTGGACGATATACTTCTGCTAGAAAAGACGCCCTGTTTCATTTGGTCGGCTGACTGCCCTGATATAAAAGTAGACAAGACCCTGAATACCGCAGATCTGCTGCCTACTGTGCTGAATTTAATGGGCATCGACTCTCCGTATCCCTATCTGGGACAAGACGCTTTTGACCCCAACTACGAAGGTTACGCCCTGTTCCCTGACGGCAGTTGGATCTGCAACGGTGTGGCCTACAAAAAGGGCCGGGTCATAGAGAATAAAACCGGTCGGGAGATTTCTGAAGAGGAAGTTGCCACTATGGAAGAACGGATGCAAGAATTTCAAAAAATCAGCAACCTGCTGCTGACCTGCAACTATTACGATTAAAACTTTCCGGTTTCATCAAACTGCCCCGGTTTGTGCTGTTGGCACAAACC
>JAZSRS010000148.1:0-4318 GCA_045538595.1 Faecousia sp. | reverse complement strand
AGAGCCATCTGTAAGAGAAAAAGAAATCCGCATACACGATATCGTGTATGCGGGTTTTTGTTGCTTATTTTCGTTTCCGCTTAGGCAGGAATAGGAAGATAGCCGCCGCGCCCAGACCGGCAAAGGTCAGGATCACCGGCATGATAGAGGTTTCTTCATCTTCTTCCGGTTGCTGACCGGCGATTCGGATCTCTAAGAACAGATTATCCATCAGCCGATTGGTTTCTGCCGGCAAGAACAGATAACTGTCGCCCTTGTCCAAAATGGACTGCTCCGGATAGATCACGTCGCTTTCCGCCAAATATTCATCCATATAATCTCTTGCGCCCTCGATGGGAGAGGCGTAGCAGATATAGTCCATATTGGCGCCGGAGATTTCCGGCTCACATAGGAAGTTGATGAACTTTTCTGCAGCCTCTTTGTTCTCACTGCAGGAGGGGATACACATGGCGTCGATGAACAAGTTGAAGCCCTGCTCCTCCGGCAGATAGAACTGCAGATCGGGATTTGCGTCCATCATCATCATACAGTCGCCGGCGTAGTAGGGGGCGATCCAGGCGTTTTCGCCCTCCATAATGCCGTAGATCTGGTCCATAACGTACTGCCGCACCAAAGGATTCTGTTCCGCCAGTTTGTTTGCTGCCTGTTTCAGTTCCGACTCATCGGTGGTGTTGATGCTGATGCCGGAGAGCAGTTGAGCAACACCGAATGCGTCCCGGGAATTGTCAAACTGGAGAATTTTGCCCTTGTATTTTTCATTCCAAAGCAGTTCCCAGCCGGTAACATCAGCCTCGTCCACGAACTTGGAATTATACAGAATACCCACAGTGCCCCAGGTGTAGGGAACGGAGTATTGATTATCCGGGTCGTAGGCAGTGTTCTTGAATTCCTCCTGCACGAACTTGTAGTTGGGGATGTTGTCAAAATTCAGAGGCAGGAGCATATCCTCGGAAATCAGCCGGGCGATCATATAGTCCGACGGAATAATCAGATCCACAGTCAGACCGCCGCCGGCCAACTTGGCGTACAACGATTCGTTGGAATCATAAGTGGTGTAATTCACATCAATGTTGGGGTACTTCTCCTCGAACGCCGCTACGATATCCATCGTGCCGTCGCTGCCGTCAGCGATGTTCTGACCCCAGTTCATCACATTCAGGGTGATCTTATCCTGACGGGTGGAGAAGATCAGCCAGCCGCAGCCAAACAGTACCGCTACAGCGCATACGCCGGCGCAAACCCGACGGAAGATCTTCTGACCGGGGGTAAGAGACCGGGCCTCCTTGCTGATTTTTTTTCGGTCAGAGCGGATCTGCAGCAGATTCATACTGACCATCAGCACAAAGATCAGCAAAAACAGCAGGGTAAACATGGCGTAGACCCGGGGCTGCATAGGCTTTTTGGTGTAGGAGTAGATCTCCACCGGCAGGGTGAGGAATCCGTTACCGGAAACGAAGTAACTGATCACGAAATCGTCCAGACTCATGGTAAAGGCCATAATGGCGCCGGAAATGATGCCGGGCATAATTTCGTGAATGGTCACCTTAAAGAAGGATTGCACCGGGGTGCAGCCCAAGTCCATAGCCGCGTCCTGCAAAGCCGGATTCATCTGCTTTAACTTGGGCATCACATTCAAAATGACGTAGGGCAGGTTGAATGTAATATGGGCGATCAGCAGCGTCCAGAAATTCAGACTTTCCTTTTTGTGCAGCAGGGTAGTGCCTACAAACACAAACAGCAGAGACAGGGAAATACCGGTAACGACATCCGGGTTGGTCATGGGGATGTTGGTCAGACCCATAACGGTTTTCCGCAGCCGTGGATTTAAGTTGTGAATACCCACCGCAGACAGTGTGCCGAAAGCAGTGGCCACGGCGGTGGAAATGATGGAGATCAGCAGGGAGTTGCCCAAAAGCGCCAGCAGATCTTCATCTTGGAACAGCGCTTTGTACTGAGCCAGCGTAAAGCCTTCAAAAATGGTCAAATCTTTGCCGGTGTTGAAAGACGCAGCGATCAGCACCACCATCGGCAGATACAAGAAGGCAAAGATCAGGATGGTCAGAATTCGGTTGGTTTTCTTCATACCACCACACCGCCTTCCTCGTCCTCACCGCCAAAGCGGTTCATAATACCGGTGCAAACCAGCACCATCAGCATCAGAAGCAAACTCAGCGCCGCGCCCATATTAGGGTTGTTGCTGGTCTTGAACTGCTTTTCGATCACGTCGCCGATGAGCATGGTCTCCGCGCCGCCCAGTTTTTGGGAGATGTAGAAGGTAGAAACCGCAGGTACAAATACCATGGTAATGCCGGAGAGGATACCGGGCATACTCAGGGGCAGCACCACGCGGCCAAACACCTGCGATCCGTTGCAGCCTAAGTCTTCCGCGGCCTCGATCAGCCGACGGTCGATCTTCACGATCACCGCGTACAGCGGCAGGATCATATAGGGCAGGTAGTTGTATACCATACCCAAGATCACCGCGCCGGAAGTGCCAATAATCTCTACCGCGCCAATACCTAATTTGCCCAACAGTACATTGATAATGCCGTTGGTCTCCAGCAGACCTACCCATGCAAGGGTACGCAGCAGGAAACTCATACACATAGGCAGCATCACCAGCATATACAGGATTTTCTGGGTAACGGCAGAGCGCTGGGCGATGAAATAGGCTACCGGATATCCCAGCAGCAGACAGATGGCTGCAGACAAAATGGAATACCATACAGATGTGCCCAATGTGGGTAGGAACAGTCCCAAATCCCGGAGATTGCCCAAGGTAAACGCCCCAGTGTCCGGGTCAGTCAGGGCATAGTAACCCATCACACCCAAAGGAATCAGGGTGAACAGGAGCATCCAAAGAATATAAGGACCGCTCAGGAGAATGGACTTATTCTTCTTCATCGTCTGCATCCTCCGTCAGTTCGTCGTACTCGGCAGAGTAGGAACTGTAATCACCGAACATACCGGAGTATTCACTCTTGTGCATAATGTGGATGTCTTCGGGATTCAGCCGGATGCCTACTGTCTCGCCCTCACCGTGGTAGTCGGTGGTCTGAATCAGCCACTTAAATCCACGGAAGTCCACAATAATATCGTAGTTAAGGCCTTTGAATGTAACAGAGGTAACCGTGCCTACCAAGTGGCCCTCGCCGGCAGGTACGAAGTCAATGTCCTCGGGACGGATGACCACATCCACAGGCTCACCCTGAGCGAAACCTGCGTCCACGCAGTCGAATACCCGACCGAAGAATTTTACCTTGTAGTCAGACAACATAACGCCGTCCAAAATGTTACTCTCGCCGATGAAGTCTGCTACGAAAGCATTCTTCGGCTCGTTATAAATGTCCTCAGGCTTGCCGATCTGCTGGATACGGCCCTTGTCCATAACCACCACGGTATCGGACATGGAAAGCGCCTCTTCCTGGTCGTGGGTCACATAAATAAAGGTGATGCCCATAGCCTGTTGGATGCGTTTTAGTTCGTTTTGCATATCCTTGCGCAGGCGCAGGTCCAGAGCCGCCAGAGGTTCGTCCAGAAGAAGAACCTTGGGACGGTTGACCAGTGCTCTGGCAATGGCAACACGCTGCTGCTGACCGCCGGAAAGATTGTCGATCCGTCGGTTTTCAAAGCCTTGCAGACCCACAATTTCCAACATTTCCTGCACCCGGGTGTGGATCTCATCTTTCGGCAGCTTTGCCACCTTCAAACCGAAGGCGATGTTATCGTACACATTCAGGTGGGGAAACAGTGCATAACGCTGAAATACGGTGTTGATCTGCCGCTCATAAGGGGGCATGTCGTTAATGCACTTGCCGTCAAAAAGCACCCTGCCGGAGGTGGGGGTCAAAAACCCGCCAATAATTCGCAGAGTGGTGGTTTTGCCGCAGCCGGAGGGTCCGAGCAGCGTGAGAAATTCGTGATCGTTAAAATAGAGGTTGATACCATCAAGTATCCGCTCCCCGTCGAACTCCATTACAAGATCCTGGAGTCTGATGAGTTCTTTGGACATTATCCTCCCCCGTTCCTTCATAAAGATAAATCGTGTCGAAATAAACACTTTAACAAGTATACATATACATTAAAATACGCAGAAAGTCAACGATATTTTACGCAAAACCAAAAGGAATTTTCCAAGTGGATGGAAAATTGCAAATTTCTGTTTGACGGCCAGCTGTTGTAGGGGCTGGCGCCCTCGACAGCCCATCAGGAAATCTGACCTCGACGGGCGGATTTCCTGCAATGTGCCCATATTTCTGCTTTTTAGGGGCATCGAAGCCCTGAAAACCAGATGGGAAGCCGAGGGCGGCGTCCCCTA
>JAZSRS010000055.1:0-12272 GCA_045538595.1 Faecousia sp. | reverse complement strand
TTCGACGAGGTTCTCAACGGCACTACCGCTATGGCCAGCACCACCGGCGACCCCATCGCTCCCGCTCGTATCGTATGCGAGTACGCTAAGAAGAACAAGCTCCCCCTGGCAATCAAGGGCGGCGTTGTTGAAGGCTCTGTTCTGTCCGCCGCTCAGTTGAACGGCTTCGGCGAACTGCCCAGCAAAAACGCTCTGGTCGCTTCTGTGCTTGGTACCTTCCTGGCACCTATCTCCAGCCTGGCTTTCGTATTGGATCAGGTTCGTATCCAGAAAGAAGGCGGCGCTCCTGCAGAATCTGCAGAAGCCTAATTTGTTCGTAAATCCACAAACATTAAACACATTTAACATTTAGGAGGATATCACAATGGCTAGTGAAAAAGTCACTGCTCTGGTAGAAGAAGTTAAAGGTTTGACCGTTCTGGAACTGTCCGAACTGGTTCACACTCTGGAAGAGGTTTTCGGCGTTTCCGCCGCCGCTGCTGCCGTTGCTGCTCCCGCTGCTGGCGCTGCTGAGGCTGTAGAAGAGAAGACTGAATTCGACGTAATTCTGAAGGAAGCTGGCGCTTCCAAGTTGAATGTCATCAAGGTCGTTCGCGAACTGACCGGTCTGGGTCTGAAGGACGCTAAGGATTTGGTTGACAACTGCCCCAAGACTCTGAAGGAAGCTATCGCCAAGGAAGAGGCCGAGCAGATCGTTGCAAAGCTGAAGGAAGCTGGCGCCGAGGCCGAGATGAAGTAAGATTACTTCATTTTACACAGAAAAAACAGCCGCCAGACATCTGGCGGCTGTTTGCATTTCTAGGAGGTTCGTATGGAGTCTATTGTAAATTACTTCTCTTCCATGAATCTGGATATCGGCCAGTTTTTAAAGGCTGTAGGTGTGTTGATCGCAGCCTTAGTAGTGCTGGCACTGGTGGGACGGTTCGTCTTTGGCAAGCGTTCCGCACTTATTTTGGCAGTCTCTTCTGCCATTGGTATTTTGTTTATTTACGCCATCACCATTTTGCTGGGTGGCGCAGGCGAAACCCTGCAAAAATTTATCGCTCCCCTGCCCTTTGTTACCATTGAAAACGATACCATGGTGTTATTTAACTTTCAGGCAGATTACACCGTGGTATGCACCCAGATCCTCAGTATGATCATTTTGGCCTTCCTTATGAATCTGGCAGACGGTTGGCTTCCCATTGGCAAGAATGTCTTCAGTTGGGTATTCTTCCGCTGTCTGGGCGTGGTGATTGCCCTGGTGATGCATCTGGTAGTGACCGGTCTGTTGACCTCCTATCTGCCTGAGGGGCTGGTTACCTACGCGCCTGTCATTTTACTGGGTGTTTTGGGACTGATGCTGCTCACAGGCGCACTGAAGTTCCTGGTCGGCTTGGTGCTGACCTCCGTCAATCCCCTGATTGCCGCTCTTTACACCTTCTTCTTTGCCAATGTGGTTGGCAAGCAGATTACCAAGGCCATTTTAACAACTGCAATTCTGGCCGGATTGGTATTTGCGCTGCAAAAGTTGGGTATCGTGGCGATTTCCATCGCATCCGCTGCGCTGGCTGCCTATATTCCCTTGATTCTTTTGCTGATCGTACTGTGGTACATTGTGGGTAAACTTCTGTAATTTTTTTGTTATTTCCAGTATTTTTTGTTTTACAAATGCCCCATAATGTATTATAATGGATAGGTAAAGGACCTGTTCCCTTTTACAAAATTTGAACGAAACTTATCAGATTGGATGTGTTACTATGAGCCGGATGTTAGGTACTGTTTCTATGGGCGTTCGCGCGCCTATTATCCGTCAGGGCGATAACCTGGCAGAAATCGTTACCGGTTCTATCTTGGAGGCCATTGCTGCAGATGGCCTGAATCCCCGGGATCGGGATGTGGTCGCTATGACCGAAGCCATTGTTGCCAGAGCACAGGGCAATTATGTCAGCGTTGAAAACATTGCCGATGATGTACGGACAAAACTGGGCGGTGAAACTGTGGGCGTGATCTTCCCCATTCTCAGCCGTAACCGGTTTGCTATCTGCCTGCGTGGCATTGCCAAGGGCTGCAAGAAGGTTGTACTGATGCTCAGTTATCCTTCCGATGAGGTGGGCAATCACCTGATCGACTGGGATATGATGGACCAGCACAATGTGGACCCCTACCGGGATGTTTTGAGTGAAGAAAAATATCGGGAATTGTTTGGCTATGTAAAGCACCCCTTTACCGGCGTGGACTATGTGGACTACTACAAGACCCTGATTCAGGAATCCGGCGCTGATGTAGAGATCGTCTTTGCCAACGATCCCCGGGCCATCCTGTCCTACACCAAGAATGTGCTCAACTGCGACATTCACACCCGGGTGCGCACCAAGCGTCTGTTGACCGCAGCCGGCGCAGAGCGGGTATTTGGTTTGGACGAGATCATGACCCAGTCCGTCAATGGCAGCGGTTACAACCCCCGCTACGGCCTGCTGGGCTCTAACAAGGCCACCGAGGATACCGTGAAACTGTTCCCCAGAGACTGTCAGGATCTGGTGGAGGATATTCAGGCGCGGCTTTTGAAGGCCACCGGCAAGCATATGGAAGTGATGGTTTACGGTGACGGCGCTTTCAAGGACCCCGTGGGTAAGATTTGGGAACTGGCTGACCCTGTAGTCTCCCCTGCTTACACCGCAGGCCTGGAGGGTACGCCCAACGAACTGAAACTGAAGTATTTGGCAGATAATGATTTTGCCAACCTGTCCGGTGAGGCCCTGCGGGACGCTATTAAAGATAAGATCCAGCAGAAGGACGGTTCCAGCCTGGTTGGCAATATGGCTGCACAAGGCACAACGCCCCGTCGCCTGACCGACCTGATCGGTTCTCTGTGTGATCTGACTTCCGGCTCCGGCGACAAGGGTACGCCCATTGTCTATATCCAAGGCTATTTTGATAACTACACCACTGACTAAAACAACAAATCGGGTGTGTCAAAAGACACACCCGATTATTTTTTTACGCTTTTTCTACTGCTTCCAGCACCGCAGCCATCGCATCTGTATTCACAGATTCCATCTGCCCGTTGTCAAAGTTTTCGGCCACTTTGGGATCAATGGGAAGTCTTGCCAGCACCGGCAAACCAAACTCTGCCGCAACGGCGTCCAACTTACTTTCGCCAAATACGCTGATCCGCTTGCCGCAATCGGGGCATTCCAGATAGGCGTAGTTCTCCACGAATCCCAGCACGGGAATGTGCATCATATTGGCCATCTTCACTGCCTTACTGACAATCATAGAAACCAGGTCCTGGGGACTGGTAACGATCACGATACCGCCCACCGGCAGGCTTTGGAACACTGTCAGAGGTACATCACCGGTGCCGGGAGGCATATCCACAAACATATAGTCCACATCTTCCCAAATCACATCGGACCAGAACTGCTTCACCGCGCCGGCGATCACAGGGCCACGCCAAACTACGGGAGAAGACGGGTCGTCCAGCAGCAGATTGATGGACATCACCTGAATGCCGGTCTTACTGAGGGCGGGATACAGTCCGTCATCATTTGCGCCCTGACATTCCTCCACGCCAAAGGCTGTGGGAACAGAAGGGCCGGTAATATCTGCATCCAGAATGGCAACCCGCTTGCCCTGCTTGGCCATTGCCACCGCCAACATAGAGGTAACGGTAGATTTGCCTACGCCGCCCTTTCCGGACACTACAGCAATCACTTTCTTAACAGAAGATTTGGGATTCAATTCCGCCAGCAGGCTTTCTTTCTTACGATCTCCGCAATCAGAACTATTGCAGGAAGAACAATTTCCACTACAAGAACTCATTTTATTTGCTCCTTACTATTTTTCTTGGCCTATTATAGACCCCAACCGGTTTGGTGTCAACCCTCCTGGGCATTCTCCCAGGCTTCCATCAATTCCAGCAGTACTGTTTCTGCGGATTCCTTTTCTCCCAGCAGGCGAGTCAGTTCCTGGTAGTCCGCTGCGGCCGCTTCAATGGCTGCGTCCAATTCAGCAATGACACCCTCCTGCTTTTCGATCTCCCGCTCTAAACGGCGGATCAGTTTTTCGTTTTCCTTGGTGCCGCCCTTGGGTTTCTCCTTTTTCGGTTTCGGTACAGAAACGATTTGGGGGTTGGAGGTGGCTTCGTGTTCCAAGACAGAACGGTATTTTTTATAACCGCACTTAAAGTCCCGGATCTTTCCGTCTTCCAATAGCCAAATCCGCTCGGCAAATTTCTCAATAAAGTACCGGTCGTGGGAGACAAAGAGCAGTACGCCTTCAAACTCCTCGATGGCCGCCTCCACCCATTCCCGGGAGGCAATGTCCAAATGGTTGGTAGGCTCGTCCAAAATCAGTAGGTTGATTTTCTCATCCATCAGCATACACAGCCGCAGACGGGACTGCTCGCCGCCGGACAGGTTACCTACTGTTTTGAACACATCTTCCCCTTGGAACAGAAAAGCGCCCAAACGATCCCGTGCGGTCTGTGGGGTGCAGTTTTTCTCATAGAGCATAGTGTCATACAGACTACGCTCCGGGTGGTCAAAATGAATAATTTGGGGCAGGTATCCCCACTTTACAGTCGGGCCAAACTGGATTTTGCCCTTACAGTCCTCATCGCCCAGCAGGCATTTGATAAATGTAGATTTTCCGGTGCCGTTATCCCCCAGCAGGGCAATTCGCTCGCCGCCTTCTACCTTCAATTCCACATTTGAAAACAGAGTGCGGTCGCCAAAAGATTTTTCCACGTTCTTCATTTGGAACACCATATCGCCGGCAAAATCTTTTTGAGCAAAACCGGCTTTCATGGTTTTTTCGGTTTTGGGGCGTTCTGTTTTTTGAATGCGCTCCATTCTGTGCTGAATGGACATAGCGCGGCGGTACAAGGTGCGGTTATTGATACCCCAACCTTTCATTCTCTCTACAGTATACCCCAGTTGCTTCAGTTTTGCCTGCTCCTGCTCGTACTGTTTCAGTTGCAAATTGAACCGGGCTTGCTTTTCCTCAATGTAGAAGGAATAGTTACCGGAGTAGAACTCTGCGTGGCCGTCCGTAATTTCGATCACTCTCTGAGCAATGGTATCCAAAAAATACCGGTCGTGGGAAATGGCCAAAACCGTACCCTTGAAACTCTTGATATAACCCTCCAGCCATTCTACGCTCCGTAAGTCCAGATGGTTGGTAGGCTCGTCCAGCAGGAGGATATCGGTTTTCTCCAAAAGAAGTCTGGCAAGATTGACTCTGGTTTTTTCACCGCCGGACAGGCTGGCAAATTCCTGCGCCCGCTGGGCAGGTGTGATGCCAAGGCCGTTGCAGATCTTATCTACCTCCACATCCATCTCATAGCCGCCGCCGGACTGGAATCGGTTGGTGAGAACATCGTATTCTCTTAATTGCTCTTCAGTAGCGCCACCGGTCATCTCCTGCTCTAAAACCGCCATTCGCTCCCGGGTCTTGGTAAGCACTCGGAATGCAGAGCGCAACACATCTTCCACAGTATCGCCTGCGGGAAATTTGGGAATCTGGGAGATCAGCCCCAAGCGCTTGTGGGGATTGATGAACACCTCGCCAGAATCATAGTCCATCTGCCCTGTGAGAATATTGAAAAGAGTGGTTTTGCCGCAGCCGTTCCGGCCCAAAATAGCAACCCGTTCCCCCTCCTGAATCTCAAAGGACAGATCTTCCAGCAGGTTCTCCCCTATCACAAAAAACTTGGTTAAGTTTTTAACCTGTATATCAATCATCGTTTTCTCCAACAACCATATTTCGCAAGGTATCCAAATCTATTAAAAGATTCATCGCCTGCAGCAGAGCATTGCTACTCATATGGAAAGGCAAGTTCAGTTTTTTCTGCAATGCCGCCCGTTTCGCAGCGCTGTCTGCACAGCCGGACAGTCCCAGTTCCATCATATCCTGTTTCGTGATATTACCGGTCGTACGAATGGCTGTCTCTCCCTCGATGGTAGCGCCGGCATTCCGCAGGGCCTGCAAAATAATCTCCGGGGACATTCCCTCCACCCCCAGTTTACCTTCCTTGCCGGGAGCGGTCTTCCGCCGCTCTTTTCCGTAGATATCGGGAATGTAGGCCTGTTTCAGTCGCTCAGGGGGAATGGTGCTTTTCAGGTAATTGCGAATCACAAAGCCTGCTCCGTCAGAATCGGTAAAGATGATCAATCCTCGGGCGGCTGCCACTTTCCGCAGCAGATCCAGCCGCAATTTGTCTTTCATAATACCGAATCCAAAGGTTTCCAAAATGGGGGCGTCCACGATTTGGGAGAGGGTATTTTTATCGTACCGCCCCTCTACGACTATGGCTTCCCGAATCTTAATCATTTTTTGCCTCCTGCGCAAGACGCAGAATCAGCACCTCTAATATCCGCTCCGACGCATCAAAGGAGGTTTTGATCTTTTGGTCGCTTTCCAGCACCAACTGAGCCGCTTTTTCATAGAATTTCGCGGAAAAACGGCCGACTGCCGATATCGTCTTTCTGGCTGCGTAATCTTTCAGGCCGGCGATCTTCATTAGGTCGTCAGCAGTTTTACCATTATCCAAGAGGATTCTTGCGGCGCTGAGTCTGCGGAAGTGCATACCCACGGCACCCAAAATGGAAAGAGGTTCCTGCTGCATTTTCAAAAGTTGTTGCAATTTCAGCAGCGCAGCACCGTAAGCGCCGCTTCCCAGCAGGTCTGTCATTTGGAACACCACTGCATCCAGCACCGGCTCAACCACCGCATCGATATCCGCCTTACAGACTGCTTCTGCGCCGGAATAAGCGCAGATCTTGGATATCTCACCGGAGAGGGCCGTCATAGTGCCACCGGTAATATCGATCAGGTAGACGCACAGGTCCGGGGTGATTTTCTTCCCTGCGGCTGCAAAATGTCTGCCGATCCAAGCCACCAAATCTCTCTGATTCTGTTTCTCAAAATCCACCTGCAGGCCGTTATGTTCCACCGCGTCCCACAGTTTCTTAAACCGCTTGTCCGGTTTATAGGTGGTGGTCTCATAGGTAAACACTACGGTGCAGTAATCGGGAATATCGAAAAGTATCTCTGCCATAGCATCCCGGTCTGCTTCGTTCATCTTAAAAATGTCGATCTCGTCCACGATCACCAGCGTGTGCTCCGCCATCATAGGTAGGTTTTCCACGCAATCGGCAAAGGTACGGATATCGAAATTCTCCGGGGTCAGTTTATGGTAATTGAAAGACTCAGTCACCGGGTCAATCAATGTTTTTTTCAGTTGTTTCAGGTAGTGGTGCAGCAAAAAGGTCTCTTCGCCATAGAAAAAGTACAGCCGTGCCGGCGTATTTTGCTTCAGTTGCTCCTTCAGTGTTTGCAACATGCTGGGCTGCTCTGTTTTCCTTGCCATAGTTTCACCCCCTGAAAATAATCGTTCCTTCCAAATCGGTGCGGTACACACCGCAACCAAACAGTTCTAGCCGCTCCAAGGTCTCCCGGGTGGGGTGGCCGTAGCGGTTATCCTCGCCCACAGAAATAATCACGATCTCCGGGCGGGTTTCATTCAGTAGTTCCCAAGATGTGGAACTTTTTGAGCCGTGGTGGCCGGCGACCAAGATTTCCAAATCCGGCAGGTCGGTATGAGCCATAAGGGCCTGTTCCCCCGCTTCTGCCCGGTCGCCTGTTATCAGTATATCACAGTTTTCCGGTTGAAACAAGATACACAAACTGCTTTCGTTGTCATCTTCCCGATCTTCGGAGGGATATATGGTAATTCCCGCGTCTGCTAAATGTAGGTTTTCTTCCACCATACGAATCTTGTCTGTGTATTTTGCTGTGAGTGCATCCCGGAGATCATTTTCACCGTCCAGAATGGGCAAATAGATCGTATCGGCAGGAACTCTGCTCAGCAGTCCTGCCACGCCGCCGGCGTGGTCTGCATCGTAGTGGGTCAAAATCAGTCCGTCCAAGCGGAAAACACCTTGGGACAGTAGCAGTCCCGCTGCCCGGTCTGCGGCTTTATCATCACTGTCGCCGCCGCAGTCTACCATATAGTATTTCCCTTCGTTCTGCAAAATCAGGCACTGTCCCTGTCCTACATCCACTGCGGTAATACGGAAGTTATCCCGTCTTGGCTCGATCCAAGAAAGGGCAACCGCAACGGCGAGGCCTGCCACAAGGCAACCGGTAAAGAGCATCGGGTGCTTCTTTTTGGACTTCAGGAACAACGTCAGCAGAATGTAACCGAAAATCAGCCACACCACAATATAGATACTGCTGGTATAGACAGCAGAAACAGGTAATCTTGATATCATATCCGTTCCCCACAAAATAAATCGTATCGGCCAGGAAAGCAACCAGGCAAGGGCCGTTCCCAATGGCATCCAAATTGCTCCCAAAAAGCAAACTGCAATCAGGCCGTAAAAGATCAAACTCACCAGCCACAGTAACAGTAGGTTTGTAAAAATGCCTACAATGCTGACACTTTCAAAATAGATGGCGCTCAGAGCCGTTGTCAAAGAGATAGCGCCCAAGGTCACGCTGACAGAACCCACTGCCCAGCGGGTCAGTTTGGCTTTGATGCTCTTTCCCTTGGCAGGCCCCAGCCGGGTTTCAGCCAGCAGATAGGTATGGATGGGCTGGGTAAACAAGAAAATACCCACCATACATCCTACCGACAACTGGAAACCGATATCGGTAATTCCCAAAGGATTAAAAGCGAGAATAGCCAGCATCGCCGCAGCCAAGGCCGTGGGTGGGTCATATTCTTTATCTAGCAACAGCGCTAAGATCATCAGGCTTTGCATAATGCACGCTCGGATAATGGATGCAGAAAATCCGGCAATCGCCGCGAAAAGAAACAAAACCGGCAGGCCGATCAGTGCAGTAAGAAATCTTCTTCGCAAACACAGAAGGTACACCAGCGCGAAAAGAATGGACACATGCATACCCGAAACTGCCACTATATGATAAACTCCACTGGTTTTTAATGCAGATTTGGTTTCATATGGCAATCTGCCGGTGTCTCCCAGCAACAACGCCCGGGCAAAAGGCGCAGTGTCTTGAGGAAACAAGGTATCCAGCAAGGAGAGAATCTTCACCCGCAACTGTGCTGCCGTATATTCTATCGCTACTTGCGGCAGACGGGTGATTGTATTCCCCTTTTTGGGATAGCACAGGAGAAAGACACCTTTTCCCTTATGATATGTAGGATTCTCTGCGCCGCCACCGGTATAACGAATACGAAAGTCACCACTGACCCGGTCTCCCGGTTGCATGGTATGTCTGCTGCTGATATACACCTGCACCGAATAGGTCTTGCCGCCTAACTCCGTTTTTCCGTCAGCGGCAATGCCGTATTCTGTGGGACGGCTATATCCGGTCAGTTGGATGGTCAGAGGAACGACCTGTTCGTCCAATCCCCGGACAGGCTGCAAATATAAGGTATCAAACCCCCAAAACCAAAGAAATCCCACTAAACAACCCAGCAAAATACATCTGCTTTGGCTACCCCTTGGACTGTTGATCCAGAGCAACGTCCCAAGGCCGACGGTACAACTCAGCGCCAAAAGCAGCAACCAAATACCGGACACTAAATACGCGCCTACCGCGCAGGCAGCAGAAAAACCTATTGTAAAGAGCATCAGTTTCCGCATATCTATCTCTCTGCTCCCTTGTGAAAAGGACGCCACCTTCGGGGCAGCGTCCTATCAGGATTATAACTTAGATGCGACAAAATCGTCCACAGTTGCCAAGGCGTCGTCCAGTTTCAGAGCGTCCTTGCCGCCGCCCATAGCGGAGTCCGGCTTACCGCCGCCGGAGCCGCCGCAAATGGAACAGACCTGCTTCACCAGATCACCGGCTCTGACACCCTTTGCCACTGCATCCTTGCCACAGACTGCCAGGAAGGTGATCTTGTCGCCAGCCACCGCAGACAGTACAGCAACCACATTGGCTGCCTTGTCACGGAGGGTATCACCAATTTGACGGAGTTTGCCTGCGTCAGCACCCGGCACATTGGCAGTCAGTACCTTCAGGCCGCCTACATCGTGGGCAGCAACCAAGAAACGATCCACTTCACCGGCAGTTTCCTTAGCCTTGAAGGACTCAATGGCTTTCTTCAGGCTCTTGACCTCTTCGATCTGGGCGTGGATCTTGTCCACCAGTTCACCGGGCTTTGCCTTGAACTCTGCTGCAGCGGTGTACAACAACTGGTGGGTACGAGCCATATCCTCCAGACACTCCTTACCGGTAATGGCTTCAATACGGCGCACGCCGGAAGCCACGCTTCCCTCGCTCTCGATCCGGAACGGACCAACCTTGGCGGTATTATCCAGGTGGGTACCGCCGCACAGTTCAATGGAGAAACCGCCCATATTGACTCCACGGACAGTATCGCCATACTTTTCGCTGAACAGGGCCATTGCGCCCATCTGCTTGGCTTCCTCAATGGGCATCTCCCGGATATCCACAGGATAGCCTTCCAGCACAGCAGACTGCACCAGCGTGTCGATCTTTGCCATTTCTTCCGCAGTAACAGCGGAGTAATGGGTGAAGTCGAAACGGAGTCTGTCCGGTTCCACCAAACTGCCTGCCTGATGCACATGGTCACCCAAAACGCTCTTGAGCGCCTTTTGCAGCAAGTGGGTAGCAGTATGGGCACGCATAATGGCCTTGCGGCGTTCCACATCAATGGAAGCCAGCACCACATCGTCGGTCTTCAAAGTACCGCTGCGCATCACACCGGAATGGAGATACTTGCCGCCCTTATCCTTCTGTACGCCGGTAACCTTGAAGCGGCTCTCACCCATTAAAATCACACCGAAATCAGCGGACTGGCCGCCCATTTCTGCATAAAAGGGAGTCTTGTCCAGCACGATAATACCCTGCTCACCGGCAGTAATCGCACCGGTAACCTCTTCGCCAACACAGATGGCCAAAATCTTGGCTTCGCAATTATTGACTTCGTAACCAACGAACTCTGTGGGTGTGGTGTCTAGGCCAAGGTCAATCCCGGCCCAGCCCAGATCACCCAAGGCTTTTCTGGCCTCGCGGGCGCGCACTCTCTGCTCTTCTCTGCACTGGACGAATTTGTCCATATCCAGAGACATTCCCTCATCTTCCAGCATTTCTGCCGTCAGGTCCACAGGGAAACCGTAGGTATCTGCCAGTAGGAATGCGTCTTCACCGGAGAAAACGGTCAGGCCTGCGGCCTTATGCTGCTGTAGTTTTTCACCGAAGATACGCATACCGGTATCGATGGTACGGGCAAAGTTCTCTTCCTCGGTCTTGACCACACGGATAATATGGTCTGCCCGCTCCCGCAGGTAGGTGTAGTGATTCTCATTCTCACGGATGACGGTTTCTACAACCTCATACAGGAAAGGACGGTTGACGCCCAACAGTTTGCCGTGGCGGGCTGCCCGGCGGAGCAATCTACGGAGTACATAGCCCCGGCCCTCATTGGTGGGCTGCACGCCGTCGGCGATCATAAAGGTAGATGCCCGGATATGGTCCGTAATGACGCGGAGGCTCACATCGGTCTTGACGCTCTGACCGTAGGCAGCGCCGGTGATCTTGGTAACGTGGTTAGTGATGTTCATAACCGTATCCACATCGAACAGGCTGTTCACATCCTGGCACACTACCGCCAGACGCTCCAGACCCATACCGGTATCAATATTCTTCTGCACCAGTTCGGTGTAGTTGCCCTGTCCGTCATTGTCGAACTGGGAGAACACATTGTTCCACACTTCCATATAACGGTCGCATTCGCAGCCAACCTTACAGTCGGGACTGCCGCAGCCATACTTCTCGCCACGGTCATAGTACACCTCGGAGCAAGGACCGCAGGGACCGGAGCCGTGCTCCCAGAAGTTATCCTCCTTGCCGAAACGGAAGATCCGCTCCGCAGGAATGCCGATTTCCTTGTTCCAGATCTCGAAAGCCTCTTCATCATTTTCATAGATGGAAGGATACAGCCGGTCCTCCTCAAGACCTACCACCTTGGTCAAAAATTCCCAGCACCAGGCAATGGCTTCGTGTTTGAAGTAGTCACCGAAGGAGAAGTTGCCCAGCATCTCAAAATAAGTGCCGTGGCGGGCAGTCTTACCGATGTTCTCAATATCACCGGTACGGATACACTTCTGACAGGTGCAGACTCTGCGGCGGGGAGGCTCCACTTCACCCTTAAAGTAGGGCTTCATGGGTGCCATGCCGGAGTTGATCAGCAGCAGGGACTTATCGTTCTGGGGAATCAGGGAAAAGCTGGGCAGACGCAGATGCTCCTTGCTCTCAAAGTAGCTCAGGAACATTTCGCGCAATTCGTT
>JAZSRS010000048.1:0-2965 GCA_045538595.1 Faecousia sp. | reverse complement strand
CACATCGCCCTGCAGGTTGGTTACATAGTAGTAGGTATTGCCGTTGTGGTACAGCGTCCAGGGTGTGCCGGTGGCATCATAGGTGATGTAGTAGGCCTGCCCGTTGATACTGTACTGCCACAACTTACCGCCGTAGTAAGAATAGATGTAGGTGGTTGTTCCGTCTGTCCGCTTAGTCCGCAGGCCGTCGGCATCGTAGGTATACTGCCAGGTGGTGGCGCCGCTGGTCATAGTGGCCAGTTCCCTGCCCTGTTTCCAGGTGTAGGTCCATGTGCCGTCGGACAGGGGGTTGCCAATACCGTCGTAGGTGATGGCATTCCCGTTGTAACTTACCAACAGATCGCCCCAAGCGCCGGTGCTATAGGTATAGGTTACCGTGTCGATGGGTGTACCTAATGTACCGGTTGTATAGGCGTATTCCTTACGGCTGAGAATATTACCTGCCCCGTCGTACTCCCATACACGGGTATACATACCTGCCTGGCTGTCTTCACGGACCAACTGACCGGCTGTGTCATAGGTGTATTCTTCGATATACATACCGTCGGAAGCCATGCTGATATTGCCGTGGCTGTCATACCCGTAGTCGTGGGTAGTATTATAGTTCCCTGCACGGGTCCTTATAGACGATATATGCGAAGTGGCTACGCCTGCCCTGGGTATCCAGTAGACATAGGTCTGGGTTAAGATATCCGTTCCGTTGTGGGCGGTGGATTTCCCTGTCATACGACTGAAACTGTCGTAGGTGATGTCCATATGGGACTGGCCGTCGTTACCGCCGGTGGGGCGGTTATCCTCGTCGTAGGTATACGCTGTATACCGGTCTCTGCCCATAACCGTCTGGTCTATGGCGCTGAGGTTGCCCTTGGTATCATAAGTCAGGGTTACATCATGGTCATAATCTCCGCCGGTCTTCTTCTCCCGCACCAGCCGGTCGATCAGGTCGTAGTAATAGGTGGTGGTAATGCGGGAACCGGAATCCACAGTCCTGGCCAGTCTGCCGCTGTTATCGTAGGCATAGGTCAGGGTTTCTTCGCTGTTCTGGTCTTCCGCTTCCCGGAAGGTTTCTGCGGTTAGCCTACCCAGATCATCGTAAGTATATTCTACACTATCCCGGTTCCCGTAGTCAAGGCCAGAGAGGTAACGGTTTCTGTCGGTGGTGTAATTGTAGGTAACCAACGTATTGTTTCCGGCCATAACCCAACGCCTGAGGGAGAAATAGCCGTAATTAAATGCATATTCCGTGGACGCGGTCTCGATGTTCCACAGCAAGTCATCCGCATATACATAGGAGGCAGACTGGATATCTCCCGTATTTGTCGTGCGGGTTACTTCCTCCAACTGGTGCATCTCGTCATAGGTATACACAGTGCGGGTTGCAAGTGTATCCTGCGGATTCTGTACCCATTCCAACAGACTGGTATCCGTGTTGTAACCGTAACTGGTTACCTGTCCAAGTTCATCTGTGGTGGTTGCCAGACAGTTGTTGTCTGCCGAATAGGTGGCAGAGGTAGTTACGGTTTCCCTGTCTGCTGCTGCCGTTACAGAGGTGTTGTTGCCGTAGGAATCGTAAGCAAAGGTATAGACCACACCCTCCTTCGTTGTGGCAGTCAGCACATTGTGGTAGTTGTCATAGGTATAGGTCATTTCGACGTTGCCGTCTTGAATGATCTGCGTCAGATTGCTGTTGGTATCATACTCATAGTTGGTTATCTGCTTTTGCAGGTCTGTTACCGACAGCACATTGCCTTTATCATCGTAGGTATAACTGGCGCCAAACTTTTCCTTAAACAGTTGGATTCCGTCAAACTCTATACTATTGACATTGTAGTCATAGACTGCCTGCACAGTAACGGAAGAATACGCCTTCTGCGCCACTGCGGCTACGGCCGCGTACTGCCATTGGTGGGAATCCGGATTGAATTGGACCGTAAAGGGGTCTGACTGTGTATTGTCTGTGTAGTTAAAAAACAGTTGTAGGGCAAACTCCCGATTATTGTCTCCCGCTTTTTTCTCCCACAACGGAGCCGCATTGCCCTTGGCCCAGCCGGTGAGAACGAAACTGTCATTTGCTGCGCCGCTGACCTTGACAGTCTGGATCAGGTGCCGCATATGGGTGGGAGATCCCGGTATGACGAATGTAGTATTTTCCAACTGGGGCACAGCAGCGGTGCGTGTGCCGATTCCTGTGCTGGACGACCATCCGGATCCGCCGTATCGGAAGTCGCCGTTTTCTACTAAGTTATAGCGGCTGGCTGTAGATGCGCGTTCCATTTGGACACAGTCCACCCAGAATGTGCCGGCGCTGGGGGACAGAATATGGGGACAGATATTTTTAGCGGCGTTGGTGGTGTTGGTATAACTGACCTCCAGACGGGTCCAGTGGGTATTGGGAGCCTGAATCTCCGTAGCAGTGAAGTTGTTCCAGTCATAGATGCTTAATGCCACTGCCGCGGTTCCCGTCTTTACATAGGCAGAGAAGGTTACCGTTTCCCCTGCGCCTATGGTATAGGTTTGTTCATGGATACCGGTAGCCGCCTGGGTAGTATATACCCAATGAGATTGGTTTCCGTAATAGGACTGGGTGGTGGAGAGACTGACCGATACGCCCGATCCCGCAGTATTCCACAAGGTACTGTTTTCAAAACTGGAATTGTTGAGCATATTGCCAACGGTATTTTGCAGTTTGGAAGACAGTCTCAACTGGTTCGCTTTTCCGCCGCCTTCTGCGTCGTTCTTGGTAAATTGAGCATACTGGGCACGGCCCTCGTTGTCTTGTATGCATATAGTATTGCCCATATTGTTGAACTGCAGGATTTGGACATTCTCGTTGTGATCGGTGAGAGTTGTCTGATTGTGGGCGTAGGCAAAGGTCAGCAAGCCGCCCTCTTCCCCGTCGTGGGACTCTTCCACCATGCTGACACGGGCAGGTTTGCTGGCTGCCATAGTGTTATAGGTATAGTCC
>JAZSRS010000037.1:0-7291 GCA_045538595.1 Faecousia sp. | reverse complement strand
TACATCGTTCCCGGTCTGGGGGACGCCGGCGACCGTATCTTCGGCACCAAGTAAAGACAAATAGCGGGCGGCCAATGGCCGCCCCTACAATAAAGTACGATAGAATATGTAGGGGCGACCAGTGGTCGCCCGTAAAAAAGCATCCCCTTACACAGGGGAGGCTTTTTATTTATCTGCAGCTACGGGGATAGGGTTTCTTTTCGTCTGTTAAACCGGACAAATAGTCCATACTGGTGTCCAGTGCGACTGCCAACTTTCGGCATTGCTCAAAGGTAAGGTATCTTTTTCCGCTTTCGATTTTGGAATAGTCACTCTGGTCTATTCCTGTGAGCATTTGGATTTTTACTTGGGTAAATCCTTTTTCTTTGCGCAATTCTTTTATGCGTGTCATGTTCATCACCATCATTATTATGGCAAATTTCCCTATTGCAAATAGGGTGAAACTGACCTATAATAACAAAAAAGCAAGAAAAGGAGCATGAAAATGGAGTTATTCAAAGAAATTTTTATGCAGGCGTTGCGTACCGGCGAAATTTCTGTTTCTTTTTCCGGCGAGGAAGACTCGGTTGCAGAGGTGATAAACGGAAAGTGTTATCAGACATTGCAAAAAATCAAGGCTATCATCCAAGATGACAGCCTTGAAGATAAGGAATGTTTTATGAAGATCGAGGAAATTGTGTGCGCGTTGGAGGAAATCGGCAGCAGCGGCGGCAGTCGGCACGATTTTGGATAAAAGTTCAGTGATGGTATAAAAAGGCCCCCTTGTGTAAAGGGGGCTGGCAAAAATCTTTGATTTTTGACTGGGGGATTGTAACAACCCCTCCGTCTTCGCCTAGGGCGAATCCACCTCCCCTTACACAGGGGAGGCTTTTTCTTATTCCAATTCGAATGCGCCGGTGTAGAGCCGGTAGTAAGTGCCTTTTTGTTCAATCAAGTCTTGGTGTGTGCCACGCTCAATGATCCGTCCTTTGTCCAGCACCATAATGCAGTCGGCATTTCGGACGGTAGAAAGCCGGTGGGCGATAACGAAGGTAGTCCTGCCCTGCATCAATGCGTCCATACCTTTCTGCACCAGAGCCTCCGTACGGGTGTCGATAGAGGAGGTGGCCTCGTCCAAGATCATCACCGGGGGATCTGCCACTGCTGCCCGGGCAATGGCGATCAGTTGCCGCTGACCTTGGGAAAGTTGTGCGCCGTTGCCGGTGAGCATGGTGTTGTACCCCTCCGGCAGCCGGGTGATAAAGTCATGGGCGTTGGCAGTTTTTGCCGCGGCGATACAGTCTTCGTCAGAGGAGGACAAATTGCCGTAGCGGATGTTATCCATAACCGTGCCGGTGAACAGGTTGGTATCCTGCAGCACGATGCCAAGGCTTCGCCGCAGGTCGGCCTTGCAGATCTTGTTGATATTGATGCCGTCGTAACGGATCTTGCCGTCGGCAATATCATAAAACCGGTTAATAAGGTTGGTGATGGTAGTCTTGCCTGCGCCGGTAGCGCCCACAAAGGCCAGTTTCTGACCGGGATTGGCGTACAGGGTCACATCATGGAGCACCGTCTTTTCCGGTACATAGCCGAAATCCACGGAATCCATGGTGATGTCGCCCTTCACCTCGGTGTAGGTTACAGTGCCGTCTGCCTGATGGGGATGCCGCCAAGCCCAGCGGCCGGTCCGTTCGCTGCATTCGGTGAGGACACCGTTTTCCTCCTTGGCGTTGACCAAGGTGACATAGCCGTCGTCGGTTTCTACATCTTCGTCCATCAGTTCAAAGATTCGCTCCGCGCCGGCCAAAGCCATCACAATGGCATTGATCTGATTGCTCACATGGCCGATGGGCATATTGAAACTGCGGCTCAGCGCCAGAAAACTCACCAGACCGCCCAGGGAGATAAGGGATTCCCCGGAGGCAATGGCGATCAAACCGCCGATGACTGCCAAAATGGTGTACTGCAGGTAGCCTAAGTTGTTGTTCACAGGGCCCATCATATTGGTAAAAGAGCCGGCTTTGTAGGCATTGGCCCGAAGATCCTCGGCGATGCCGTCAAATTCCTGCTTGCAGGTCTCCTCCCGGCAGAATACCTTTACCACCCGCTGGCCGGAGATCATCTCCTCCACATAACCGTTCACTGCGCCCAGAGATTTCTGTTGGCCGATGAAATACTTGGCGGAATTGCCGGCAACTGTCTTGGTAACCCACAGAATGCCGAAGGCAGTTACGATCACCACGGCAGTGAGAATGGGAGAAGTAACCAGCATCATCACGAAGACCACCACAAGGGTCGCCACCGAGGAAATGCACTGGGGAATGGACTGGGAGATCATCTGCCGCAAGGTGTCGATGTCGCCGGTGTAGCGGCTCATCAGGTCGCCGGCGGGATGGGAATCAAAGTAGCGAATGGGCAACTTCTGCATATGGCGGAACATGGTGTCCCGAATGTGCTTTTGTGTACCCTGTCCCACTTTGACCATAAGGTAGTTATACAGGAATGCAGACACCATACCGGTCAGATAAATACCCGCCATAACACACAGGAATCTCACCAGCGGACCAAAATTCGGGTTTTCCTGACCCAGCAGAGGTTTGATGTAATCGTCAATGATATACTCGATAGATTTGCTGCTGGCTGCCTGGGCAAATGCCGCAAGCAGGATGCACAGCACCACCACGATCAGCGTGCCGCGATAGGGTTTCATATAACTAAGCAGCCGGGCGATGGTTTTTTTGGGGTCCTTGGCCTTACGGCCGTCCCCTCTCATTCTGACAGGAGGCATTATTCCTCACCGCCTTTCACTTGGGACTCATAGACCTCCCGATAAATATCGGAGGAAGCCAGCAGGCTCTCGTGGTTACCTTGTGCCACTACTTTGCCGCCGTCCATCACCAGAATCATATCCGCTTCCTGGACGGATGCCACTCGCTGGGCGATAATCAGTTTGGTGGTGTTGGGGATTTCTTCGGCAAATGCCTTGCGGATCAGGGCGTCGGTGTGGGTGTCCACTGCGGAGGTGGAGTCGTCCAGAATCAGAATTTTCGGCTTTTTCAGCAGCGCCCGGGCGATGCAAAGCCGCTGTTTCTGTCCGCCGGATACATTCTTGCCGCCCTGCTCAATGTGGGTGTCGTAGCCGTCGGGGAAAGAACAAATAAAATCGTGGGCGCAGGCAAGGCGGCAGGCCTTGACCATTTCTTCGTCAGTGGCGTTGGGATTGCCCCAGCGGAGATTGTCCTTGATCGTGCCGGAGAACAGGACATTTTTCTGCAGCACCATACTCACCGCATCCCGCAAAGCGTGGACATCATATTCCCGCACATCCACGCCGCCTACCTTGACGCAACCCTCGGTTACATCGTAAAGCCGGGGGATCAGTTGCACAAGGGTAGATTTGGACGAGCCGGTTGACCCCAAAATGCCCACGGTCATGCCGGGCTTGATATGCAGATTTACATTGTCCAGCGCGTTCCGGCTGGCATCTTTATTGTAGCGGAAGGAAACATTTTCAAAGTCCACAGAGCCATCGGTAACCGCCTTTACAGGGTTAGCGGGGGTAGCCAGAGCCGGTGTCTCCGACAGTATCTCATAGGCACGGCGCATAGGGGCGCGGCTCATAGTGAACATCACAAACACCATGGACATCATCATAAGACCGGAGAGGATCTGTCCGGTGTAGGTGAACATTGCGGTGAGGCTGGGCACATCCAACTCACTGCCTACCACCATTTTCGCGCCTAAGTAGGAAATGACGATCATACAGGTGTACACCGCAAACTGCATCAATGGGTTATTGAACGCCATGATTCGTTCGGCTTTCACAAAGTCCTTGTAAATGGTGTCGGAGGTGTCAGTGAATTTGCCGATCTCCTTTTCTTCCCGGACAAAGGCTTTCACCACCCGGATGCCGTGGATATTCTCCTGCACCACATTGTTCAGTTTGTCGTAAGTCTTGAATACCCGCTCAAAGATCGGGTGTACACGGGTGATGAGGAACATCAATCCGAAGGCCAAAAGGGGCAGCACGATGCAGTAGATCACGCTCATACGGGGGCTGATGCGGAATGCCATGACCAGGGCCATCACCAGCATCACCGGTGTACGGAAGATCATGCGAATGCACATTTGGAAGGTCATCTGCAAATTGGCCACATCAGAGGTCAGACGGGTAACGATAGACGAGGAGGAGAATTTGTCGATATTGGAAAAATCGAAGGTTTGCACCTTGGCAAACATGTCGTGCCGCAGGTTGCGGGCAAAGCCGGTGCTGGCATAGGATGCAAAGAATGCCGATGCCACGCCGAAGGTAAGGGAACACAGGGCGCACAGCAGCAAAATTCCACCTTGGCGCACCACTTCCGTCATATTGCCCGGCTCAATGCCGGCACGGAGCATTTCCGCCAAAACCAGCGGGATCAGGATCTCCATGGTAACCTCACCCACCATGCAGATGGGGCTGCATAGGGATGCCCATTTATATTCCCGGATACTCCGGGCAAGTGTTTTGATCACAGACAGTTCCTCCTTAGGAAAATTCTTCTCTAGTGTACTATTTTACCAAACCTCCGGGATAATGCAATACCTGTTGAAAAAAGTTTACAAATTTAGTACAATCTTTTTGTTATATTGCTCGGGCGATCAATGATCGCCCCTACATTCACAATAGGGAGGTGTGTAGGAAATGCAAGCAGACTGTCATATCCATATGCTGCTGGACGGCCGGGACTGGAAACAGGCCATCTGCCGCCATAGTGCTGCCCCCGATGAAGTCTATATCCGGGAAAAACTGGAAATTTACCGCGCCTTGGGATACACCTACCTGCGGGACGGGGGAGACCGGTGGGGCGTAGGCGCAAAGGCAAGGCTCCTGGCAAAGGAATACGGCATTACCTACCGCACACCCCTTGCGCCCCTGTGCTGCGCCGGCCATTACGGCAGTTTCATCGGTGTAACCTACGAATCACTCAGGGAGTATGCCGATTTGGTAATCAAGACCCGGGAGCAAGGGGGAGATTTTATCAAAATTATGATCTCCGGGCTGATGGATTTCCACCAATTTGGCGTGCTGACGGAAGAGGGCTTGCCACCGGCAATGATTCGCGAACTGATCCACATTGCCCACCAAGAAGGTATGGCGGTGATGGCCCACGCCAATGGGGAAACCGCCCTGGCCGCTACGGAAGCGGGGGTGGATTCCGTGGAACACGGGGCATACCTGTCGTATGAAACCCTGTGCGCAATGAAAGAAAACGGCGCAGTTTGGGTGCCTACCCTGTCCACCATCGGAAATCTCCGGGGCAAAGGCCGTTTTCCGGATGGTGAAACGGAGCAAATTCTGGAATCCACTTTGGACAATGTGGCCATGTTCCACGCTATGGGTGGCCTTTTGGCGGCGGGAACAGATGCTGGGGCTTGGGCCGTGCCCCACGGCAGCACCACGGAAGAAGGCTACTTTGCTGCCGCCGGCGTGGGAGAAGACGCCCTGACCCGTGGACTTTCCGCCATTCAGGCAAAATTTTAAGGACGCACTTTCTGTGCGTCCTTGCAAAAACATACGAAAGAATATGTAGGGGCGATTATCAATCGCCCGTTATAATGTGGCCAAATATTCTTCCGCTTGGTGGACAGCGGCGGCACCGTCGGACACGGCGGTAACGATCTGCCGTAAATTTTTCGTCCGCACATCTCCCACCGCAAATACACCGGGCAGATTGGTGGCAGTATTTTCTTCTGCCACGATATACCCCTGTTCGTCCAAGGTCAAGATGCCTTTCACCAGTTCCGTGGCAGGTTTTCGGCCGATGCCCACAAACACCCCGTCGCAGGGAACGGTTGACCGCTCACCGGTGAGAATGTTTTCCACCACGATCTCACCCTGCCGGATCTCTTTGACTTCCCGATTCCAGTAAAATTCCACATTTTCCGCCTCCTGCAGGGGGGCGTGATACACTTTGGAGGCTCGCAGGGAATCTCTGCGGTGGACTAAAACCACCTTTTTTGCCAGATTGGACAGTAGCAACGCGTCGGCCGCGGCAGTGTTGCCACCGCCGACCACCACAACCGTCTTGCCTCGGTAGAACATACCGTCGCAGGCGGCGCAGTAGTGGACACCCCGGCCGTAGAGTTCCTGCTCTCCCGGCACGCCCAAATACTTAGGACTTGCGCCGGTGGCGATCACCACGGTCTTGCCGTAAAACACGCCACCGGTGGTCTCTGCGGATTTAATTTCTCCATCTAAGGACAGATGCGTTACCTCCGTAAACTTGGTCTCGGCACCAAACTTTTCGGCGGTGTCCTTCATCTGCTGACCCAAGGTGTAGCCGTCTACCCCGTCCACGAAGCCGGGATAGTTGTCGATCTTGGGGGTCTCTGCCATCTGTCCACCGGCAGCCAGCCGTTCCAAAACAACAGCCTGCATACCTGCTCGAGCGGCATACAACGCCGCGGTGTAACCCCCGGGGCCGCCGCCTACGATCAGCATATCATAAATCTTTTCCATAAGAAAACCTCCTTCGGTTTTCCCTTCTAGAGAGGGTTACAGCAATTCCAAAATCTGGGGTTTAGGCTTTGCGCCTAAGGATTGGGCGGTGATTTCGCCGTTTTTTACAACAAAAACCGTGGGAATGCTGACGATTTGATATTTGGCAGCCAGTTCCGGCTCGTCGTCCACATTCACCTTGCAGACCTTGATGTCCTCCCGTTCTTCGGCGATCTCGTCCAAAATGGGACTCAGCATACGGCAAGGGCCGCACCAACTGGCCCAAAAGTCCAGCAGAACAGGCTTATCAGACTGTAAAACTTCCTTTTCAAAGGTTTCCTTCGTAATATGCAGTACGTTCATACTATTGTCCTCCTTGTTATGTTTTCTAATCATAGTATACCACAAAATTTGGAAATAATATGTGATAAATATCACAAAAGCCTCCCGTCAGGGAGGCTTTTGTATCAATCAAAGAAATCCTTGATGGTGTCAAAGAACTTGTTCCGCTTGGGACTGGACTTGCTGTCCAGCGTACCGTCTAACTGCCGCAGCAGTTCTTTCTGCTCCTTGGTCAGTTTGGTGGGGGTCTCCACCACCACAGTAAACCGGTGTTCGCCACGGCGTTTGGGATTGTTCACCATGGGAATACCTCTGCCGGACATGGAGAACATCTTGCCGGTCTGAGTTCCCTCGGGAATGTCGAATTTTACCTTGCCGTCCAAGGTGGGCACTTCGATCTCTGCACCCAGCGCTGCCTGGGTAAAGGTGATAGGCACTTCGCAGTAGACATGCAAACAAGTCGGAGGCCAAGCGGTCTTAGGAAGA
>JAZSRS010000017.1:0-11691 GCA_045538595.1 Faecousia sp. | reverse complement strand
ACCACAAGACCCTCGATCTGGTGGAACATAGGGGAGTGGGTAGCATCAGCCTCGTCCTTGCGATAAACACGGCCGGGAGCCAACATACACAGAGGCGGTTTGTTGTTTTCCATAAAACGAATCTGCATAGGACTGGTTTGCGTACGCAGGAGGATAGAATCCTCGTCGTTAAAGTAGAATGTATCGCTGCGATCTCGAGAGGGATGTCCCTCTTCAATGTTCAATCTAGTGAAGTTATAGTCGGCCAGTTCGACTTCAGGACCGTCTACGATCTGATAACCCAGACCGACAAAAATATCTTTAATTTCCTGCAGAACCTGATTCATGGGATGTTCGTGGCCCATACATACCGGATTGCCGGGAATAGTAACATCAATGGCCTCTTCAGCCAGTTTCTTTTCCAAAACAGCAGCGTGGATCTCAGTTTTTCGTTCTTCCAGTTTCACTTCGATCTCTGCACGGACACTATTGGCCAGTTGGCCCATAATGGGTCGTTCTTCAGCAGAAATGCTGCCCATTTGCTTCAAAACGGCAGTTACTTCGCCTTTCTTACCTAAATACTGGATACGCAATTCTTCCAAAGCAGCAGGTGTATCTGCAGCCTGCAAGGCAGCAAGTGCTTTTAATTTTAGTTGCTCTAACTGTTCTTTCATTATGTTTCTCCTTTCATCTTTCAGGCATATTACATAAAAAATAGCCCATCATCCCATATCGGGACGAAGGACTTTCCTCCGCGGTACCACCCGCAATTCGCCTAACGGCGCACTTTCAGTGCAAACACACCACAGATCGTTAACGGAATCACCCGGCAAACCCTACTGTGAATTCAGGCAGCGGCTCCTGGGGGAAAGCCCTGTGCTGCACGCAAGCGGTTCTCACCATTCCGCTCTCTCTGGGTGCGTGGGATCAGCAAATGACAACCCAATCTTCGCCTTTCAATATCTTCATGAATAGTAGCATATTCTTTAAGAAAATGCAAGAATAATTTCCAATTCTTGACGAAAATAATGTTGCGTGATACCATATTTTTATAAAAGAGGTGATTTTTTTGAATGCAATCGAATTGAATCATAATGATGTTATGCAAATCCTTCCGGACAGAACTGTAGATTCTCATAAGGGGAACTTTGGAAAGGTATTACTAATTTGCGGCAGTCTTGGATATACAGGTGCAGCAGCGCTGGCAGCCATGGGTGCCTTGCGATGTGGCGCGGGACTTGTTTATCTGTGTGTTCCGGAGAGAATTTATGATATTGAAGCAACAAAGTTAACAGAACCCATTGTCATACCGGTACCGGACCATAACGGTATGTGGTGTAAAGATTCCATAAATAAGATATTGGATCTGTTGCCGCAAATGGATGCTGTTTTGATCGGCTGCGGTATGGGTTGGAACAAAGGAACAAAAAACATTGTGGAAACAGTTTTGAACGCTTATTCCGGAACAGTCATCTTGGATGCCGATGGCATAAATGCTTTAGACGGGAATATAGATATACTGCGTGGTAGGACAGGCACAACGATTCTGACGCCCCATGCCGTCGAGTTCCAACGACTTGGTGGCGTTTTGACCGAAGATAGGGTATCATCTGCAACGGATTTTGCAAAGCATTCCAATGCAGTTGTGCTCCTAAAAGGGCATAAAACTGTGATTACAGACGGGATGGTCCTTTATATCAATCCAACCGGGAATCCCGGTATGGCAGTAGGTGGCAGCGGAGATGTGCTGGCTGGAATGATCACATCTTTGGTTGGACAGGGGCTGACACCTATAGAAGCAGCCGCGTGCGGCGCTTGGCTTCACGGCGCAGCAGGAGATTTGTGCGCCAAGGAGATTGGTCAGTATGGAATGTTACCGTCGGATATGTTGCAAGTCTTACCGCGACTACTGAAATAACAGGGTGATTTCTTTATGCGGATCAAAATGGTGGCGATATTCCTTTCTGTGTTTATATTAGCCGGATGCAGTTCCGGAAAAAATCCTCTTAATAACGCCATTGCCTTCCGTAATAAACTTTTAGAGAGTAACGGTTGCAGTTTTTCTGCAGCCGTTACTGCTGATTATGGGGAAAAAATATATAAATTTTCCATGGAATGTGTTGCCGATCAAGAGGGAAATCTGAGTTTTACGGTCACAAAACCTGCAACTATATCTGGTATAACAGGCAAGATTCGTTCCGGCAAGGGAGAAATAACCTTTGATGATAAAGTACTTGCGTTTCCAACCATTGCAGATGGACGTTTGTCGCCGGTTTCCGGGCCGTGGTTGCTAATGAAATCTCTGCGAGGCGGTTATATTAGAACAAGCACAGCAGATGCCGACGGTTTTACAGTATCCGTTGACGATACATATGCGGAGGATGCCCTAAACTTAGAGGTTTTTATCAATGAAAATGCACCTCATTCTGCAGAGATCTTTTGGAAAGGACGTCGAGTACTGGTGATTTCTGTTGAAGATTTTGAGTATTTGTAACTTGTGATTCTGTGCGCTCATAGAATATTTTGACAGTGCAATCGTATAATTTCTGTTTGTGCGTGGGAGAATAGTATCAGCCGCGTTACATAATGAAGTTATGGGGTAACGCTGGCAATGATTCTTCGGAGCGTGAAGCACATGGATGATATAGTCAGACGCGGTGATATATTCTATGCCGATCTATCACCTGTTGTGGGCAGTGAGCAAGGCGGTACACGACCGGTTTTAATCGTACAGAATGATACCGGAAACCGTCATTCACCTACTGTGATCGCGGCAGCGATAACCAGTCAAACAGGGAAGGCAAGACTACCCACTCATATTAACATTGCAGGCGGCAGCGTAGGCCTTAGCAAAGATTCCGTGATTCTCCTGGAACAGATCCGCACCATTGACAAGCGACGCCTACGGGAGCATATGGGGCATCTAGGAGACAGTCAGATGGCAATGGTGGATGATGCCATTGCTGTCAGTTTCGGATTGAATGATCCTCGGTAATGGAATACCCCCTTATAGCATATAGTTGCTATGAGGGGGTATGTGTTTTGTATCCAATATTGCTGGATGGTAAAAATGTAGGAACTGCAAAAATCGAAAAAGAAGGAATGTACTATAAAATATTTTATCAGTGCAGAGTACAAAACGATAGAACATATAGAATTATACTAACAGAAGGTATGCGTACAACAGATCTTGGCGTATGCGTTCCATCAAAGGATAGTTATCATTTAGCCGGTCGTTTGCCGATAAAAAACATTCAGACGGATCGTTTGTCATTTCATCTATCGGATGGTAATAATAAAACAAAGGACATTCCTGTAGAGACAGGAAAAGCGTTTGCACACATAGATAAACTAGAATACGCTCATTTAAATACGGAAGACGGAATCTCAAGGATCGTTATAGATCAATTTCCAGACCGATAGGGCAGTGGTCAGAGCCGAATATGTCGTTATAAATGGGAGTGGCCGTGATTTTGTCAGCAATACGATTGGATACCAAAAAATAGTCGATACGCCAGCCGGCATTGTTTTTTCTTGCGTTATACATATAACTCCACCAGGTATATGCGCCCGTTTGATTGGGATGCAGATATCGGAATGTGTCGGTAAAACCCTGCGCCAGCAGAGAAGAGAAACAGGCTCTTTCCTGATCGGAGAAGCCGGCGTTGCACCGATTGGATGCAGGATTTTTTAAATCAATCTCTGTATGAGCGACATTCAGATCGCCGCAGAGAATAACCGGATTCATGGCATCCAATTTCTGGAGATATTGAGAAAATTCTGCCTCCCAACGGATGCGGTAGTCAATTCTGGCCAATTCCCGTTGCGCATTGGGAGTGTAGCAAGTCACAAGATAAAAACCAGGATACTCCAGCGTGATCACACGGCCTTCTGTATCAAATTCTTCTTTACCGATACCCAAAGTAACCTGTGATGGCTCTGCCTTGGAGAATATTGCCGTTCCGGAATAACCTTTCTTCTCGGCATAGTTCCAATATTGCGAATAATCGGGCAGGACAATATCAATTTGACCTGCCTGCAATTTTGTTTCCTGCAGGCAGAACATATCTGCTTCTACGGTATGAAAAAAATCCAAAAAACCTTTTTGCATACAGGCCCGCAGCCCATTAACATTCCAAGAGATCAGTCGCATATTGTCCTCCGTTGTACCTAGTTCGTTTCGGAATACTGGCTCTCTACCTTAATGAGTTCCTTTACTTGCAGGAACTTCTTCTCGCCGATACCGGTGACATTCATAAGTTCTTCCACATTTTTGAATCCCTTTTGTTCTGTACGGTATGCGATGATTCGTTCTGCCAATGTTTCACCGATGCCGGGTAGCATCTGCAACTGTAGAGATGTGGCAGTATTTAAATCTACCCGCCCGTCTTTAATGGTGTTATCCTGTTGGGAGGATTGGGTCTGGTTTTGGATGGCATTATCAACTTTAGCATAAGAAGATTGAGTATTTCTGCCGATAAAGAAACCGATCATTATACATATAAACATGCCTGTAACGCACAACATCCAAAACTGCGCTTTCTTCATTTCTCAGGCCTCCCGCATTGACTAGATTAAAATAAACTGTTATAATCTATTTATATTATACACACTTTTTTGCTTCGGACAAGTCCGGCAATGCTAATAGAGGTAGAAAAATGAAAAAGATAGCAGTAATTTGTTTAGTATTGGCAATGATACTGTCTTCTCAGCCTGTCTTCGCAACAGAAACTGCGGAAGACGGGTCTGTTGTTAACGGTTGCAGAACACTGGACGGACAGGTTCCGCTACTTGGTGATCAGCAACTTATTAAAAATGCTGAAGCGATTGTGCTCTATGAGGCGAACGCAGATACACTGATGTATGCATATAATGCTGATACCCAGTTACCGCCATCCAGTCTTTTGAAGATTTTAACGGCGCTGATCGCCATTGAAAACAGCAATCTGACAGATGCGGTTACTGTCCGGGAAGAGGTTTTGGACACCCTTGATAAAGATGCTGCCGTTGTGGAACTGGCTGTTGATGAAGTTCTGACAGTTGAAGACCTTTTGTACTGTATGATGGTGGGATCCGGTAATGATGCTGCGGTCATTCTTGCGGACTATGTATTAGGTTCACAGGAAGCATTTGTTTCGGAAATGAACCGCTATGCAACAGAGTTAGGATGTACCGGGACGTATTTTACAAATGTCCACGGTCTTCACGATGAGGATCAGTTTACTACCGCAAGAGATGTTGCAAGGATTTTAGCAAAAGCAATTCAGAATGAGACATTTTGCGAAATTTTTGGCGCAAAAACCTATTCTGTGCCGAAAACAAATAAGACTGATGAACGATATCTTTCTTCTCAGAACTATTTGATGAATAACGATCGTGATATTAATTATTATGACGAACGGGTTACCGGAAGCCGTACGGCCATCGCAAATGACCGAAGCAGAAGTGTTGCTTCGGTTGCTAGCGCAAATGAAATGAAACTGATCTGTGTCGTTATGGGTGCGGAATCTGTATATGAAAAGGACGGATATACAGTTAAGGTGTATGGCGGCTATGATGAGACAAGGCAGATGCTGGACAACGGTTTTTCTGGATATAAGACGGCGCAAATACTTTATGATAACCAAATAGTATTGCAAAAAAGTATTCCTAACGGCAGTTCTGATTTAACCATCGGTACCCGTGAGGGGGCTTTGTCTGTCGTTCCTGAAAATACCACTATCGAAAGTCTTTCTTTCCGATATGCAAATGAGGTGCCTTTAGAAGCCCCAATCAAGAAGGGACAGAAGGTCTGTTCTCTTCAAGTTTGGTGCGGTGCGGTCTGTATTGCTGAGACAGATCTGTTTGCTATGAATCAGGTATTTCATATAAACGATGTGTTTACAGATAATGGCACCAGATCCGATGGACCGGGATTTGGAAAGGTACTCATTTGGACCGTTGGTGGCATTGCAACTGTTATTTTACTTGGATTTGCAGTTCTAGCGGTCATTCGGTCTACCCATATTTCCAAAGCAAAGCGCAGAAGTATTCGGCACAGAAGAAACCGCAGAAGGAGCATATAAATGGATAACTGGACTGATTTGGAACAATCCTGCCTGCAGTGCAAAAGATGCCAATTGTGCGCCGGACGGAACAACGTAGTGTTTGGTGTAGGTAATAAAAATGCAGATATTATGCTGATTGGGGAAGGACCCGGGGAGCAGGAGGATCTGCAAGGTGAACCCTTTGTTGGGCCGGCAGGAAAACTGTTGGATGATATGCTTTCTATCATTGATCTTGATAGAAGCAAAGTCTATATTGCTAATATTGTGAAATGCAGACCTCCCAGAAACCGAGATCCTTTTGACGAAGAGCAGGCAGCATGTTTTGGATATTTGCAGCAACAGATTGCTTTGGTAAATCCAAAGATCATCGTTTGCCTAGGTAGAATCGCCGCGAAGAAGATCATTGATCCTGATTTTCGCATCACGCGGGAACACGGCACATGGTATTATCAAAATAACATATATATGACTGCCATTTATCATCCGTCGGCTCTCTTGCGGGATATATCCAAGCGCCCGGAAACATTTGAGGATTTATTGGAGATCCGAGATCAGTATCATAAACTAAATGGTTGACATGTAGATAAAAATATGGTATTTTTACCACATATATTGAAATGCATTGATGGGAAGTTTCTGCTGAGAATTCTGTTTCAGAGAGTATGTGGCTGGTGAAAACATACACAGAACAAGCCGATTGTCGTCCCAGAGCGGGTCTCCTGAAAGTTCAGTAGGGAAGCACGGGTCTGCCCGTTATAGCAGCAGAGTGTCTGCGTATGCAGAAATTCAGGTGGTACCACGGAAAATTTTTCGTCCTGAGCATTGGCTCAGGACGTTTTTTAAGGAGTTAATTTATGAAAAGAGAACTGCCAAAAGTTTATGAACCCCAGCAGGTAGAAAACGAAATCTATCAGATGTGGGAAGAAAACGGCTATTTTAAGCCGAACAAGAGCAGAGATGCGAAACCATTTACCATTGTTATGCCGCCCCCCAATGTTACAGGACAACTGCATATGGGACACGCTATGGACGCAACATTGCAGGACACCCTGATTCGCTTTAAGCGTATGCAGGGTTATAATTCACTGTGGCTTCCCGGTGTTGACCACGCCGGTATCGCTACCCAGATCAAAGTGGAAGAAGAACTGCGCAAGGAAGGACTTACCCGTTATGATCTTGGCCGTGAGAAGTTCCTGGAGCGGGTATGGGACTGGAAGAATAAATACGGCAACCGAATTGTTGAGCAACAGAAAAAACTGGGTGCGTCCTGTGATTGGGACAGAGCACGGTTTACAATGGACGAAGGTTGTTCCAGCGCGGTACGAGAGGTGTTTGTTTCTCTGTACGAAAAGGGTCTGATTTATAAAGGCAGCAGAATTATCAACTGGTGTCCACACTGTGTTACCGCTCTTTCCGATGCAGAGGTGGAGTATGTAGACAAGCCCGGCCATTTGTGGCACATTCGCTATCCTTTGGCAGACGGCAGTGGTGAAGTTGTAGTTGCCACTACTCGTCCTGAAACAATGTTGGGCGATAGTGGCGTGTGCGTGAATCCTGCGGACGAGCGTTATACCGGTATTGTTGGCAAGAAGGTAATGCTTCCTTTGGTTAACAAGGAAATTCCTATCGTCGCAGATGATTATGCCGAGATGGAGTTTGGTACCGGCTGTGTCAAGATGACACCCGCTCATGACCCCAATGACTTTGAGGTTGGTCTTCGTCATAATCTGGAAGTGATCCGCGTGTTGGATGACAACGGTGTTGTCAACAGTTGTGGCGGCGTATATGAGGATCTGGACCGCTATGAAGCCCGTAAGAGGATCGTTGCAGATCTGGATGCACAGGGTTATTTGGTAAAAGTTGATAATCACGCCCATAATGTGGGTACTTGCTACCGTTGCCACAATGATGTGGAGCCTATTATTTCTGCCCAGTGGTTTGTAAAAATGAAGCCATTGGCAGAGGAAGCCCTTCGTGTGGTGAAGGAAGGGGAGACCAAGTTCGTTCCTGAACGGTTCAGCAAGACCTATATGAACTGGATGGAAAATGTTCGCGACTGGTGCATCTCTCGTCAACTTTGGTGGGGTCATCAGATTCCCGCCTGGACCTGTGCAGAATGCGGTCATATCACTGTATCCCGGGAAGATGCTTGCAAGTGTGAAAAGTGCAACAGTTCCAATATCGAACGGGATCCCGATGTGCTGGATACTTGGTTCAGTTCTGCCCTGTGGCCCTTTGAGACCCTTGGCTGGCCTGAGAAAACAGATGACCTGAATTACTTCTATCCTACCGATGTGTTGGTTACCGGTTATGATATTATCTTCTTCTGGGTTGCTAGAATGATCTTCTCCGGCTGTGAGCACACCGGTAAGACACCTTTCCACACTGTCCTGATTCACGGCTTGGTTCGCGACGATAAGGGCAGAAAGATGTCCAAGTCCCTTGGTAACGGCATTGATCCTCTGGAGATGATCGAAAAATACGGCTGCGATGCCCTGCGTATGAATATGGTTACCGGCAACGCACCCGGAAATGATATGCGTTTCTATGTGGAGCGTTGTGAGGCAATGCGTAACTTTGCCAATAAACTCTGGAATGCCAGCCGCTATGTTTTAATGAACTTGGGTGTCGACGCGCAGAATCAGTTGCCGGATACAGCCAAACTGACCATTGCTGATAAGTGGGTTCTTTCCAAACTGAACACCTTGATCGCTGAAGTTACCGATAACCTTGAAAAATACGAACTAGGTGTTGCGGTACAGAAGGTATACGATTTCTTGTGGGATACCTACTGTGACTGGTATATAGAACTGACCAAGGCAAGACTTTACAGCGAGGATGCTGAGCAGAAGGAAACTGCAATCGCTGTGCTGGTGTATGTGCTGGATCAAACACTGCGTCTTCTGCATCCCTTTATGCCGTTTATTACAGAAGAGATTTGGCAGAGCATTCCCCACGAGGGTGATGCGCTGATCGTTGCTCAGTGGCCTGAATACAGTGATGCATTGCAGTTCCGTACGGAAGAAGATCAGATGGAGTCTGTGATGGAGGCCATTCGTTCAATCCGTAACCGTCGCGCAGAGATGAATGTTCCGCCTTCCAAGAAGGCAGCGCTATATATTATGACCTCCAAGCCGGAGATATTTGCTGGCGGCGAAGGCTATATGCAGCGTCTTGCTTATGCAGATGAGATTACCATGCTGGATAAAGAGCCTGAAAATTTGGACGGTATGGTCTGTTGCACCACCAATGTAGCAAAATTGTATATCCCTATGGGACAACTGGTCGATATTACCAAGGAGTTGGAGCGGATTTCCAAGGAACTGGAAAAAGCAGAGAAGAACTTGGAGAGTTTGGAAGGCAAACTCAACAATGAGAACTTTACTTCCCGTGCTCCTGAAGCAGTTGTTGCAGACATCCGCCAGAAGGCTGAGAAAGCAAGAGAACTGATTGCCCAACTAAAAGAAAGCGAATCGGCACTGAAAAAGATATGAAAAAAACGGAGTCAGTAAATGCTGACTCCGTTTTTTGCGTTATTTTGCGTACCCGTCCCATAAAAATGGATCAATCCCTAGAGTGGTACAAATCGTATGATATTCAGATTTTAATTTTTTAACCTTTTCCTTGCTGATATTATTTTGCTTGATTGCCCGAATTAACACATTCTTAGGCGTTTCTTCTGGATCAATCAGTTCCAGAGCCGTTACATCATAGCCGTTAATCTCCAACACTTTGCAACGAAGCGCATCGGTAGCAGCATCCGCAAATTTTTGCTTCAGAATGGAGTGTTCCAATAAAAAGTCTGCAAATCCTCCTTGAGGCTTTAACTGATGCATCATCTCGTGGTGGCAGCAGGGGGTAGACAGGATCACTCGGGAACCGGCATCAATACCTTTCGCTAGCACAATATCGGTTGCAATATCACAGGCGTGAAGGGATACTGTCAGGTCTGGTTGGCGCTTTACAGGGAAATCCCGTATATCTCCTGCAGTAAAATGCAGTCCGCTGTATCCTAATTTCTCAGCCACAGAGGCGCAATAATCAATCACATCGGTTTTCAGGTCTACGCAATCCATCGTTACTTTATGACCACGCATTATGGCAAAATAGTAATAAATCGCAAAACTCAAGTAACTTTTTCCGCAACAAAGATCCAGTATATAAAGATCTTCGCCTTGAATGATGCTTGATTCTACATCAGCAACCAGTTCTGAGAATCGATTGATCTGACGAAACTTGGATCTCTTTTTATCAAATATCTGCCCGTTTTTATCTTGTACACCCAGTTCGATTAGGAAATCTATCGGTTGATTGTCAGATAAAATATATTGCTTTTTACGGTTGTGTTCTAAATTGATTGTACTACCAACGCTTTGCTTTATCTGATTTATAACTGTAATTTTATTTTTACGGGAGACTTTAACCTCACAGTTTCCGCTGGTAGTAATGATGTTCAGTTGCTTGTATGTTTCCGGAACAAGTGATGCAATGTATTTAGGAGCATCCATTGCGGCGATATTTTCTTGTGTGGCCTTTCCGTCTGCATGAAATGTTTCCAGAGCAACATAGAGTTGGCCTTTCATTTCAATTAATCGACCGGTGGTGCGCAATACACTACTATTTATACATTTGCTCAAGGTAAGTTTAGATAATATTTTGCATTTGATTGCATGATCTAAAATTTGTTCCATAGCATATCCCTTACTAGTGTTTTTTATTATTATAGCACAGGATATACAGAAACGCAATTATGATATAAAAATCCCCTGCCTTCAGTCGAAGGCAGGGGAAAGGTTTATGCCTTATTCAACAAGAAGCGTCCAGACAATTATGCCTTGGGCAGCAGGTTCTCGTTAACATTCCAGCAAACGTAGTAGGTACCGATCTGACCGGCGATAACAAATTCATCCTTGTACTCGGTCTTCAGGGAAGCGATTTCGTTGGTGGGAACGTCGTCGATCAGCAGCCAGTCGCCGTTCTTGAAGTTGGTCAGCATGTTGTTAGCATCATCAGACAGGTAGCACTTGATCTCGTTCATGGTAACCTTGTCGGTGTCATGATAAGAAGCGTTCTTAGTCAGAGTGATGACGGAGTCATGCTCCCAAGCGGAGATGGTGTAAGCACCGTTGCAAACATAGGTGCCGGGCTCGGTTGCCCAACCTTCGTTCTCAACAACATCCTTGCGGACGGGGAAGTAGGTGGGGAAAGCCAGCAGTTCGTTCCAGTAAGCAACAGAGTTGTTCAGGGTAACTTCCAGAGTCTTGGCGTCGATAGCCTTAACAGCCAGGTCGGTAGCGTTATCAGTGCCGTAGCCCTTGATAACGTCGAACATATAGCCGTAGTCAGCGCCCAGTTCAGCGGAGGCAGCGCGCTGCCATGCGTACTCGAAGTCAGCAGCGGTCAGAGCCTTGCCGTCGGACCACTTCAGGCCGTCCTTCAGGGTGTAGGTGTAGGTAACGGTGCCGTCGTCGTTAACCTTACCCTCGGGCAGTTCAGTAGCGCAGTCAGCAACAATGCTCAGAGTGCCGTCAGCATTCTGCTGCCACTTAGCCAGACCTGCGAACAGGTGAACCAGCATAGTAGCGCCGTCAACAGCGGAGTTCAGAGCGGGATCCAGAGTGTCGGGCTCGGAAGCCAGACATACGGGCAGAGAGTTCATACCCTC
>JAZSRS010000033.1:0-14856 GCA_045538595.1 Faecousia sp. | reverse complement strand
GGACCTGGCGGAATAACCAAAGGACAGGCGATGTTCTTTTCAAATGGTCACCTCCTTGCGACAATAATAATTTATTATAGCAGAAAGTTTGGGATATTTCAACAGAAAGAAGGAAATCGTAAAAAAAGCCATATTTTCGGTGACGGGATAGTTGGAGGATACCGTATATTAAGTCTGGTGACCGGAATCTGCTGCAATTTACCTGCGGCAAATCGCAAGGCGTTACCGCCCCCCCCGGCAGCACTCGGGTCGCTCCCCGTCAGTCACGCAAGTTGGTTATTTACGATGCTCTTTTCGGCTTCTGGGCATCACAATTATATTATATGATTTTACCCTTTTTGTCAAGGGAAAAAGGAACTTTTTAGCCCTCTATGCGGTACAGCCGTTTGGCGTTTTCCGTGGTGATTTGAATGGCTTCCTCCACAGAAAGGCCCCGAATTTCCGCCAATTTTTCTGCCATTTTGGGCAGGTAACCCGGGTCGTTCCGCTTGCCCCGGTAGGGTTCGGGGGTCATAAAGGGGCAGTCGGTCTCCAGCACGATTCGATCCAAGGGGATGCTGGCAGCAGTTTCCACCGCTTTTCGGGCGTTTTTGAAGGTGAGCACCCCGGTAAATCCGATGTACCAGCCCATATTCACCAGTTGCCGGGCCATCTCCGCAGAGCCGGAGTAGCAGTGGAACACGCCTTTGACGGTGGGGAATTCTTTTACGATCCGCATACCGTCGTCGTGGGCCTCCCGCTCGTGAATGATCACCGGTAAGCCTACTTCCTTTGCCAGTTCCATCTGCATCCTGAAGGCCTGCTTTTGTATCTCCCGGGGAATATCCTCGTAGTAGTAATCCAAGCCAATTTCGCCGATGGCCTTTACCTTTTCGTGGTGGCAGAGAGCGCGGTATTCTTCTATGACTGTCTCATTTACCTCGTCGGCAGAGTCGGGATGGCTACCCACGGAGGCGTAAAGCCAGGGGTACTGCTCCGCCATACGGATAATATCCCGGGAACTTTCCAAACTGCACCCGGCGTTCATCACTAAGCCGATGCCTTTATCCGCCAGACCGGCCATCAGTTCCTCCCGGTCGGGGTCAAAAGCCGGGTCATTCAAATGGGCATGCGTATCAAATAACATAAGATTGCTCCTGTTCTTTGCTGCTACCGACTGTGGGTCGGATTGTACATGATGCGTGTAAACAAATATAGTATAGCCAAGGGTATCTTTCTTGTCAATGGCGCATAGTCTGTTAGGGTAGAGAAGGAGGAATGGATATGACCGAACAACCGGCTTTGCCCCACAAACTCACATTGGATCAGCGAAAGAATTTGACCGTTACCGGTGTCACCGAGGTGGTCAGTTTCGACGAGACTGCCGTGATCGCCAGAACCCAGCAAGGCACACTGGTGGTACAGGGCAAAGATTTGCAATTAAAAACCCTGCTGCCGGAGGGTGGACAAGTGGCGGTGGAGGGGCATATTTCCGCCCTACTGTATGAAGAACCCCGATCCGCCGGTTCTTTCTGGCGGCGGCTGATCGAATGACTGCGCCGTATGTGGCATTCAGCCGGTTTCTGATTGGGCTGTTGCTGGGTGGCGTGTTGGGGCTGGTGTACGGATTTTTGAGACCCTTGCGACGGAAGAAGAAAACCTTGCCGGATCTTGTGTTTGTGCTGGCCGCCGGGTGGGTGTATCTGTACTACGGATTTGCCGTCTGCCGAGGAGACCTGCGGCTGGGATATACCGCTGCCCCCATTGCCGGGGCAATCGGGTGGGACAGGACGGTAGGCCTGTGGCTACGACCTGTGCCGGAGAAATTTTGGGAATTTATAAGAAAAATCCTCCATCCCCTAGGGAGAAGTTTTAAAAAATTTTGGAAATGGGTAAAATTTCTCTTTGCAAGTGGGAAAAAATGGGGTACAATAAAGTAGAAGAACTATGTACTAAGGAAGAAATCCGGGAAAGGAGCAGAGTATCATGGCAAGGAACAATCCCTTCAGCCACATTCGTCTGGTATACCGTCGCAGTTCCATGCTGGTGAAGTGCGTGGTGCTGGTGGCTATCGTGTTGTCTACGGTGGCGATGATCACTCTGCGGATCTCCATCCAGTCCGCCCGGAAAGAGCAAGGGGATCTGCAGTTGCAGGCCGCTCAACTCCAGCAGGAAAACCGTAATCTGGCCAAGCAGATCGCAGAACTGGGTACAGTGGAGAGCGTAAAACGCATTGCAACTTTGGAGTTGGGGCTGGTAGACCCGGATACACAGTTTTTTACACCCAGCAATTAAAATGGAGGAAGCAATTGAAAGTATGGAGTTAACGGTTGGAGCAATTCTGGAAGGAAAAGTAAAGTCCATCACGAATTTTGGCGCATTCATCACCCTGCCGGAGAATAAGACCGGATTGGTACATATCTCCGAGGTGTCCAATACCTATGTCAGCGACATTCGGCAACACCTGACGGAAGGTCAGGATGTAAAGGTGATGGTCCTCAGCGCAGAGGCAGGTAAGGTGAATCTGTCTATGAAACGGCTGGAGGCCAAGCCCCAGCGTGAGGAACGGCCGTTGCGTCGGGAAGGCACGCCGGCATCCCGTCCTGCCCGGACTGCTCCCACACCGCCTCCCGCACCCAAGACGGCAGACCAACTGTTCGAGGAGAAACTCAAGCAGTTTATGAACGAGTCGGACAGTAAGATATCCTCCCTTCGGCAGTATTCCAACCATCGCACCAAGAGTCGGAGAAGATAATTCCTATTTGGAGGATACTATGGTAACAGTTGTGATCACCGGCGGCAGCCGGGGTATTGGCGCGGCCGCAGTGCGGCAGTTTGCCCGTCGGGGGGACAAGGTGTATTTCCTGTATGAAAAGGCTCACGATCAGGCCAAAGCTGTGGCGGCAGAGACCGGTGCCACTGCCATTTGCTGCGATGTGGCAGATGGAGAAGCGGTGAAAACCGCGTTTTCTCAAATTCCCGCGGTGGATGTGCTGGTGTGCAATGCAGGCATCTGCGTCAGCGGATTGTTGCAGGACTTGAAAGAAGAGCAGTGGGACAGGCAGTTCGATGTAAATGTGAAAGGTATTTACCATTGCATCAAGGCTGCGCTGCCGTCTTTTTTCGAAAAACAGTCCGGCAGTATCATTACCGTCAGTTCTATGTGGGGACAGGTGGGCGCTTCCTGTGAAGCGGCTTACTCCGCCACCAAAGGTGCGGTGATCGCCCTGACCAAGGCGCTGGCTCAGGAATTAGGGCCGGCTGGCATTCGGGTGAACTGTATCGCCCCCGGTGTGATCGAGACCGATATGTGCGCCGGGGTAGACCCGGAAATTATGAACGAACTGAGGCAGCAGACCCCCGTGGGCAGAAACGGTACGCCGGAGGATGTGGCCAAGGCGATGTTATACTTAGCAGACGCAGAATTCGTTACCGGACACGTGCTGTCAGTCAGTGGTGGCTTTGTATTATAATTTACTTTGGAGGACGAAGATATGAAATTGGCGATTGCTTGCGATCATGGCGCATTGGCGCTGAAGAACGCTCTGATTTCTCGCTTGGAAAAGCAGGGATATGATGTGAAGGATTTTGGTACCTACACCTTGGACAGTTGCGACTACTCGGATTTTGCTGCCCCTGCCGCACATGCGGTTGCCGCCGGTGAATGTGAAAAGGGCATCGTGCTTTGCACCACCGGTATCGGCGTGTCCATTACCGCCAATAAGGTGAAAGGCATTCGTTGCGCCCTGCTGTCCGATGTGATGAGCGCCAGAATGACCCGGGAGCACAACGATACCAATATGATGGCTATTGGCGCCGGCGTGGTAGGGCAGATGTTGGCCTTTGAGATCGTGGATACCTGGCTGGGCACGGATTTTTCCCACGACGCCCGGCATCAGCGCCGCATCGACAAAATGATGGCTCTGGAGAAATAATATAGAAAGCAAGAATCCCTGGCGTGCAGTCTTGCACGCCAGGGATTTTATATGGATTATGATTTAATAGAGTGGGATGATGCGAAATGCCTCAGAGATAAACTCATCTGCCATCCATCTTCCGTTGATCTTATATACGTTCAAAGTGATTTCTTCCTCATCGTAATCATCTCCGTTGATTCGGATGATGATATCCAGTTCATATCCCTGTGTCACCTCGGCGGAACGCAACTCTTCGTAGAGATTTTCCAGATATTTGGGAATCTTCTTGGCATCGGATCGGGAAATGTCCAATTCTTCTGCAAGGTCCTTCCAATCGTCAGAACTGAAATCTTCGTATCTCTCAGCCCTATCCTTCAAAATTCTGGCCCATGTCCGCAAGTGGTTTCTTGCGTCCTTAAGATCGGATTTGTCCAATTCCTCTTTGTCTTGGATCTTATAGGTGATTCTGTAATTGTCACCGAATTCATCACTTATGGCATCTACCATATCTTCAAACTGATCCTGGGTATCGTCGATGATGTCATCATAGTAAGAACTTTCGGACATTAGCCGGATAAGGGCATTCAATTCTTTATCACAGAATCCGTTGGTAAGGTTTACAAGGAATTTCGTCGGGTTGTCCAGTTCCTCTGCGTTGTAATATCGCATCATGAGATTGATAGGTGTTCTGTAGGAGTTAGTTGCGGCAGCGAATATGACGCAAATCAGGGAAACAGTAACGATCAGTGCTACTGCGGCGATGACAATCCGATACCATTTCTTTTTGGGAGCGGTAACGGGTTGGGAATCCGCAACAGAAACCTGTTCCTCTTCCGGTTGCTCACAGGTGGGGACGGGTTCTATGCATTCTGCATTTTCCGGGGTAGCGGTGTTCTCGGGTAGAACATCAGAGGCGTGGTTTTCGATATGTTCGTTTTCCATATCATACCTCCGCGACCCGCGCTTTTTTGCGTTCAAAGAGAATATCCAGAACCATAGGAACGAAGGCAAGTGCTACAGAAACATAGGGCATGAGGGTTGCTTTCAGGCGAATATCCTCCAACTGCTCAGGCAATGTGAACTGGTCTTGGATCACATTGTTCAATATAGGCAAACTGATGGTAAGACCCAAAACAATAAGCACCAGGCAGCCAATGAAAATGTACTTAAGGAAACGGACTTTGTTCAGGCAATGAGTAGCGGCGGATGCGCATCCCAGAAGAATGAAGAAAAGGAAGAAACACAAAACGAGGATGAATACCCAAGCATACTGAGAGAAAGTATCCACGATATCTTCCACATCATCCTGATATACATACTCCGATGCTTTAAAGATATGGGATGCGCAAATAGAGGTATCCAACATTTTTTGTGTATCGGAAATGTACCGGGGCGCTGCCGCTGAAATGGTCAGTACTTCACGCATAGACATCTCGTCGTTGATGAGTTCCTCGATCAACTCTTCGGTTTCGCTAAAACGTTTGTTGATCCTAGATTTGGTGTAAGGAAGACCGGACTCTTTCAATTCCTCTTTGTAATCGTCGAGGATTTTGATTTCCAGCAGGACAGAATCCTGAACACCTTCCAGATCATTGGTCAGTTGTTGACGGATTACGCGCATGTCTTTCCGGCTTACATCTTCCACCTGCACGGCTGTGGAGAAAAAGATGATTGCCAGTGAGGCAATAATGCACAGGGAACCCACGATTCTAATAAGTAATTTTTTCATTTTCTCCTCCTATAATAGTAAGACTTTTATTAGGTACTCAAGTGGAAATATCTCCCATTGATACCGTTATTTTATGTTATGTAACCCAAAATGTCAATAGGTATAGGGCCTTTTGCGCGAAAAATCCGGCGTGCAATTCTGCACGCCGGGAGGGTTATTATTTCTCCATTTCTTCGGTGAAGGCTTTCTTGTCGGCTGCGCCGAAGTAGGCAGAGCCGGCGACGAACACATCTGCGCCGTTTTCCTTGCAGGTAACCACGGTATTCAGGTCTACACCGCCGTCCACTTCCAGATGGCAGGCAGGATTGACCTTGTCCAGCATTTCCCGCAAGGCCTTTACCTTGGGCATCATATCCGCCATAAACTTCTGACCGCCAAAACCGGGTTCTACGGTCATCACCAGCACCATGTCCACCATAGGCAGGTATTCTTCGATGGCCTCGGCAGGGGTCTTGGGTTTCACCACGATGCCGGGTTTGACGCCCAAACTACGGATCAGTTCCAGGGTCTTACGAATGTTTTCGGGGGTGTCTGCTTCCACATGGATGGTTAAGTAATCGGCGCCGGCCTTGCAGAAGTTTTCTGCATATTTGATGGGGGTGTCGATCATCAGATGTACATCCAGCACCAGATCGGTGATGGGCCGCATAGATTTGACCAGAGAGTAGCCAAAGGACAGGTTCGGCACGAAATGGCCGTCCATAATGTCTACGTGAAGCCACTTGACACCGTTTTCCTTGCAGGCGGTGAAGTCCCGCTCCATATTCATATAATCGCAGGAGAGAATCGAAGGTGCTAAAATACCCATAGTTTATTTCCTCACATTTCCTTGTTATTTTCCAGCAGATCTGCCAGAGTGATACCTTCAAAAAATTCGTTGATCATGCTGTCCAGTTTGTCCCACATAGGTTTGGTCTGGCAGCAGGAAGAACGGCCGCAGGCTGCCGGCCCTTCGCTGGTGCAGGAGACTGCCGCCAGTGAGCCTTCTGTCAGTTTCAGGATACTGCCTACGGTGTACGCTTCCGGTTTTCGGTTCAGGCGATAGCCACCGCCTTTGCCGTGGACTGCATCCACAAAACCGGCCTTGCTCAGCACGGTCATAATGGATTCTAGATATTTCTGTGAGATTCCCTCCGCCTCGGCGATCTCCTTCAGCGGAATGAAATCCTCCGCCCCTTTCATGGCAAAATGCACCATCACCCGCAGGGCATAGCGGCCCTTCGTTGATACAATCATAGTTTGGTTCCTCTTTGCTTAGTGGCAGTGATCGCAGTGGTCGCAATCGGGGAATTGCTTTTCATCGTAGGCGATGCCGTTCTTATCATAGTAGTCCTTCAGGGCAGACTTGATGGCCTCCTCTGCCAGCACGGAGCAGTGGAGTTTATGAGCCGGCAGACCGTGGAGGGCTTCCGCCACAGCGTCGTTGGTCAGTTTCAGAGCGTCGGAAATGGGCTTGCCTTTGATCATCTCCGTGGCCATAGAGGAGGAGGCGATGGCAGAGCCACAGCCAAAGGTCTCGAATTTTACATCGGTGATGATGTCGTCGTCGATTTTCAAATAAATCTTCATAATGTCGCCGCATTTGGCGTTGCCAACCTGGCCCACGCCATCGGCATTTTCAATCACGCCCACATTCCGGGGGTGCATAAAGTGGTCCATTACCACTTCGCTGTATAAAGCCATAGTATTGTTCTCCTTTATCAACGGTGTTGTAGGGGCGATCATTGATCGCCCGCGGGTGGATAATACCAACCGCTACATTTTTATAAAATATAGTCTCTGATTCCGTTTTGTAAGTCTCGCCAGACGGGGCTCATATTCCGCAGCAGTTCCACCACTTGGGGAACGACGGTGAGAATGTGGTCTATTTCTTCCTCGGTGTTTTCGTGGCTCAAAGACAGCCGCAGAGAGCCGTGGGCCACGTCGTGCACCCGGCCGATGGCCAGCAGCACGTGGCTGGGATCCAGAGAGCCGGAAGTGCAGGCAGAACCGGAAGATGCGCAAATGCCCTGTGCATCCAGCAGCAGCAGAAGGCTCTCGCCTTCGATGCCCTCAAAGCAGAAACTCACATTGCCCGGCAGACGGTTTTCCCGGTCGCCGTTCAGGGCGCAGTGGGGAATCTTGGACAGACCTTCAATCAGTTTTTCCCGCAGGGCAGTAACCTTGGCGGTGTGGGCGTCCAGATTGGCGCAGGCGTCTTCCAAAGCCGCCGCCATACCTACGATGCCGGGAAGGTTTTCTGTGCCGCCTCGCTTGCCCCGTTCCTGTGCGCCACCTTCGATAATATTCACCAAAGGCAGTCCCCGACGGACATACAGTGCGCCCACGCCCTTAGGGCCGTGGAACTTGTGGGCAGATAGGCTGAGCATATCAATGTTTTGTTCTTTTACCTGAATGTTCAAGTGGCCAACGGCTTGTACCGCATCGGTGTGGAATGGTACGCCGGCCTCTTTGCAGACCGCGCCGATCTCCGAAATGGGTAGCACCGAGCCGATCTCGTTGTTGGCGTACATACAGGTCACCAGACAGGTGTCGGGGCGAATGGCGTCCTTCACCTGCTGGGCGGTGATGTTGTGATTGTTCTTCACATCCAGAAGGGTGATCTCAAATCCTTCTTTTTCCAGCGCGTTTAAGGTGTGCAACACGGCGTGATGCTCAAAAGAGGTGGAAATAATGTGCTTTTTGCCTTTTCTTGCGCCGTAAAAGGCTGCGGAGCGAATGGCTTGGTTATCTGCTTCGCTGCCGCCGGAAGTGAAGTAGATCTCCCGCGGTTCACAGCCAAGGCATTTTGCCACTTTGGCTCTGGCTTCCTCTAAGATTTCTTTTGCCTCCTGACCGGCTGTGTGCAGGCTGGAAGCGTTACCGTAATAAGTTTCAAAGCAGGGCATCATTGCCTGCAAAGCGTGTTCGCTTATTTTTGTAGTAGCAGCATTATCTGCGTAAACTTGCATAGTGATTCCTCCGGGAATATTTACCTAGTTATTGTATAGGTAATATACCATTATTTACCTATGCTGTCAATAGGTAAATAATGAATTGTTATGGAAAAAATTGCTTTTTTTCGCGACTTTTGCTTGGTTTACAATGCGGCCCGCGAGGAATATTAACAGGGCAGATGAAAGGAGTGATCGGCAATGAAAAAATTTTGGTATTTTACCGCATTGTTAATAATGTGTATTTCCCTGCTGACGGTGGGTGTCAGCGCAGCAAAAATGTTGGTACCCGGCGGTCAGGTGGTGGGTCTGGAATTGCAGGACAACACCGTGACCATTGCGGCATTTGACATTGCATTGAGCGGGCCGGCGCAAAAGGCGGGATTAAAGGTGGGGGATAAGATCCGCACCGTCAATGGTCATGCCATTGAGAAAATGGAAGATGTGCGCTATGCGCTGGAACACTCGGACGGCATGGTGGAGATGACAGTGGCGCGGAACAAAAAAACCGATACTGTCCGTTTTGCTCCCAGCATTACCCCCGATGGACCGAAAATGGGCATTTATCTGAAACAGGGGGTCACCGGTGTGGGAACGGTGTCCTGGTACGATCCGGATACGGGGAAATTTGCCACCTTGGGCCACGGGGTGAACAGTCCCAAAGGGGAACTGCTGAAAATGGTATCCGGTACTGCATACAAAGCCACGGTTATGACGGTCCGCAAGGGTGTTTGCGGTGAGCCGGGGCAAGTGATGGGTGCGCTGAAAGAGGCAGACCCGGTGGGTACGCTTTACAAAAACAGCAATCAGGGTGTATTCGGCAAGACCCAAACTGGCTGGCCGGGAGAAAAACTCCCCGTGGGTACAAAGGATGATGTGAAGACCGGCCCAGCGGTCATTCGTTCCACGGTGAAAGATGACACAGTACAGGAATATTCTGTGGAGATTTTGAAGGTTTATCCCAATGCGGGGGCGGCCGGGCGGAATATCCTGCTGCAGATCACCGATCCGGCGCTGCTGGAGATCACCGGTGGCATCGTGCAGGGCATGAGTGGCAGCCCGATCATTCAGGACGGCAAACTGGTCGGTGCAGTTACCCACGTCCTCGTCAATGACCCCACAACCGGCTATGGAATCTTTATTGAAAATATGCTGGATGCGGCGGCATAATGAATTGCCCGTGGGGCATGATTTGGCCTTGCCATGATTTGCCCTTCGGGCATGATTTGTGCCTTGCGGCACATTGTTATGAAGGGTAATTCAAATCGTGGAGCGAAGCGAGAAATCATGTGGCTCGGCACAATTCATGACGTAGTCAAATCATTAAGATCAAAGGAGATATAACTATGGATTTCTACAAAGTTCCCATTGGATTTGGTATGGCTTTGGCGGTAAACGAGCCGGCGATGAATGCCTATTCCGCAATGACGGAAGAACAAAAACAGGAAATTATCAACAAAGCCCACAACGTCCGCTCCGAAAAGGAAATGCACGACCTTGTGGCATCTTTGGCCAATGGCACAATGTGATAAGCTCGGGCGGCTAGTATGCCGCCCACTTTACTTGCAATTATTCCGGATCGCGATATGATAAAAAAGGGGTATGCGCGATAAACAAGGTGCTCTATGAAGCGACTTTTGAATGGGATAGTATTAAAACCGCTGCGGATTTTCTGCAACGGTTTTAATACCAGATAAAAGAAATTATAAATTAGATAATAACGCAACATTGAACGAAAAGTCGAATTATGGTAAAATGAAAATAGTTAGGGGTGGTACAAATATGGAACATATTACAGTTGGCAGAAAGTATAATAAGGGGAAAGTCGCTTTTGTGGAATGTGTAAAGGAAGGCTTGCTTGACAATATCAATATTAAGGATAAGTGCTTTTTGCTGATTATACTTACTAAAGGAAAACTGGAGTTTAAGGTCGGCGGTGAGAAAGTTACTGCTATTGCTCCATCTTTTTTGTGTTTTGACGAATTGGAAAATCCGGTGCTCATATCAAAATCAAAAGTTCGATACACCTCGGTGTACTTCCATCCCAAATTCTTAAATATCAATATGACTTTTGACCTTTTACGCTCTAAAAATTACGGTGATATTGCTACCACCCACGATATGTTTATGTTAAAACCGTTTATTGATAAAGCGTATGTGATTCCTATTGTCGAGACACAGGTAGAAAAGATAGAACAATCTGCCTATTATATGTTAGAGGAATTAACCACGCAACGAGATTGGTATTGGTCTTGTAGAGGTCGCTCATACTTTATGGAAATTATCATTGCATTGGAACGCATGTATGGATTGATTGGATACGGATTGACTCATCAAAAATCAGATAATACCCCTATAATCAAAAACCCAAAACTTCGTGATGTGGTGCTTTACATAGAGGGGCATTATGGCGATAGTATAACCCTGTCCGATATATCAGCCAATGCAGGAATAAACCATACCACTCTTACGGCGCTTATGAAGCAGGAACTTGGTTGTACTGCAATCGAGTATCTTATGAAATATCGTATTATCGTATCCAAAAAACAACTTGCTTTTACCGATGTTCCGATTAAAGATATTGCAAATATGGTGGGTTTCAAAACAGTCCAGCATTTTAATCGTATTTTCAAGGAAATATCAGGCACAACCCCTGCAGAGTTCCGCAAAAAGTCGGTACAAAAGAGGAAGGATGAAATCAGGTGAAAAAAATCATCTTGCTATTCTTGGCGTTTGTTTTGTCCTTCTGCTTTTGTGGATGCCAAGAGGTAGTACATAATGACGAAAACAAAGAATGGGCACCGGGATATATAGAGGACGATACTTATATAAACGAATTTGCAGGAATTAAGTTTGTGAAAAACAGTGCATGGGCTTTCCACAAAAATCCTGGTGTTTATGGGGAAAACCCAACTTATGATATGGTCGCTGATAGTACGGCGATAAATCGTGTGGAAGTAGCCTTCGTGCAAGCGCAAAACGCAAAACAAAATAGTGCTGAAGAATATTTAGAAAATATGATAGAAATGATCCCTCGCTGGGAATTTGACGATATAACCGAGAAAAGTTTTTGCGGGCAAAAATACTTCTGTGTCGATGGTACACTTAGCGCAAATAATTATCGTTGTTATACTAGAGCGATAAATGATTATATAGTAATCGTAAAGATATTTGCGGTTGATATGGATATATCAGAGATTGAAGGTATGTTTTGCAAAATAGAAGAATAGAGACACAGTGCAAAACGTAAAAACCACCTACTTCGTTCTATACAAGGTTGTAGGGTAAGCACAACCGCTGCGGAATCTCGTAAATCGGCTGTGCAAAAACGAAGGGAAGAATTATAAGTGTCTATTTATTTTTGCTGATGTGCCTATAATATCGATGTTTGGGGGGATGCAAGATGAGAAGAATAAAAGAGTTATTGTTGTTTATGGTGATATTGCTTATACCTATTGTGCTGATTTTGGTTATTTCAGGTTTTACAGCCGATTTGATTTCGGATAAACCGAGCTTTGTCGGTGCTGAAAATTACATAAGAATGTTCTTGCATGACAAAACCTTTGGAAAGGCATTATTAAATACTATTTTAACGCCTGCAATAGTTAGTTTTTTGTTGGTGTCTGTTTTTGCGGTTATTGTATTTCTTGTCAGAAAAAAGATAAAAGTACAGAGATGGGTGTTTTATTTAGGTAGTGTGTTAATTGGCGGAATGACCGCTTTGGTTTATATCCTCTATGTTAATGTTGTGCTTTTTGGTGTGCCAAGTAATTTGTATGCTGCTCAAACAATTGTATCACATATCGTCGGTTATAAACCTTCTGTATTTGATGTAATAAATCCTCCGAATTTGTTATTTTCCTTTTATGTTGGAATTTTAACGGCGTTTGTTTTTTGGATATTGGAACTAATTGTTGATATTGTCAAAAATTTTATTAGAAAAAGGGATATGTAATGAATAAGTTAAATTGGGTCAAAAAATCTATTTTATCTTCATTTCTAATACTTTACGATATCGTATCGCTTTTTTGGTGCTATATTATTACAAGTAATTTTGTTAATAATCTAACACAAATTCAAAAAAGAGAGCCAAGCATAGGAATAATCGGCGGTGCAGATTGGCCAACGTGGAGTTTTATAATGGGCGGTGTCTTCGGTATTGCTTTTGCAGTGCTTTTTGTAGTATCAAGTCTTGCAACAGTATTTCTTTTTACTGCTGCGATATTGAAAAAACAAAAAAATCAAAAAATAGGTGTTTTGCTTTGCGTATTTTCGGTACTAACATTAATTTATTTTATGCTGATTCCTGCTCATGCTTATGTTGTTTCTCTTTATGCTTTAGTTGGAAAACTATCTTTTTTAAAATATATGCAGTTTATTTATATTATTATTTCACTTATAATTATCGTAATAAACATTTTGTTTGCTATAAAGAGGAGCAATAAAATACAATGAAAAAGACGGGGGACGGTTGTGTGTCTTAACTTATTGGTCCTAATATAACACATACCTTAAAAATTGAATTCCTAACATACAAAGAAACCGCACCAATACGGTGCGATTTCTTTGCGTTTGAGGGGAAATTTAAAATAATCGGCATAAAAAATTTGTTGGTCCTATACTGACACACACGTGAGTGGCAGCCCGATCATTCAGGACGGCAAACTGGTCGGTGCAGTTACCCACGTCCTCGTTAATGACCCCACAACCGGCTACGGCATCTTTATCGAAAATATGCTGGATGCGGCGGCATAATGAATTGCCCGTGGGGCATGATTTGGCCTTGCCATGATTTGCCCTTCGGGCATGATTTGTGCCTTGCGGCACATTGTTATGAAGGGCAATTCAAATCGTGGAGCGAAGCGAGAAATCATGTGGCTCGGCACAATTCATGACGTAGTCAAATCATTAAGATCAAAGGAGAAATAATTATGGATTTCTACAAAGTTCCAATTGGATTCGGTATGGCTTTGGCGGTAAACGAGCCGGCGATGAATGCCTATTCCAAAATGACCGAAGACCAAAAGCAAGCAATTATCAACAAAGCCCACAATGTCCGCAGTGAAAAAGAAATGCACGACCTGGTGGCATCGTTAGCCAACGGCACAATGGAATAAAAGCAGGGGCGGCTATCAGCCGCCCCTTTCTTTTGGAAAGTATGTAAAGTGTACTTGACATTTCTGCGACAATATGCTATCCTATGGATGTAAAGCATACTTTACATCCGCTGAGGAGGTGGCTTATGAAGAACAGGATCGAGGCCATAAGAAAAGAACGAGGAATTTTGCAGGATGAAATGGCAAAGGCCATGGGTGTCTCCCGCCAGACCATCAGTTCTCTGGAAAACGGACGGTACAATCCATCCATTCTTTTGGCTCACAAGATTGCCAAATATTTTGGCATGACGATTGAAGAGGTTTTTGTTTTTGATGAGGAGGTGCTATTATGAAAAGTAACAGAAAATGGATCGCGTATGTGATTTATGGGGTATTAGGCGCAGCGCTGATGGTGCTTGGAATGCTGGATGTGGTGGATTCCTTCTGGAGCGGTATGGGTGGCGCGCTGATTGCGATGAGCGTGATTCGGGGAATTCAGTTTGTGCGTCTCAAGAAAAGCGAGGAATACCGTGAAAAAATGGCCACGGAAATCGCTGACGAGCGTAATCGTTTTATCCGCAATAAAGCCTGGGCGTGGGCTGGATACCTGTTTGTATTGATTACGGCGATTCTCACGATTGTATTCAAATTGGTGGGACAGGAACTGCTGTCTATAGCGGCTGGTTTTGCTGTGTGCATTCTTGTGCTGCTTTACTGGGCTTGCTACCTGGTGCTGAAAAAGAAATACTGATTCCGACAGTGCTGAAAGCAAAAAAACGGCAGAGGTAAACCCTCTGCCGTTTTTTCTGTAAAATTGAAATTTATCAGACATTAACTGTCCTACATTCTAAAAAGCCTTGATATTACTAGCCTTTTCAGCAACTTTAAACTCAATTGTTATGTATTTTCCCTTGTTTTTGCCCTTATGAGCGAAAATAAGGGAAACTTTTTATATCTAACCGCCAACTACCTTATCGAGCAGTCGTGCGGAAGTACGTTTTGCTTCTCGTGTTGAGTGAGCATAAACGTTCATTGTGGTACTTACATCGGCATGGCCTAAAAGCTCCTGCACATCCTTCGGCGCTGCTCCATTAGAGAGCAAATTGCTTGTGAATGTGTGTCTAAGTTGGTGGAAATGAAACCCTTCGAGACCGTTTACCTTTTTGCTTGCTCTCTTGCACATAATACCAATCGTGCTTGGC
>JAZSRS010000092.1:0-2347 GCA_045538595.1 Faecousia sp. | reverse complement strand
AGGCGCAAATCCGGACCTCCGTCTGCCCGATCTCACCCCAATTGGCAACAATTCCACAGGCCATATGCTCGAAGTCATCGTCGTCAAAGAAGATACCCTTCAGATTGTTGATGACCACATTGATTGCCCGGTTGGAGGTGTTCCAGACCTGTTTGTTATTGGTACCGCGAGGTGTCCAGATCCGAATCAGCACAAAAGCTTTTTCAAAGTATGGCCGACCGGTTTTGCTCTCCTGGGCAATGGCATCGTGGATCATTTGGATCCAGTGCTCCTCCACATTACTGGTCAGCTCCTTCCTTGCCGGCAAGGGTTCTGGAATGGTCAGCACGATCATTTTCTTTTCAGTCTGGGGTGCCTGCTCTACAGGTTCGTCTACAGGTGTTACGGCAGCTGTACCAAACTGCTCCATGTCATACCGGACGGCAATCAGCTGACTGCGCAAACACAGCGTCAACGCATAGGCTTTTTCTAGCTGTGCCGTGTCCTGTACTTGGTTCTCCGGTAGCAGCTTTTCAATCTTCCTCAGAGTCTTCATCAGGTCGATATACATACATCGACACCTCCTTCATTTCCATAACATCCGGATACATTCGTGCTACCTCCAAGTCCTCCGGATGTACGCACAGGATATATCTCAGTTGTTTGATATGGGGTGCCGGATCATCTTCTAAAAGAGCCTTTAGTCCCTTCACCGCAGAGAAGAAATACACCATCATAAGGATGTCAAAAGCCGGGTTTAGAAAGTACCGCTTGGGCCAATCTACCCAGTTTCCTTCCTTGGGATTGTAGACGCGCTCACCGTCATCTATGGTAGTTTCGATGGTTTCTTCTTCGTCATAGATCCGTTTCAAGCTTGTGGCGAGCAGCGCAGGGGTTGTCAGATACACGTGCTCATATTGGGCTCTTAGCTTGATGGGTGAGCGGGAATATCGGACAGGCTTGTCCGTTTCGGAATACTGTTCCTTCAGCAGAGCTTTTCGGCTCCACATGGTCTGGCGGATGATCTGCTTGGCGACATCATCGCGCCTACAGTCTTCACAGATCAAGATCATGCCATGAGCTTTGGTCTCAAAGGACCCGTAGCGGTAATAAAACAGAGAGCTCTCTGCCCGTACCTGCCACTCCATATTTCCATCTCCAATGTCATAAACAGCGTACCGCTTATCATAGGCCACCAGCATTCCGGCAAACCGGGTCGTGGACAGGATCCCCAGAGCGATCTTCCTCCAGCAGGCAGAGGGGATGAAGTAGGGTTCCTCGGTGTCCTGCCGCTCGGAAAAGGTGGGAACACCGCACTTTCCAAGCCACATAGCTACCCTAGACACCTGCAATACCCGCTGCTGCGCCGCTGCTCCTGTAGCTATGGAGATCAGTGGCACCTCCCCAGGAAACAGTTCTCTCCCTTTCTTGAGGACAGATACGACGCCTTTCTTGCTTTTGGACAGGTACTTATTCTTGGTCAAAGGACGGAATACGTATGACAGAGCGACTTTGTTTCCGGTTTTCTCAGTATCCAGAAAGCTCAGGCAGTCCTCGTAGGCCATAAGATTGAACCGGATCAAATGACGGATCAGATTCAGTTGATTTTCGTGCAGTTTCATATATACCTCCTTAACTTGTATCGAGACCGAAAAAGGATCTGCCCTCGTATGAACGCACTATCCTTAATGCATAGGTTGATAAATCTACAGGTTTCCCTATATACATACCCCAGCAGGCATAAATACAATTCCTACTATTCTTACAGTTCCTACAAGAGAAAATTACACGCGCATTATATAGGGCAGAAAGTGCAACGCCAGCACCAGATTCATCCTGAACGGGCGCAGTTTCCCCATACTGGTTTTGTTCACGCTCCTCCAACGCTGCGATCACACGGCGGCTCTTCCACGCGGTATAACGGTTGCCTTTGTCATTGACCGTACCCACGGTATGCGTATTTTGGGAGCAAATACGTATTTCGCGGAAAATACGCATAACGGTTTCTTCTTCGGGTAATTCAATTTCGTCGCAGACAGGATAGAACGGGCTGTAGATCACGCAGCCGTAGGAACCGGGCAAACGATAGATCTGAAAAAAGGACGCAAACTTTTGAAAGAATCTCCACACTTTGGTTTTCTCCCAGCCCCAGCGTTTCCCTAATTTTTCCAGGGTCAGCATGGAGCCGTATTTCCCGTATTGGATCACCGGAGAAAGGAAGGAGAAAGCATTGCCTTTATCCCGAAAGACAGTATGGCACCACAGATCCAACCAGGCATCTGCTTCTTCAAATATGTACTCTTGGGCAACAATGCGTTCGGTAATATTTCTGGGTATGCAAAGAAACCCGTAACCGGGCGTTGTATAT
>JAZSRS010000026.1:0-8682 GCA_045538595.1 Faecousia sp. | reverse complement strand
TGGTGGCGATTTCCATCAGGCACTTGTCAGTGAACTCTGCGGGGGTCATTGCGCCCAGGTCCTCGCCCTTCCGGGTGCGGACGGATACAGTGCCGTTTTCCATATCCCGGTCGCCGATCACCAGCATATAGGGGATCTTTTGCAGTTGTGCTTCCCGGATCTTGTAACCCAGTTTTTCACTGCGGCAGTCGGTCTCTGCGTGGATACCCACCTTGTTCAGTTCAGCAGACAGTTCCTTGGCATGTTCGTGCGCCCGGTCGGTGATGGGCATCACCATAACCTGGGTGGGCATCATCCACAGGGGCAGGGCGCCGGCGTACCGCTCGATCAGGTATGCCAAAGTCCGTTCGTAGCAGCCCAAACTGGTGCGGTGAATGATATAGGGGGTTTTCTTCTGGCCGTCGGCATCGGTGTATTCCATACCGAATTTTTGCGCCAGCAGCATATCAATCTGAATGGTAACAATGGTATCTTCCTTGCCGAATACATTCTTATACTGAATGTCCAGTTTCGGGCCGTAGAAAGCGGCTTCGTCGATGCCGATCTCGTATTCCACACCCAGATTATCCAGAATATCTCCCATAACTCTCTGGGCCTCTTCCCACTGCTCCGGTGTGCCTTCGTACTTAATGCCGGCCCGGGCAGGGTCCCACTGGGAGAACCGGAAAGTGCAGTTCTCCAGCATACCAACGGTATCCAGAACGTACTTTGCCAATTCCAGACAGCCCTTAAATTCCTCTTCCAACTGCTCGGGACGGAGGACCAGGTGGCCTTCGGAGATGGTAAACTGCCGGACACGGATCAGGCCGTGCATTTCGCCGGAATCCTCATTCCGGAACAGGGTAGAGGTCTCACCCAAACGCATAGGCAGATCCCGGTAGGACCGGGCGCGGTTCAGGTATACTTGATACTGGAAGGGGCAGGTCATAGGACGCAGGGCGAAGCATTCCTTTTCTTCGTCGTCGGGGTCGCCCATAATGAACATACCGTCCCGGTAGTGATCCCAGTGGCCGGAGATCTTAAACAGATCCCGTTTTGCCATCAGAGGAGTTTTGGTCAGCAGGTAGCCACGCTTCTGCTCTTCGTCTTCCACCCAGCGCTGCAGGGTCTGAATGACTCTCGCGCCCTTGGGCAGCAGAATGGGCAAGCCCTGGCCAATCTCTTCCACGGTGGTGAAGAACTCCAGTTCACGGCCCAGCTTGTTGTGATCCCGCTTCAAGGCTTCTGCCTGTGCTTCCAGATAAGCGTCCAGTTCGTCCTTGGTGGGGAAGCCGATGCCGTAGATTCTCTGCAGCAACTTCCGGTTGGAGTCGCCCCGCCAGTAAGCGCCGCAGGCTTTGGTCAGTTTAAAACCATTATGGCGCAGTCTGCCGGTGTGATCCAGATGAGGGCCGGCGCACAGGTCGGTGAACTCACCCTGAGTGTAGAAAGAAATGACCGCATCCTCAGGAAGATCTTGAATCAGTTCTACTTTGTAGGGTTCGTTCATAGACTCCATATATGCGAGTGCCTCTGCCCGGGGCTTCTCGCTGCGTTCCAGGCGGATCCGCTCTTTGATGATCTTCTTCATCTCGGCTTCAATCTGGACCAGGTGGTCAGGGGTGAAGGAGAAGGGGGCATCAAAGTCATAGTACCAGCCTTCCTCAATGGCAGGGCCGATGGCCAGTTGCACCTCTGGCCACAGGCGCTTCACGGCTTGGGCCATCACATGGGAACTGGTGTGCCAAAATGTCTTGCGGTATTCGGGGTTTTCAAATGTGTACAGATTTTCTTCGCTCATAAATAGTCCTCCTATAGTATTGGGGAAGGCAGGCGCCTCGCAAAAACAGATTTTCGTGTGGACGGCAAGGGCTTTTGACACAAATCAAATTTTGAACTCCGCAGGAATACTTTGTGTATTTCAAGGGGTTCAAAAGTAAGAGTTGGGGCAAAAGAACTGTTGCTCCACCGGAAAGATGTTTTCAGAGGTGCCGGAAAATAAAAAATACCCACCCCCTGAAAGATCAGGGGTGGGATACAGATCGTATTCCACGGTTCCACCCTGGTTGCGAATTGCTTCGCCACTCATTGACGCGATAACGGGCGCTCCCGACCGGCCATTTCCAACCGGTGGCTCAGAAGTGGTATCGTTACGGTGCGCATACAAGACCCTTACACCCAAATGGGTCTCTCTCTGGGAAGGCTGCCGGAACGCGTGTCTTCGTCATTGCTTTTTACCCAGCCAATATAACACAGATCGGGGAGAATGTCAATCCTACCGGGCAAAATCCGGGCAAAGTGGAGGAACAGAAAACAGAATGCCTGTTTTTTGGGGAAGCAGGGGAGGGAAAAATACGAGAATTGGTTAAAATTGGTTTACCATAATCTGTAAAATAGTTGATTTTACAGAAGGTTACATATTTTTCCAATTATGTCAAAAAACAGTAAGGTTTCTACCATATATTGTGGTATATTTCACCAAAAAACACGAGAAATTGACAAGAAGTTAACATAAAATGTAATTATTTATTTCGAAAAAAGTTGTCATTTTCTTGCCTTTTTCAGGAAAGGCTTGACTTTTTCGGAAATTTTGTTATAATGATACTGCAATCCGGCTAAGGATTGTATTTCTTTGTAACTATTTGATACCATATATTGTGGTAGAGATTTTGAAATCTTGTGAAAGGAGGTACTACAATGGATTTACTGACGCCCTTTGTGATCCGCAGAAAGCACGGCGCTGTGAAGGTTCTGGCTTTTCTGCTGGCAGTCGTATGTCTTGTAGGCACCCTTTCCCAAACGGCACAGGCTCAGAACACTTTTGTGATTACTGATGGCGATGCAGTTACCGTGCATACCACCTACGCCTCCGACCCTGCCAAGGTGCTGCAGGAGGTTGGTGTGGACCTGTCTGTGGATGATACATACACCACTGAAACTGTTGCAGGTGTTTCTGAAATTAAGGTAAAGCGTATGCAGTACTTTAAGATCCACTACGGTGGAGAGACGCTGCGGGTCAACGGTTACGGTGAGCGGTTAGATAATCTGTTTGTTCGTTTGGGAATTTCGATCGATGAGAATATTGCAGTTTCTCTGCCTTTGAACACCATGACCTATGACGGCATGGAGGTCTGGGTGGATCACCGTGGCGAGACCACTGAGAGTTATACTGTGGAAGTGCCTTTCGCTACTACTTACTGTGAAGATCCCACACTGCCTTTGGGTGAGGAGAAGGTCTTGGTAGCCGGCAAAAACGGCTTGATGCTGTGCACCGCCAATGTTACCTATGTCAACGGCAAGGAGACCAGCCGCAATGTCTATCAGCAGACCGTGACGCAGGAGCCTGTGAATCAGGTGGTTGCCAGAGGTACTGGCGAGCAGGTTGGTCAGGTTTCCGATAAGCCCCTGATCGGTGACGGCGTCATCGTTCTGCCCACCGGCGAAGTGCTGACTTATATCCGCAAGGATCAGTTTGTGGCTACTGCCTATACCCATTTCGATGCCGGTTGTGACGAGTATACTGCCAACGGCACCCAGGTAAAGTGGGGCGTGGTTGCAGTTGATCCCAAGGTTATTCCTTACGGCACCCGTATGTTCATCGTGGCCAACGACGGCAGTTATGTTTACGGCCTCAGCACCGCAGAGGACTGCGGCGGCGCCATTCAGAACAGGCGCCTGGACCTGTATATGCCCACTTTGGAGCAGGCATTCAAGTTTGGTATCCGGGATTGCACCGTATATTTCCTGGGAGACGCCAACTGGAAGGCAAACTGATTTGAATTTGTAATATTGTTGCAAAACCGCCTTTTTTCTGTTATGATAGCAGAAGAAAGGCGGTCTTTTTATGATTGATGTATGCGATATTCGGGTGATGAAGCCGTTGCTGGCAGAGCACGGTTTTCACTTTTCCAAAGCAAAGGGGCAGAATTTTCTTATCGCCCGGTGGGTGCCGGAGCGGATCGCAGAGGAATCCGGGGTCGATAAAACTGCAGGCGTACTGGAGATCGGCCCGGGCATCGGACCGCTGACCCAGCAACTGGCTTTGCGGGCGGGGAAGGTCTGCGCCGTAGAACTGGATAGGCGGCTGGAGCCGATTTTAGATTTAACGGTGGGCCGGTTCTCCAATTTGGAGATCGTGTGGGACGATGTGCTGAAGCAGGACATCGCTGCTCTGGTAGCGGAAAAACTGGGTGGACTGCGGCCTATGGCCTGCGCCAACCTGCCTTACTATATCACCTCTCCCATTCTCTCTGCGCTGCTGGAGGCAGAGTGCTTCGATACAGTGACGGTCATGGTGCAGAAGGAAGTTGCCTTAAGGATCGCCGCAAAGCCCGGCACAGCGGATTACAGCGCCTTTACTGTGTTCTGCCAATTTTATGCCCAGCCGGAGATCCCCTTTGATGTACCCGCCCACTGTTTCCTGCCCCAGCCGAAGGTGACCTCGGCAGTGGTGATGTTGAAAGTACGGGATAGTCTGCCTTGGGGGATTTTGGACAAGGCCACCTTCTTCCGGACAGTAAGAGCCAGTTTTGCTATGCGTCGGAAGAAACTGCAGAACGGCTTGGCGGCCGGTTTCCCGGAACTGGGAAAAGAGGCAGTTGGACAGGTGATCGCAGAGTGCGGTCTGCCGGAAAATGTGCGGGGCGAGACGCTGGACATCGGGCAGTTTGCCGAACTAGCCAATGCCATTTACAGGAGAAAACACCATGATTGAATTTTTGTTTTTGGATCTGGACGATACCATTCTGGACTTTCACAAAGCGGAACGGCTGGTGCTGGGCAAGACATTCCAGTCCTTCGGCCTAGAGCCTACCGATGAAGTGATGACCCGGTACAGCCTGATCAACAAGGCCCACTGGGAGCGGCTGGAGCGGAAGGAACTGACCCGGGAAGAGGTATTGGTGGGGCGGTTTGCCACGCTGTTTCAGGAATTTGGCCTGTGGGTAGATCCGGTGGCCTGCGCCAGACGGTATGAGGATAATTTGTCTGTGGGACATTATTTTCTCCCCGGCGCGGAAGAGGCGCTGGAGAGCCTTAGTAAGAAATACAAACTGTACTTAGCCAGCAACGGCACTGCCAAGGTGCAGGCCGGCAGACTGGCCAGCGCCAACATCAGTCGGTATTTTCAGGAGATCTTTGTCTCTCAGGAGATCGGCGCCAACAAGCCGGATATTTTGTATTTCCAGCGGTGCTTTGCCAGAATTCCCGGATTTGATGTGAAAAGATCTATGATCGTAGGCGACAGCCTGACATCGGATATCTTAGGGGGCATACAGGCGGGAATGGCTACCTGCTGGGTCAATCCCCAAGGAAAACCCGGCCGGGAGGACATTCGGCCCGACTATGAGATCGGGGCGCTTTCTCAGTTGGAGGAATTGCTGGCCCGCATTGCATCGGAAAGTTTATAAAGATGGACAAGACCCGGTATCGTCGACCAAACGATACCGGGTCTTCTCGCAAAAAGGAGATAAGAAAATGGAAAGGGAGATAATTAGTACTGTCAGTATAGCATATCTATTTATAATAATCAATAGAAACTTTTACATAAACGACAATATTATAATATTTTAACTAAAATGAACATAAATATTTTACACTTTACACAAAAAGCCGGAGATGGTTTCCATCTCCGGCTCTGTTTTACAGGTGCAACACCCGGTCTTTGATCTCTTGGGTACGGCCCTGATTCCAATATTGGGTGCCGATGTAGCCGCAGGTACGGCGGGCAACATTCATTTTGTTCTGGTCGGTATTGCCACACTGGGGGCAAGTCCACACCAGTTTGCCGTCGTCCTCCTGGATCCCGATCTCACCGTCAAAGCCGCAGCACTGGCAGTAGTCGGATTTGGTGTTCAGTTCGGCGTACATAATGTTGTCGTAGATAAACTTCATCACTTCCAGCACTGCGTCGATATTCTGCTGCATATTGGGCACTTCCACATAACTGATGGCGCCGCCGGGGGACAGTTGTTGGAATTCAGATTCAAACCGCAGTTTGGTAAAGGCGTCGATCTCCTCGGCTACATGAACATGGTAGGAGTTGGTGATGTAACTCTTGTCGTTGATGCCGGGGATAATGCCAAACCGCTGTTGCAGGCACTTGGCAAATTTGTAGGTGGTGGATTCCAGCGGTGTGCCGTACAGGGAGAAGTCCACATTATGCTTGGCTTTCCATCCTTTGCAGGCGTCGTTCATGTGCTGCATCACCTGCAGGGCAAAAGGCTTGGCCTCCTCATCGGTGTGGGAGCGGCCGGTCATATACTTGACGCACTCGTAAAGGCCGGCGTAGCCAAGGGAAATGGTGGAGTAGCCACCGTAGAGCAGTTTGTCGATGGGCTCACCCTTAGGAAGTCTTGCCAGCGCACCGTACTGCCACAGAATGGGGGCAGCATCGGACAGAGTGCCTTTCAGCCGCTCGTGGCGGCAAAGCAGCGCCCGGTAGCACAGATCCAGCCGCTCATTAAAGATCTGCCAGAACTTGTCCATATCTTTACCGGAGGACAGAGCCACATCCACCAGGTTGATGGTAACCACGCCTTGATTGAATCGGCCGTAATACTTGTGCTTGCCCGGCTCATAGTTGCCCGCATTGGCGATGTTGCCTACGCCGGCTTCGGTGAATCGGTCGGGGGTCAGGAAGGAGCGGCAGCCCATACACACATACACATCGCCCTTGAATTCCAGCATCTTCTTTTCACTGATGTAGTCCGGCACCATACGCTTGGCGGTACACTGGGCGGCCAGACGGGTCAGATACCAGTAGGGGGAGTCTTCGGTGATGTTGTCCTCTTCCAGCACATAGATCAGTTTGGGGAAGGCGGGGGTGATCCACACGCCTTTTTCGTTCTTCACGCCCTCGTACCGCTGGCGGAGCATTTCTTCGATGATCAAGGCCAGGTCTTTCTTCTCCTGCTCGTTTCGGGCTTCGTTTAAGTACATAAAGACGGTGATGAAGGGGGCTTGGCCGTTGGTGGTCATCAGGGTGATCACCTGATACTGAATGGTCTGCACACCTTTGCTGACTTCATCCCGCAGGCGGTTTTCTACCAGTGTGGAGATTTCCTCCGGAGACAGATTGATGTTCAGATCACCCATTTCCTTTTCCACACTCTTGCGGATCTTCTCCCGGCTCACCTGCACGAAGGGGGCAAGGTGGGTCAGGGAGATAGACTGGCCGCCGTACTGGTTGGAGGCCACCTGGGCAATGATCTGGGTAGCGATGTTGCAGGCGGTGGAGAAGGAGTGGGGCTTTTCGATCAGCGTGCCGGAGATGACCGTGCCGTTTTGCAGCATATCTTCCAGGTTCACCAGATCGCAGTTGTGCATATGCTGGGCATAGTAGTCAGAATCGTGGAAGTGGATAATGCCGGCGTTGTGGGCGTCCACGATCTCCTTGGGTAGCAGAATCCGGTTGGTGATGTCCTTGGAAACCTCGCCTGCCATATAGTCTCTCTGCACCGCGTTGATGGTTGGATTCTTATTGGCGTTCTCCTGCTTGACTTCCTCGTTGTTGCACTCGATCAGGGTCAGGATCCGGTCGTCGGTGGTGTTGGCTTGCCGCAGCAGGCTGCGGGTGTAGCGGTAAGTAATGTAGCACTTGGCTACCTCAAATGCGCCGTGGGCCATAATGGCCTTTTCCACCAAGTCCTGAATCTCTTCCACAGAGGGGCTGCGGCCCATCTCTTCGCAATTGATCTGCACGTGTTCCGTGATCCGCTTGATCTGCAAAGGCGTCATACGGACGCTTTCTTCCACGGCTTCGTTGGCTTTGGTGATGGCAAGTTCGATCTTGCCGGCGTCAAAAGCCACCTCTGCGCCGTTTCGCTTGATGATCTTCATAAGTAAAACCCTCCTTTGGGCAGAATGTTGACAAATTTCGTGGGTAATGCCTATTATACTACATATTGTGGTTTTTGCAAGAGGAAAACACAAAATAATGTGTATTTTTTGGTTTTTTGCTTTTCCTTTGCACCTGGGTTGCCCCGGTTGCATAAAATGGCACATAAGCGATTGGCTTATTCCCAAAACTATATCTCGGGAGGTATTACCATGAGTGAGCGTTGTCCGGGAAGCGTGCGCTGCAATGTAGAAGACTTGCAGGAGGCCCTTTCCATTCACACCAGAAAAATCACCGACAGTTGTCGGGATAAGGACTGCATCGAAGATCTGCGGGTGTTCCTCACCAGAACATCTCAGAACACCTTGGAAAATTGCACCGGCGCAAAGGTGCGGTGCGCAGAACTTCTCTATACTTATATAGATGTGGAGCCGGTGGCGTTCGACGGCCATCACTACTGCGTAGATGCTACTTTCTACTATCGGATCTTAGCGGATACGGTGGTTGGGGCAGGCCGGCCGGTGACCTTGCACGGTGTGGCGGTGTTCTCCAAGCGGGCAGTGTTGTGCGGTGAAGACAGCCGCGCCCACATTTATACCAGCGATACCCGTTTGGGCGGCCCTGACGGCATTACCCGTGTCAGCGCCAATCGACCCACCGCCGTGGTGGAGGTGCTGGATCCTATGGTGCTTAGTTCCAAAGTGGTGGATGTATGCCACTGTCCCAGAGAGTGTACCGTGCAGAAGATTCCGGAAGGAATCTGCGGCTGCTTCGACGAAGAACTGGTACTCACCGGAGAGCAGAGACGGCTGCTGGTCACTTTGGGACAGTTTTCCATTATCCGGCTGGAGCGGGATGCCCAGTTG
>JAZSRS010000147.1:0-2436 GCA_045538595.1 Faecousia sp. | reverse complement strand
ACCCGTACGGGAATCGAACCCATGTTACCGCCGTGAAAGGGCGGTGTCTTAACCGCTTGACCAACGGGCCTGGTAGCGGCAATCTGATTCGAACAGATGACATACCGGGTATGAACCGGGTACTCTACCAGCTGAGTTACGCCGCCATAAACACTGCCAATCTCGACGCCGCCGAAATCAGCGTTGTTATTATATACAGGGTTTGCCGGTTTGTCAAGAATTATTTCTGTATTTAACCGGATTTTTTTGGGAAACCTAGCAAAGGGGGAATGAATATGGCAAAAATCAAACCTTTTCTGTTTTTTATCACAGGTGGCGCTGCCTATGTGGGATTGGAACTGCTGTGGCGGGGCAGAAGCCACGGCAGTATGTTCCTTGCCGGGGGCAGTTGTTTTTTACTGCTGGGTAAACTCTCCAAAGTTCGTCCAAGACTGCCGTTAATCCTCCGGGGAGTGGCAGGCGCGGGGGTAATCACTATGGTAGAACTGCTGGCGGGACTTATGTTTAACCGCACCTATCGGGTGTGGGATTATAGAAATCTGCCGCTCAATTTTCACGGGCAGATCTGCCTGCCGTTTTTTCTTCTGTGGATTCCCTTAAGTCTGGTGGGAATGGAACTGTACGCTCTTTTGGATAGGAAAGTGGGGGTCAGTTCCGCTCCTGAATCAGCAGAAGATCGGAAATGATGTTGTTGGAAAGCAAAAATCCGTTGGGGGTCAAATGCCACCGGCCGTCAAAGGTCTTGGTGGCAAGACCCCGCTCCTTGCAGTCTTCCAGATGCTTTTCCAAGGGAGCAAAGGGCAGCAGGTAACGGCGCTCGTACACCTTGGGGTCGATGCCCGAGGCGGTACGCAGACGCATCATCAGGTATTCGCCTGCCCGCTCCCGGGGGGCGATCTCCTGCACCTCTTCCAGCACCTGACCGCCGTGGCGGATGCCTTCGATATATTTTTTTAGATCCCGCACAATGGTGAATCGGCTGCCGCCGAAATCGGAACTGGCGTTAGGGCCAAATCCCAGGTACGGCTCGCCGTTCCAGTATTTTAAGTTGTGGCGGGAGACATTGCCCTTGCGGCAGAAATTGGAAATTTCGTACTGCCGGTAGCCGTGCTGCCGGAGGATCTCAATGGCAGACAGGTACATATCTGCCTGGGTGTCGTCATCTGCCAAGTTGCAGTATTCCTGATATTCATAAAGGGGCGTACCCTCCTCCACCTTCAGGCCGTAGCAACTGATATGCTCCGGGCGGAGTTTCAGTACATTCTGCAATGTCTTCTCCCAAGCCTGCAAAGACTGGCCGGGTAGGCCGTACATCAGGTCCACCGACAGATTCTTAAAGCCATACCGTCGGATGCGATCCACCGCAGCCACCGCTTGGGCGTAGTTGTGGGGGCGACCCAGTTTTTTGAGAATTTCGTCATCGTCGCACTGGATACCCAGACTCACCCGATTGAAACCTTCGCTCCGCAGTCGGCGCAGCAGCCGGTCAGACACGGAATCCGGGTTGGCTTCGAAGGTGATCTCCGCAGAATGGGAGACTTTGAAGGATTTCCGAATGGTGTTCAAGATGGCGGCCATTCCGTCCGCGCCGAAGAAGGTGGGCGTGCCGCCCCCAAAGTAGATGGTATCCACCACATAGTCCGGCGCCAAGGGGCCAGTTTCCCGGATGTGGGCGCAGACGGCGTTCTGATAGGCGTCCAGCACCTTATCCTCCCGGGTGGTCAGGGAGTAAAAATCGCAGTACTGGCATTTGCTGCGGCAGAACGGCACATGGATATAGATCCCCAATGGGGTTTTGTTTTTGTTGCCAAATAAGGCCATAATTGCCTCCTGCTTGTTATATGGTCTGTCGTATAACCATGTAGGGGCGATCAATAATCGCCTGCGGGCGTGGTGCTCCGCGCAGCGAATCAAAAACATACATGATTGCCGGTGGCAATCATTCCTATGTCAAACAATAACCGCCCCTACAAAGTGTTTTAATCTTCGTCTAATTTCAGCACTGCCATGAAGGCCTCGGAAGGAACAGACACAGTACCGAAGGTACGCATTCTCTTTTTGCCTTCCTTCTGCTTCTCCAGCAGCTTCTTCTTTCTGGTAATGTCGCCGCCGTAGCACTTGGCCAGCACGTCCTTACGCAGAGCCTTGATGGTTTCGCGGGCGATGATCTTGCCGCCGATGGCTGCCTGGACGGGAAATTCGAACTGGGCCCGGGGGATGTTCTCCTTCAGCTTTTCGCAGATCTTTCTGGCTCTGGGGTAGGCATTCTCCGCAAAGAGGATGAAGCTCAGGGCATCCACCACATCGCCGTTTAAGAGAATGTCCAGCTTTACCAGCTTGGAGGGACGGTAACCGATGAGCTCATAGTCCAATGAGCCATAGCCGCGGGTCCGGGACTTCAGCGCATCGAAGAAATCGTAGATGATTTCGTTCAGG
>JAZSRS010000182.1:0-2954 GCA_045538595.1 Faecousia sp. | reverse complement strand
TTATTGCTCTTGCCAATTGTCTGACCGACCTTGGGTGCGCTGTAAATCACACCTGCTTTGCCGGTGAAGTTACCGCTAACGGTGAAGTTTTGGGGCATGTTGGCCGGTGTAGCAAAGTTGATGTTTCTGACAGTTCCACTTGCGGTCTTGTTATTCTCAATCCTAACAGTGCCGCCAATGGTCAGTTTTCCGGTATCTGCGACCCAAATGCCGCTTCCCCATGCGTCGGGGCTGACACCGCCGGTAAGTGTGCCGCCGTACAGTTCTGCTGAACCGCTCACGAACATAACACTGCCGACACTGGCTTTAGCGCCCAACAGTTGGCCGCCGTACATCTTGAATGCTGCGTTGGCGGAATTGACAGAGACACAGCCGCCGCCGCCGGCCGGGAAATCGGTGGATTTCAGTATGCCGTCGTAGAGTACAGCAGAGGAATTTTCGCTCAACAAAACGATCAGGCCGTAATTGCTAGTTGTATGGCCTGCGGGCACTTGGCGGGTAATGGTGCCGGGCTGCGCCGTAGAATCGGTAATGGACAGATGGGCGCTACCCGAAAGGGAGAACACGCGGGTGTTCGTGGTTTCGTTCGCAGCAACATTATGGGTGATCGTACGGCCGTTCAGGTCCAGTGACAGGATACCGCTAAGATTGACCTGGCTATTGAGTGTCACATCAGTTTCCAGATAGTAGTTGCCGCCGGTAGGCAGGGAAGTGCTGTCTGTCCAGGGCAGGAACTCAACATTGCTGCATACATGGTCGGCTACACCCTCTGCCTTACCACCGCACTCGCACTGGATACGGGTGGTGCTGGAGGTGATGTCGGTCAGCATTTCTTTGTAGAATGCGACCAAATCCTCACCTGTGCCCCTTTCGAAGACAGCGCCGGAGGATTCATAACTGCCGGTGATATATTTGTCAGAAAGGTCAGCTCCGTCACCGCTGTCACTTTGCCAGATGGAATAGGAACGACCGCTGTTATAGTTATAGGCCAGAGAATTGGGCAGATAGCCATCGTAGCCGTTGGTGTAGCCCATGACCAAAGGCGTGCCGAAACTGCCGATATTATTCAGATTATCCCAGTCGTTAAGATCTGTACTGTCCAGTTTTGCCTCATCGGAGTACCGGTCAAACAGTTCACAAGGATTCACGGTAATCGCAAGTTCTGTGCCGATGGCAATGGCGCTAACGGTCATAGTACCGGAGGCAAGTTGGAGATCATAATAGTTGTACACAAGGGTATTCATATTGCGGAGCAGATGACGGGAGGAGAATTTCTCCAAACGCTCAAAATCGTCGTAGTAGTTTTTCCGTTCTGCCCAATTGGTGTCGTTGGCTGTCAGATACTGGATGAGGTTCTGCTCGCCAACCTTTACCTCCCGCAGGGCGTAGATGAAATCTCTGTCTTCTGTAGAAGGCTTCTGCCGGCTGTATGTAAAGGTCTTGCTCTGGACCCGAATTCCGCCGGTTACATCCAGTTCGTCACTCATTCCGTGATCCAGTCCGTAGCGGGCGATGGCAGCCAGTTTCTGGCCGTACAGGTTGCCCTCGGCACCTTGCGTGCCCTTTACCTCTGGATCCTGGTTGGATGACATGACGGTGGTAATGGGGACCACATTGCCTGCAGCACTGCTGATAAAGGAAACGCGGTATGTCTGATCCGTTGTGACTTTGCTGAAATAGTTTTCCGCAATCGTGCTGTTGTCGCAAGTACTGGTTTCCAAGCAACTGCGCAGGGCACCAATGTAGTCGGGGGAAATATCATTGTGATGGTTCTTACCATATGTGGTGGCGCTGGTACTGTTGATGGTGCAGTGGGCAGCCCAGTTTACCAGAAGAATAGGCTGTTTTTCGCCGGATACAGGAGTAAACTGTACCAGGTTCATCACATCATTGGGCGAGGAGACCTCTTGACGGTTGTATGTTTGATAACTGCCAAAGTTGGAACCGCCTACCAATGTGTTAGAGAGCCAGGAATCTGCATTTTGTCTTGAACTGCTGGTATAGTGACGCACCCAGTTCATCTTCGTCCGGGCATCAGTTTCGGATACATTGATCATATCCCCAATGGCCTCAGAAGCATCTACAGAACCTTTGGTCATGGTAACCGCAACCCGGTCGCCCATGGCGTTAACGGCTGCCGTGGCCAACTGGCTGTAAACCCAATCCCGATATGTATTGAGTTTAGCCAAGAGGGCGGCATTTGCAGAACTAGTGAAAGACAGCATGGGGGTGGAGTGGGAGTGGGTTGCTGTGATGAAGATATTGCTGAGGTTGACGGTATAGCCGTTCTCTTTCAACTTGGCGGCAATGGCCTTACGGGCAGGAGTGGTCCAAACTGTATGGGCTTCAAGATTATCCACAGAAATGTGGATGATGGTCACGCCGTTTGTGCCAGTAATGGCCGTACAGGTGGCATACAGACCGCCGTCCTCGTCAATACTTCCGGCGGATAGACGCTCTGTTTCGGTGCCGTAACCGCCCATGGGCAGGCCGGTAATGGCGCCGTCCGGGTGACGGTTCGGGTCAATGTCGATCTTGCAGTAGCCGGCCTGCAAATAGTCGCTGGTCTCTGCGTTTGTGGGCAGAACGAGCAAGCTGATCAAAACGGCTAGGACGATCAATATAGGAATAACGCGTTTTTTCATATTGGTACCTCTTTCCACATAGTTTAACAAACTAATTATACTGGTTAAAGGTGGAAAAGTCAATGCTTGAGGCAACTTCGTCAAAACAACCAAATACCGCATCATATGGTTGTCAACAATGCTATCATTACATAGAAATAATTAGGATATCTATTACACATTTTTAAAATGCATATCGGCAAAAAACAGGTCGCGGCGACTGAGCCGGTACCTGCAAGTACTATGCCACAGGATTGTAATTCACAATGATGTCCTGTTCTGTAAGGGTTGTTGCTGTTTTCACCTTTGTGCCGAATACGTTGACCTGGA
>JAZSRS010000129.1:0-4835 GCA_045538595.1 Faecousia sp. | reverse complement strand
CCCAGGTGCTGAACTCCATGCGTACTGCCATCCAAAAGCTCACCGGCAAAGTGCCTCTGGTGGTGGGCCCCGGCCTGAAGACGGGCCTGAATATCCTGCTGGAAAATCCCGGCCAGAGCGGTGCCGACCTGGTTGTGGCGGATGTGGCAGCCCTGCGGGAGCATAAGCCTCCGCTGATCGTCATTGATATGGGTACGGCCACAACAATGTCCGTGCTGGACCAAAACGGCGCCCACATCGGCGGCTGCATTATCCCCGGTGTGCGGATCTCCTTGGACGCCCTGACCGACAGAACGGCTCTGCTTCCCGGCCTGCAACTGGATCAGCCCAAACGGGCCATCGGCCGCAATACCATCGACGCTATGCGCTCCGGTATTATGATGGGTACTGCTTGTATGCTGGACGGTATGGTGGAGCGGATGGAGCAGGAACTGGGCTGCAAGACCACAGTGATTGCCACCGGCGGCATTGCCAAATTTATCGTGCCATTGTGCAAGACCCCCATTATTTACGATAAGGACCTGCTGATCAAAGGTTTGGTGGCGCTGTACCGGGACAACAAGAGAAAATAATCATTGCAGCACCACCAGCAGAAGTAAAATTGCGGCAGTTCCCATACCGCAGGCGGCAACCAAAACACCGTCTAAAACTTTGTGGAAGATCTCACGGCGGGTTGCGGCGTTGGGATAAGCGATCATGGGGCGGCGCATAGGTTTGTAGACAGCAGTTTTCATTTGAGTTACCTCCTTAATGTATCTTATGCTGTCAGTATACCTTCCGATTCGTACAATAAATCGGACTAATTACTTTGCGCAAAATTGCCCTTGCAAGGATGCTCTGGTCGTGGTAGAATAAAACAAAATGATTGAATTTGGAGGCGTAGCCTATGGGTGATTCTCAGAAAAAGGTGCAGCGTGGCCAAGGTGACGGCGCGCAAAAGTTCAAATCATTCCTGAATAATGTGTGGAAGACCTTAAAACTCACCGGCAAGTGGACTTACCAACTGCGCAGTTTGGTGATGTCCATTCCTGTATTTGTTTGCGCCGGCGTATTGGCCATTCGGAATGCACGGCTGCTGCCGGATATGGTGGGTATCAATATCCTTGCCAGCGGTGGCTATCAGTGGACGATCTCCCGTACGGCCGCGGTCTTGTACCCCTTGGGAACGACAGTGATTTGTCTGGTGATGGCTTTGTGTTCCAAAAAGCCTTTGTTCCCTTGGCTGATCAGCCTGTTCTCGCTGGTTTTGCCCATAGTACTGTGGGTGGTAAATTCCTTTACGGCATAAAAAAGTGCGTTGCTGTTTGTTGAACAGCAACGCACTTTCTGTCTTTATCGGTTGATCAGTTCTATCAATTCATCCATAGTGTGGGCGATGGCGATGGCTCCGGCGCGTTCCATATTTTCAACCTTGCCGTAACCCCAGGAAACGCCGATGGTGGCAATGCCGTGGGCGGAAGCGCCCAACACATCAAATTCCGTATCGCCAACCATGAGAATATTCTCCGGTGTGCCGATTTTGTCCATAAGGTAAGTAATTACATCAGCCTTGTGAACCCGTGTGCCGTCCAGAGTCGCACCGCAGATCACCTCAAAGTAATCTGTCAATTGAAATTTTGCCAGTACTTCCAGCGCAGTCACCTCCGGTTTGGAGGTGGCAACAAAGAGCCGATGGCCCTGCTGTTTCAATGTATCCAGCGCCTGATGAATGCCGGGATAGGGAGCATTCTCAAACTTGCCTACCACTAAGTACCGACTGCGGAAGACATCAATGGCCTCTTGGGTTTTCTCCGCTGGAACGCCGAACTTCATAAAGGTATGATCCAGCGGCGGCCCTACAAACACGCCCATTTCCTCCCGGGAGGGAACCGGCAGACCAAAATGTTCCAGTGCCAGCGTGGCGCAGTTGATAATACCTTCCCCGGAATCGGTGAGTGTGCCGTCCAAGTCAAAAAAGATTGCTTTTGGCGTCATAGTCTTTACCTCCCATAGTTAGGGTAGAGCGATAAATCCGAACTCGTTTTACAAAGGAGGGTTTATTGCTCTATCTTCGTTAAAATACTCGCAAATACAAAAGTATTTGCTGTGTTTTATGCCCCCCCAGAACAAAAACCTTCTCTTTGTAAAATCTTCGACCTGAAAGCGAGAAGATTTTGTGTGATTTTTGTTCTATTGTTTCTCGCAAGGCTTTGTGCCTTGCGAGAAACAATAGGGCGAAAAGCGCCAAAATACGCCGCTTTCAGGCGGGTTCGGATTTATCGTTCTACCCTAGAGTGTAGCCATTGGCTGATGGCGGGGAAGAAGTTTTGAAATCTGTCAAAGGTATTGTAAATATCCCGTTGCTCCAAAGGTGTGGTAGTAGAGCCAATCTCCACAGTTAGGGAGGGAATCCCCAATTCGTCCATGGCCCAGTCCTTGTATCCTGCACCGGTAGTGCCGTCGTAGGATATGGGAATGTAGCCTGTTACTGCAGAAACCGCCTTGGCAAGACCGTAAGATTGGTCGTTGACCGGCTGGCGCTTGCCGTACTGATAATAAATCACACTTCCGTGGGAATGGAGACTGACGGTGGCATCAAATTGTCGACTCCGGGTATAATCCGCCAGCGCCCTGGCCTCTGCTGCGGAGAAAGGCTCTGTGCCCCGGAATTTCTGGGCAGAGGGATGGGTGTGTTCCAGACTGTTTTCCCAACCGGAGGAGAAATTCCGATTCAAGTCCACACCTAAACCGTTTGCTTTCCATTGTATGGCATAATTGGAGGGATTGTTCTGATAGGTATACCCGCTGGCCAAATCGTTTTGATAGATTCCTTTCTGCAGTGCATTCAGTGTAGCGGTCTGGGAAATTGCCACGCCATCGGGGTTGGACATGGGAATGATATGATAGCACACATCACCCAGCAGATCCTGCTTTAATCCCTGATCGGCAATGGCCATGGCCAGCCAAGCGGTAAAATGCTCCCGCCCGTGCATAGCGCCCTGAATCAGCACGTGGTACACCGCATTTTCGTTGCCAACTACCATTACAGGAATGTCTCTGCCTTCTTCGCTCTTGCCGATACTGCCAATGCTGACAAGATTAGGATACAGCGCCTGCAGTGCGGCCATATCCGCCTGCATCTGCTGATAGGTATACTTGGCGGTGGGGGATACTACCTGTAGCCGTGAGGTAAAATAGTCGGTTTCCACCGGCTGAATGTAATTGGCACTGACATAGCCTTGCTTGCCGTTGTAGGAGATCAAAGCCATTTTGCCGTACCATTTTTGCAAAACAAGTTTCGCGCCCACAGGCACGTGTCCCATAAACTCCGTTTGATCCGCTTTCCCCCACAGGTTGATGTACTCGTTGCAAATAGGTGTCCAAAGAGGGCCTTCCGGCACTTCCGGCTGGGTTTCCGGCACGGTCGGTTGCGTTGTTTCCTCAGTAGGTTGCGTCTCTGCGTCGGTAGGTTGCGTCTCTGGTGCTGTGGTATCGGGTTGGGTGGCAACTGCACTCTCTTCTGTTTGAGACGGGGAAGTGGTATGCCCATGTTCTGTTTCATTGGGAGCGGAATGGGCGCAGCCCGCGAAAATCATTAGGATCGCCAAGATTGTCAGTGTGATCTTTTTGGACATAAAATCCCCCTCTATTTGTCATATAGGGTCATTTTATCACGAAAACAGCAGAATCACAATAACAAAAAAGCACTACCCTATAGGGCAGTGCTTGATTTTGCAAAAGAGCAGTATAACGGTGCGTAAAAGCAGGTAGAAAAAGCGATTAGGTGCTCAACGCTACTGTTGTGTTAGATAGTTGTGTGCTTCCGTTAGCAGCCTTCTTGAACTGTCAAACTGGAATGCAGCCATGGCGGTTTCATACTCCATCAAATGTATGCGACTAAGTTCGCTTTCTTGTGCTATGGGGCTTTGTTTTGAATACTCTCCTAAGAAGTATATGACCTGCTTTAATCTTGTTTCATTATTACGAATAAAAGTGTGCACATCTTCCGTTCGGAAACCTTCAATCAATCGAACCGATAAGCCGGTTTCCTCAAATATTTCACGCAAGGCTGTTTCTGTTTCCGTTTCTGAGCCTTCCATATGCCCTTTTGGAAATCCAAATATTCCTTCTTTGGAGCAAACGATTACATACTTGATCTGCTGGTTTTCTTTTGTAAATACAATTGCACCGCAGGATTTCTCGGTTATCATTTTGAGTTCTCCTTTGCAGTTCTGCAAGATGCAATCAGCATAACACGCAGAGATGTGCATTTTGCAGAAAGCGCCGTATAAGTTTGCTTATCGATATATCTGGTTTTGCGTAGCAATTCAAGCCAATAACCTGTTTCACTTGCTTCTTTTAAGGCGATTTCTAATTTGGAAATGAAGTCCTTCTTGCCCTGTGCATACTGTGCTTCGTGGATGTTGGCACCGATACTTGTGCCGCTTCTTCCAATTTGGTTGGATATAATGGACTCGTGGTTGGATTTCAGATATTTCGCAAGATTTATAATATCCACAGAGAATTCCATAGAAAGTTCCGCGAGTTTATTCTCTTTCATAAAATCGCCTCCTTTTTAATCAATGATACCACAAAACGCAGCAGATTTCAATGATGCATCGCCGTTGGCGATATGATATTATGCTTTGCATAATGATGTTGCTCCATTTGGTCGCAATGATGCGATGTTTGCCTCAAACATTAGCGAAGCGACATCATTAGGCGTAGCCGTCATCATTAGTGAAACGACATCATTTACCGAAGGCAAACATCATTCAAAAAAGCCTAATTTATCTGGTAAACAAATTAGGCTTTTTTGTTGGTGGAGACTGGCGGACTCGCTTTTCTGCGGAAAA
>JAZSRS010000156.1:0-4216 GCA_045538595.1 Faecousia sp. | reverse complement strand
ACCGTGCGTTGCTAAAACAACGCACGGTTTGTTGTATAAAAAATACCTCTTGCGGAAAACCTTTCCACAAGAGGTGATCTTTATGTCTAAAATCCGGTTGTCCATCGCCGGCGGTCTGGCCGGGGCGGTAAACGGCTTGTTTGGCGCAGGGGGCGGTATGGTGCTGGTACCGATGTTAGGCTCAAAAACAGGTTTGGAAGAACACCAGCGGTTTTCTTCTTCCATTGCCATCATTGCGCCCATTTGTGTCGTTTCCCTGTGTTTTTCCTCCGCGCCTACCATTGGATTTACAGGGCTTCTCCCCTACTTACTGGGAGGCACTTTGGGCGGCGCGGCGGCCGGTCTTTGGGGTAAACAAATTCCTACCGTCTGGCTACACCGGATCTTGGGTATCTTGATCGTTTGGGGAGGGATCCGGTATCTATGGTAGCCTATCTGGCGTTCCCTGTTGCAACGGTGTTGGGATTCTTAGCCGGCCTTGGCGTGGGCGGGGGCAGTCTGTTAATGCTATGGCTCACCGCAGTGGCCGGAGTAGCATACGCCGATGCCCGATTCATTAATTTGATGTTCTTTCTGCCTTCAGCGCTGATGGCAACCATTTTTCACTGCAAGCGGGGCAGCCTTCCCTTTCGAAAGATCCTACCGGCTATCCTCTGCGGCTGTGCCGCCGCCGCCGTTTTCTCCTTCATAGGAAAGCAAGTCAATACCGATATAATCAAAAAGATATTCGGAGGTCTTTTGATCGCAACCGGGTTGCGGGAAATTTTTTATCGGCCGCGAAAAGTTAAGTAACCTTCCAAGATCAAAGATGCAGCAACTGCATCTACTGTATCTTTCCGCTTCTTGCCGTGATAATTATGGGCAGAAAGGATGTTATGGGCTTCCACGGTGGTTCTCCGCTCGTCCCACAGTTTTACAGGCAGGGCTGTGGCTTCTTCCAGTTTTGCGGCAAATTCCCGGCAGAGTTCCGCTCTTGCGCCTTCGGTGCCGTCCATATTTTTGGGCAGGCCTACTACGATCTCTCCCACATCGGATTCTTTCACCATAGCGCAGATCTGCGCTATGGTTTTTTCTGTATTTCTGCTATGGATCACTGCGGTAGTTCCCACAATGCTGCAAAGCAGGTCCGAAACGGCAATGCCTGTCCTGGCATCGCCGTAATCCACGCCCATAATCCGTTTCATATCGCTCTGACTCCTAACTTTTGTATTTGCCCCCATTATACAGCAAAATATCCAAAAAATAAAGAAAAAAATTGTTGACTTAACCATCACCCCGTGTTAGAATGTATCTACCTGTGAAAAAAAGGGTTTATTTGTTGCGCCCATTTTTTCAGCCTCGGGGTGGCAATTTGTAGTTGGCCGCCTACTAAATCTTATTCTAGCCGGGGTGATACAGGGAGGCAATTTTTAAGGAGGTGCCGTTATGCGCGTTAAAGTCACTTTGAGATGCTCCGAGTGCAAGCAAAGAAACTACAACACCATGAAGAACAAGAAGAATGACCCCGACCGTCTCGAAATGAAGAAGTACTGCAGATTCTGCAGAAAGCACACCACTCACAACGAGACTAAGTAAGGAGATCACGAAATGGCAGAAGTAAAAAAGGAAAACTGGTTCAAAAGAGCCTGGGGTGCCATCTGCAGATATTTCCGTGAGCTTCGCAGCGAACTGAAAAAGGTCGTGTGGTCCACCCCGAAGCAAATTTTGAAAAACACCTTAATTGTTATTGTATGCGTGCTGGTTGTCGGCGTGTTTATTTGGGTGTTTGACTTTGTTGCCCGCTATGGCATTGATGCCTTGATCAAGGCATTCCACTAAGGAGAAGTGCTATGGCAGAGGCTGCAAAATGGTATGTTGTCCATACCTATTCCGGCTATGAGAACACTGTAAAGGCTACCATTGAGAAGACTGTACAGAGCCGTCAATTGCAGGATCAGATCGTTGCTATTTCCATTCCGATGGAAACCGTTACTGAAATCACCGATTCCGGTGTCAGCAAGACCTATGACCGCAAGTTGTACCCCGGCTATGTATTTGTCAAGATGGTATACTCCGATGACACTTGGCATGTGATTCGCAATGTGCGCGGTGTTGCCGGCTTTGTAGGTGCATCCGGAAGCGACCCCTTCCCCCTGTCTGAACAGGAAGTTTACGATATGGGCGTAGAAAAGCGCGAGATCGTTGTCAACTATGCAGTTGGCGATACCGTGCGGATTCTGGACGGCCCCTTGAGTTCCTTCACAGGCGTTGTGGAAAGCATTGAGGTCGAAAACAACTCGGTCAGCGTGATCGTTTCTATGTTTGGCCGGGAAACCCCTGTCGATTTTGAACTCGACCAGGTGGAATTAATATCCCAATAACGCATCGAACCGGTTCGCCGGTTGGAACGTGGGAGGGGCGAACGCCCCGAAAGAAATGCGATATCTCGCATATTACCACATTTTATTCAGGAGGTGCTTATTATGGCACAGAAAGTCACTGGCATTATCAAACTTCAAATCAACGCCGCTAAGGCTACCGCATCCCCCCCTGTTGGTCCCGCTTTGGGTCAGCACGGCGTTAACATCGCTGCTTTCATTAAGGAATTTTACGCCCGTACCCAGGCTATGGAAGGCTACAAGATTCCTGTTGTCATCACTGTTTATGCAGACCGCAGTTTCACCTTTATCACCAAAACCCCTCCGACTCCCCTGCTGATCTTGAAGGCAATCGGTCTGGAGAAGGGCTCCGGCGTTCCCAACAAGAACAAGGTCGGCACCATCACTCGCGCACAGATCGCTGAGATCGCCAAGACCAAAATGCAGGACTTGGAAGGTGCTACCCAAGAGTCCGTTGAGAGCCAGGTTGCCGGTACTTGCCGCAGCATGGGCGTTACCGTTGTTGATTAATAATTACTGTCCGAGCAAGATTTTGGCTCGGTAATGTGGGAGGATTTTTCCGCATCACCACTATAAGGAGGATATAACAAGTGTTTAGAGGTAAAAAGTATAAAGAGAGCGCCAAACTGATTGACCGCTCCGTTCAATATGATCCCACCGAGGCCCTGGCTCTGGTAGTGAAGGGCGCTTCCGCTAAGTTCGACGAGACCGTTGAACTGCACATCAAGTTGGGTGTTGACTCCCGTCATGCTGACCAGCAGGTTCGTGGCGCTGTTGTTCTGCCCAACGGTACCGGTAAGACCGCTCGCGTTCTGGTATTTGCCAAGGATGCTAAGGTTGACGAAGCACAGGCTGCTGGCGCTGACTTTGTTGGCGGTATGGAACTGGTTGAGAAGATCACCAAGGAAAACTGGTTTGACTTTGACGTCGTCGTTGCTACTCCCGATATGATGGGTGTGGTTGGCCGTCTGGGTAAGGTCCTGGGCCCCAAGGGCTTGATGCCCTCCCCCAAGGCCGGTACTGTTACCCCCAACGTCGCTTCTGCTGTGCAGGAGATCAAGGCCGGTAAGGTTGAGTACCGTCTGGACAAGACCAACATTATCCACTGCCCCATCGGCAAGGTTTCCTTTGGTCCTGAAAAGTTGACCGAGAACATGGACACCCTGATGAACGCTGTGATCAAGGCTAAGCCCGCTGCAGCAAAGGGTCAGTATGTTCGCTCCTGCACCGTGGCTTCCACTATGGGCCCCGGCGTGAAGGTGAACACTTCCAAGTACGGCAACTAATTTGCTATCAAAAAACCGGAAGACACGCCGTCTTCCGGTTTTTTAAATATTTTTTGTATATTTTTAGAATTCTATAGTCCAGTTAGTAGTTGAAAAAGGTGCCGATTTAACTGTTCGACATATTGGGTTTTATTTTTTCAATACTTTTTTACACCAAGTGCGCTTTTGGCAATTAGGACACTTCAAGTAACGGGTAGTTCCTCTATGCATCGCCCACAGTGCTTCTGAATAGGTAGGCACAATTTCGTAACCGCAATTTTTGCACTTGTAAGCACCCACACTGACTTCAAGTTTTAATGCATAGAAGCACGGTATCAAAAACACGACACAAACACCAAGAATTGTGACAAGCTGCCACACTCCTTCGGGTATTAAAAATGCAGCAATAAAGATACCTGCAAGCAAGGCTGTCATACTTACAATCATAATTGCCCACATAGAAGACCAAATCGTTTTGTTTTTCTTCTCTAATTCTTTTGCCATATCAAGCAAAAGCTGTTTATTTTTCTGATTACTGTTTTCCATAATGATTTTCTCCCCACCTAATAATTC
>JAZSRS010000038.1:0-17831 GCA_045538595.1 Faecousia sp. | reverse complement strand
GGGGAGTTACGAAAAAAATACGGGTCGCGCATATATCCCCCCTCCCCAAAGGGCAGAAAGGAGCCGATAGAATGGCCGAAAAGACCAAAGCTGAACGGATTAAAGCCGAGATGCGGAAACTAGCCAAAAACTACAAGGATTTGCCGAAAGCAAGGAAGTCCATCGCTGACGGCTTAATCCAACGCGCCGCTTTTATGCGTGTAGAGCTGGAAGACCTGGAGCTTGACCTGCAGCAGAATGGTTGGACTGAGCTTTTTAGCCAGGGCAACCAAGAGCCGTACAACCGGGCCCGCCCTCAGGGACAGACTTACAATGCTGTCAACGCCAACTACCAGAAAATCATCAAGCAGTTGGACGCTATGCTGCCAAAGGACGATCGGCCCACCGGCGATCCTGATGACGGCTTTGATGCCTTTGTTCACGGGCGTGATGACCCGTGAGAAAGTTTAAGCGATACCCCCTGGATTATAACCCAATTCGCGAGTATTGGGAGGCAATCCAGGACGGCCGGGAAATCGTCAGCAAGAAGATCTACAAGACCTATAAGCACCTTGTCCACCAAATGGATAACCCCGAAGAGTATTTCTACAGCCCCGCCCGGGCAAATCATGTGATCGAGTTTTTTGAGAATTACCTCCGGCACTCCAAAGGTAAGTTAGGCGGTCAGTTGATCGTTCTGGAGCTTTGGGAAAAGGCCTTACTTGCTGCGATTTTCGGGTTTATTGACATCGAGGGAAATCGGCAGTACCGGAAGGCGCTGCTGATCGTTGCCAAGAAAAACGGTAAGTCCACTTTGGCTGCCGGCATTGGCCTTTATATGCTGCTGGCTGACGGGGAATCCGGTCCGGAAGTCTACGCAGCGGCTACAAAGAGAGACCAGGCTAAGATTATTTGGCAGGAAGCCAAGCGTATGGTGCGTAAATCTCCGGCGCTGCTGAAGCGTGTCCGCACACTGGTATCTGAGTTAGCCAGCGACTTTAATGACGGTTCTTTCAAGCCTCTTGCTTCTGATAGCGACACGCTGGACGGCCTGAATGTCCTTTGTGCTCTTCTTGATGAGATCCATCAGTGGAAGAATGGTCGGGCATTGTTCGACATTATTGCCGATGGTGTTACCGCCAGAGATCAGCCCCTGATCTTTATGTGCTCCACTGCCGGTGTGATACGTGAGGACATCTATGACGAAGAGTATGACGATGCTGACCGGCTGATCAATGGCTACGAAGATCCGGAAGGTTACCACGATGAACACTCTATTGCTTTCGTCTATGAGCTGGACGCTCGCTCTGAATGGACTGATCCTAAGTGCTGGAAAAAAGCGAACCCCGGTTTGGGGACAATCAAAAACGCAAAGGCTCTGGCCGACAAGGTCAAGAAGGCTATGCAAAACCCCGCCCTGGTTAAAAACTTGGTCTGCAAGGAGTTTAATATCCGAGAGACTAGCTCTGAAGCCTGGCTTTCCTACGAAGAGCTGTCCAATCCGGATACCTTCCAGCTGCTCCCGAAAGAAAAGCGGTTTGTCTGGTATCACCACGAAGGCGACGACGTGCACGAAATCGAACTGCCGTACCCTAAGTACGGCATTGGTGGCGCCGACCTCTCCAGTACAACAGACCTCACGGCCGCCAAGGTGCTGTTTATGGTCCCTGGATGTCCGAAGATATTTGCCCTGTCTATGTACTGGCTTGCGGAGGAGCTCCTGGAGCGACGCGTTACGGAAGATCGTATCCCGTATGACAAATGGTATGACCGGGAGCTTATCCGGCTGTGTCCTGGAAACAAGGTCCACCAAAAGTATGTCAAAGAGTGGTTTGTGGAGGTTCAGGAGCAACTGGATATCTACATCTCTTTTGTCGGTTACGATGCTTGGAGTGCCACCTACTGGGTGGAAGATATGGCAGCTACTTTCGGTAAAAACACTATGATTGCTGTTCACCAGGGCAAACGGACACTGTCTGATCCTATGAAACGATTGCGTAACGACCTGGGCAGTAAGCTCATTGTGTATAACAACAATCCTATCGATAAGTGGTGTCTAGCTAATACCGCCTACGAGGAGGACAAAAACGGCAATATTCAGCCGCATAAGACAAGTAAGCCAACCCGAAGGATCGATGGTACCGCGGCCCTTCTGGATGCTTATACAATCCTCCAGGATAAGCAGGAGGATTACGAAACACAAATCAACTAAAGGAGGGATCTTTACGGGTTTCTTTTCTCGCATTAGGGCGCGGATTGCAAACCGTTCTCCTACTGGAACCACCTTCAAGATGATGGCTCTGGACGGTGAGACCTTTGTCTGGAATGACAATATCTACAAGTCCGATATTGTCATAAGTGCAATCCGGCCGTATGTCCATGCCATTGGCAAGGCCGTGGCCAAGCACATTGTAGAGAAGGTCAAGGATGACGGCTCCAGGGACATTAAGGTCAACCCCGAACCTTATATCCGTTTTCTCTTGGAGGAGCCGAACCCCTATACTACCGGTCAGAAGTTTCAGGAGCAGCTGGCGGCATCCTTAAAAATCAACAACCATGCTTTTGCGCTGATTGTCCGGGATGAAAATGGCTTTCCAAATGCCATGTACTTTATGAATGCAACAATGGCACAGGCTAAATATGATGCAGCTGGTAATCTTTCCATTCTTTTTTATTTTTTGGATGGAAAAACTCTGCTTGTTCCGTATTCCGATTTGATCCACCTCCGGGGGGATATGAATATTGGCGGTGAGTTTTTCGGTGGTTCTAAGGTGGAGTTGTTGCTGCCCCTTATGGAGCTCATCGGCACCATCGATCGGGGCGTTATCAAATCTATCAAAAATAGTGGTGTCATTCGGTGGCTGCTTAAGTTTGGTACAGCTACCCGCCCGGAAGACTTGGAAGCAAATGCGGCCCGCTTTTCAAAGCAGTTTCTGGGAGCCGATTCGGGCACCGGCGTTGCAGCCGTTGACAGTAAGGCGGAAGCCATTCAGATCCGCCCTCAGGACCATGCGCCTAATACGATCCAGGCAGACCGTACCATTACCCGCTTTTATGCTGCACTGAATACCAATAAAAAAATCGTTACTTCCAGTTTTGCGGAAGACGAGTGGAACGCCTACTACGAATCCGAGGTGGAGCCGGATATTATTCAGATGGGCAATGAATATACCCGCAAGCTCTTCAGCAGGAAGCAGCGCGGATTTGGTAATTACATAGCATTTGAATCGTCCAATTTGTCCACCGCCAGTATGGCCACCAAGCTGGCCCTGAAGGATATGGTGGACCGCGGTGCTATGTCTCCCAATGAATGGCGCTCTACCTTCAACTTAGCGCCGGCTCCCGGTGGCGATGTGTACATTCGCCGTCTGGATACTGCAGCTATCAAAGAAAGCGAGGTGAAGACAAGTGGTACGAATTGAAATTAGAGGCGTTATCGTTCCTGATGATGACCTGTGGATTTATGAGTGGTTTGATATGACGGCTACATCGCCTCAGACCGTCCGAGACGCGCTGAAAACCGCTGCCGGTGATGATGTAGTTGTTGTTATCAATTCTACCGGTGGCGACGTACAGGCCGGACAGGAGATGTATACGGCCCTGCGCAGCTACGAAGGTAATGTTACAATCCAGGTTTTCAGCTTGGCCGCATCTGCAGCCTCTGTTGTAGCAATGGCAGGTCCGTCTGAGATTTCTCCGGTCGCCCAGCTCATGATCCACAACGTCAGCTGCAGAGCTGCCGGCGATCATCGGGATATGGAACACACCGCACAGGTTTTGGCCAACGCAAACGAGGCGCTGGCCGCCGCATACGTCGCCAAAACCGGCAAAAGTAAGGAAGACATCCTTGCCCTTATGGCAGAAGAAACTTGGTTTACCGCTGAGCAGGCGGTCCAGGAGGGCTTTATTGACAGGATTATGTTTGCGGAAACACAGACCGCCAGTCAGCCTCTCCGTCTTGCAGCATCTTACGGTGCTGATCTTCTGCCCCAGAACGTAATTGAATATGCCAAGAAGCATTTCAATAAACACCAGGCGACAGCACTTGCTGCCGCAAAACATCAATATTTAATTTTGGAGGGAAAAACAAATGACTAAAGAACAGTATCTGTCCCAGCGTAACCAAATGCTGGCTGATGCCAAGAAGCACATTGTCGAAGGCAATACCGACCAGGCCAACAAGATTATGGCCGATGTGGAGGAGTTGGATAATAAGTATGAGGCCCAGGCGCAGGCCCAGGCAAACTATGCCGCCCTGGAAGGCAGTGCGGTTGTACCTGCAGCCGTGCAGAACCTGGGTGGTGGCAATCCTGCACCTGCATCTGCTCCCAGTGATCCCTACGCAACCCCTGAGTACGTAAATGCGTTCAAGAATTTTGTTTGCAACCGTACTCCCTTGCCCGAGAAGTTCCGCAATGCAGCGGAAACAACCACTTCCGGAGATGTGGGCGCCGCAATTCCTACAACTATCCTGGATGAGATCATCCGCGGTCTGGAAGAGCGTGGTTTGATCTTTCAGTCTCTGCGGCAGCTGAATGTTGCCAACGGTGTGGAAATTCCCATCTCCGACCTGAAACCTGTAGCTACCTGGGTGGGTGACGGTGCTTCTGATGCGCAGAAACTCTCCACCAGCGAATCCGTGTCCTTCAAGTACTATGGTCTGGAGTGCAAGATTTCCCAGTCCATCCTGACCAGCATTGTAACAGTTTCCGCTTTCCAGAAACTGTTTGTTGATCTGGCTGTGGAAGCAATCTTCGCAGCGGTTGAGGTCGGCGTATTCAACGGCACCGGCAACAAGCAGATGTTGGGTATCTTTAACGATCCCCGCGTAAAGAACATCGTTACGATGTCGCCTGAGGACTTTGCATCCTTCTCCGCCTGGAAAAAGAAGGTTTTTGCCCGTATCAAGAAGCGTTACGGTCGCGGTAAGTTCTATATGGCCGAAGGTACATTCCAGGGCTACATCGATGGTATGGTGGATCAGAACGGTCAGCCCGTGGGCCGTACCAACTACGGCATCTCTTCCGAGCCTACCTACGGCTTTGGTGGCAAGCGCGTGGAAACCGTGGAGGACGATGTGATCGCTCCTTATGACACTGCAGCTGAAGGTGATTATGTTGCCGCGTACATCAACCTGAAGGACTATGTGTTCAACAGCAATATGCAGATGACAGTTGTCCATTGGACCGACCACGACACCAACGAGAAGAAGACCAAGGTGCTTCTGATCTGCGACGGCAAGATTGCTGACCCCAACGGTGTCATTCTTGTCAAGAAGGGCTCTGCAGCTGCCTAATCATCGGAGGTGATTGCGTATGGCAACTGCGCCCATTCTTTACCGGGTTAAGCTTGCGATTCGCAGATCCCACAGCAAACTGGACATCGACCTGCAGGCAGACATTGATGCCTGCCTGCAGGATATGAAAATGCGAGGGATTAAATCGCCTAACCCCGATAATTCTCTTATTTTTGCTGCAATCAAACTGTACTGTCTGTCCACCACTGCTGACGATCCAACCAAGGGCGCTGAGTTTTACCAGCGGTACGAAGATCTCCGAGACAGTATTCTGACAAATGGTTCTTACGACGTTTCTAAGGGGGATGCCGATGTATGACGAAATTATTTGTCTAATCAAGCGTTCTCCTGTTACCGACACTTCCGGACGGCCGGTGTTGGGCGATGATGGTCGACAGAAGGTATCTGAGACATCACGTGAGGTGTTCTGCCGGCAGCTTAACATTGGTACGAAAGAGTTCTACCAGGCTTCCGCTGTGGACAGGCATCCGGAAGCGAAGGTGGCTCTCCCGGATTACCTGGAATATGAGGGGGAAACCCTTGCTGACTACAACGGTCAGCGGTATTCCATTCTCCGGACATACCGTGTCGGCTACGAGCTGGAGCTGACACTGGAGCGGGCCGCAAAGGAAGCAGGTGCTGCCTATGGCTAAAACGTCTATAGACCCAAGCAAGCTGAGTTCAGAAATCCAGCATCAATTGCGGCTATACCATCAGGATGTTGTTACCAAATTAAATGCTGTGGGACTTAAAGCTATTAATCGCTTGGTTAATATTACCAAGCGAACTGCTCCAGAATTATCGGGCCAGTATAGAAAGTCGCTTACGCATACGGCAGAAATGAACTATGCAACAGGTGACAAACAGTATATATGGGGTGCCAAAGCTCCGCATTATCGGCTGACACACCTTCTTGTAGATGGCCATTTAGGACCTGACGGACGGCGGGTGCCCGGCGATCCATTCCTGAAGAATGCGTTGGATACCGTTCTACCGGAATATGAGGCAGCTGTGGAGGAGGTGCTGGCTGAATGATTGAAGCCGTTTTGACGGCGGCAGTAATTCCCCATCAGGAAGCGCAGTATCCTGAACCTCCTGAGGGCACCTTTGCTGTCTACCTGGAGAGCGTCGACGCCGACGGTGCGGACGGTTCTGTGGATGTCCTTGAACACAGCTGCACCATCGAACTTTATGCTCCCACTATCTCTGCCGGCAATGAGGACCGCGCACGTCTTTTTGCCGAGTTGGGCTCCCGTGGTGTTCACTACACCACCCAAGGCTGGTATTGGCTGAAGGATCTTCGCCGGTATCAGGAAGTAATTACATTTACCTATTACGAAAAAACTTAAGGAGGATATTCAATGGGTAAGAGAACAAAAAACGATAAGATGATTTTGGGCTCCGGAAAGAACTACATTATGGAATTTAATGTAGAAAATGGTTTGCCCACCAAGGAGCAAATCTGTGTTCCTGAAAATTTGTTGGGCAAAACCAAAGGCGGTGCCCAGCTGACATACACCGTCGAAATTCATGAGGAAACCGATGATTTGGGCACGGTATCCAAGGATGTTATCAATGCTGAAGATGCCCGTCTGAAGCTTGGTGCAATTACCTTCAACGGTAACACACTGGCTAAGCTGATCGATCGTTGCAAGGTTTCCGAAAAGGACGGTCTTCGTACTGTGCATATCGGCGGCGCTGGCAATGCGCAGGGTAAGGACTGGGTTGTTTGTTTCCATCACATCGACAAGACGGATGGCGACGTCTGGGTTATTGTGCGTGGTACCAATCAGGCCGGTCTGGAACTGGTATTCGCTACGGATGCCGCATCCAAGATTGAACCTGAGTTCAAAGCAAAGCCCCAGGATGACGATGGTACTTTGATTACCTACATCGAAGAAATCGATGCAGAAGCTGCTGCAGCTGCCAACGTCGAACCTGAAGAGCAAACTGAAGAATAACCCATCGGAGGGAGGGATGCCCTCCCTCCGTATTTTATTTTGTGAGGTGTAAATTATGGCAAAACTTTTGGATTTCAACAGATACCGCCCTCCCATCCTGCCGGTACATCTGCTGGATGAGGACTGTACAGTCCTTCACGTTACGCCACCCACAGTAGACCTGCAGGAGGAGCTCCGTGCGCGTCTGCCGGAGCTAAGCTCGCTCCTGGCCGGTGGCGATGAAGAACAGCGAGCCGGGATGTGGGAGCTCGCCGCTCGCCTTATGAGCTGTAACCGTAACTGGTTGACTATCGATGCGACGCAGCTCCGCACTAAGTATGGCCTGGATGAAGAAGACTTGACCGTTTTCTACTCTACCTACGTGGACTTTGTGAAGGAACTTGAAAACGCAAAAAACTGATACTCCCACAGTCTCCCATGACGGACACTGTGGGACATCATGAATATATCATACACTCCTGCGGCCGTGCTATGGTGGCGGGATATACCGGGCTGAACTTCCACGAGATTGGCCAGCTGGACTACGGTACATACCTTCTGTGGTTGAGAGATGCCTACATCACAAATCTCAACCGCACGGAAGACGGCCGCGCCTACCTGGACGACTGCTGGAGAATGACGCAGGAGAAACCAGACCGGGCAAAGCTGCGCAAATACTTTGGAAAGGGGGCTACCAATGGGAAATAAAGCACTAAAGGGCCTGACAATTAAACTTGCCGGCGATACGACCGAGTTAGAGAAGTCCTTAAACAAAGTTGACAACCAAACAAGCTCGCTGTCTAAGGAGCTTGGGCAGATTAACAAGCTCCTGAAGCTCGATCCTACTAACACTGACCTGCTAGCTCAAAAGCAGAAAGTTTTGGCGGACGCTATCTCCTCCACAAAAGACAAACTAAGTACCCTCAGGGAAGCAGAAAAACAGGTCCAGGAGCAGTTTGAACGCGGGGAGGTCTCCGAGGAGCAGTACCGGGCACTGCAGCGTGAAATTATCGCAACAGAACAGCAGCTTAGCAAATATGAAAAAGCCGCAAAAGAAACAGCCGAGACCGAGCAGAAATTGGCTGATGGTTCTTATGATGCCAGCAAGGGTATGGATAAACAGGCGGATAAGACCTATGAAGCGAAGCGTGCGACTTCTGATATGGACGACGCAGCTAGCGATCTTGCGAAAAACGGTCTGAAGGCGATTGTTACCACTGCTATCGCCGCTGCCACCAGCGTGGTTGCTTTGGCAGAATCCTCTAGGCAGTACCGTTCTGAGATTGGCAAGTTGAACACCGCCTTCGCCACCTCCAATCACACTGGAGAATCTGCGACAAAGACCTACGAGGAACTGCAGAGTATTCTGGGCGAGACGGACCGAGCGGTTGAAACGGCCAACCATCTAGCTAAGTTATGCGACAGTGAGGAAGATTTGTCTGCCATGACAGAGGCTTTGACCGGTGTTTACGCCACCTTCGGTGCCAGCCTTCCCATTGAAGGTCTGGCAGAAGCTGCCAATGAAACTGCGAAGGTAGGCCGCGTCACGGGTAATTTCGCAGATGCAATTAACTGGGCATCCAATGAAACCACTGATTGGAATGCTATCATAGGTAGCAATTCTAAAGCTATGAAGGCATTTAATAAGGCTGTTAAGGATGGTGAGGCTACCGAGGACGCCTATACCGCAGCACTGGAGGCGTGTAGAAATGAGCAGGAAAGGCAACAGCTGATCCAAAAAACATTGACATCTTTGTATGGATCTGCAGCTGCTACATACAAACAGACCAATGCGGAGGTTATCCGTGCCAATCAGGCTACCGAGCGATGGAATAAGACTGCAGCAAAGATGGGCAAGACTGTCGAGCCTGTGGTAACAGACATCAAGGAGTTGGGCACCACCATTCTGGAGGACGCTGGCGAACCTTTAGAAGACGCAGCGAAATTTATTCGCAATGATGTAATACCTGCGCTGAAGAACGTCAGCGGATGGGTGAAAAATAACGGTCCCACTATCAAGGCAACTGTTGTAGGTGCTACTGCAGCACTGGTTGCCTATAAAGCAGCCACTGTGGCGGCTACTGTAGCCCACACAGGAATAAAGGGAGCAATTATGGCTACTACCGCCGCGCAAACGGCATTGAATCTTGCACAGGCTGCAACGCCCTGGGGTCTTGCATTGACTGCTGTTACAGGCTTGACTGTCGCAATGATTGCCTACGCGACCGCAACGCAAAATGCCCAAAATGATGTAGACATTCTTACTGCTGAAGAACGCGAACTTGTGGAGGCTGCAGAGACTGCGGCCAAAGCCTTTGACGACCAGAAGGCCGCAACGGACAAAGCCCTGGGCGATGTAACTGCGCAGATGGGACACACCCAGGACCTGGCCGATGAGCTGAGAAGTCTTGCAGACGCTTCCGGTAAGGTTAAAGATAAAGACCAGGAGCGCGTGAACTTTATCCTGGGCGAGCTGAACGAGGCTCTGGGTACCGAATACAAAATGGTCGACGGCGTCATCAAAAAATACAAAGACCTGAAGGAAAATATCGACCAGGTCATCCAGTCCAAGCTGGCTGACGCTCTGCTGGAAACAGCCAATGCGGGCTATGTCGCAGCTGTCCAGGCGAAAGAAGAAGCGCTGGGACGTGTAGTCGCAACGGAGAAAGAGTACCAGGCGCAGAAGAAAAAGACATCTGAAGTCGAGGCTGAATACTTGGCTCACAAGGAACTTATGGACCGGCGGGCTATGGATGATTCCTATGTTAACAACCACTATTTGATAGAACAGGACAATATGCGCCTGTCTAATCTGACATACAACCTGGAGGAGGAGAAGGGTCTGCTGGCCGACAAGGAGGCCAAGTACACCGAAGCGGCTGGGAAGTATGGCGAGTATGTAAACACCATCAACACCTATGAGGATGCTCAGGCTGCAGCGCTGGCGGGCAATACCCAGACGGCTATCGACCTGCTGTCTAAAAAGGGCGGTGCCTATGTGGAATACTCTGATAAAGTGGACGAGGAGACTGCCAAGGTTCTGAACACCCTGTACAGGGAAGCCATCGACGCCGGTATCGAAGCGGAACGCATTAAGAAGAACTTCGAGAACGGCGTGGCCGGTTACACCGAGGAAATGGTTAAAGAGGCCGAGCAGTCCTACCAAGAAACGATGGACGCCTACGCCACAGCCTACGCGGACGCTGAGGCTGTCGGTGAGGACCTGGGCGGCGGTATGGTGAAAGGTATGGAGAACAAGCGCCCCAGCTTGCTGCAGAAAGCAAAGGATCTGGTTAAAGGTATAATCAGTGCTATGCGAAAAGAGGCAGATTCTCATTCCCCATCCCGGAAAACGATTGCTTTCGGTGAGGATGTGGGTGAGGGTCCTGTAATCGGCATTCAACGCAAAACCAAGGATGCAAAAAAAGCTGCAACAGAACAGGTTGCGGCAATTATGGATGCATACAAGGCACCGGATGTTGCCGTGCAGCACACCTTCCGCAACATCTCCGACCGGCAGGCTGACCGTTACACCGTTAATCAAATGACTGCAGCAACGGCAAACAGTACCGTACTGGAGGAAATCCTTTCCGCAATCAAGGCCGGTCATGTCTTAGTCTTAGACGGCGACACCCTGGTTGGCGGTACGGCTAATCGGATGGACCGCAAACTTGGACATCTTCGGGTACTAGCAGAGAGGGGGGCGCTGTAATGAAAAAAAGAAAACTGATTATAGGCGACTATGACACCGCTGCGGACGGTCTCTGGACCCTGGCGTCGTGTGTACTGACCAAGGCCGCCCAGGTGCAGACCTTCGTCTCCGTCCCCGGCCGTGTGGCTCCTCTGGATCTGTCCACCTACCTGACAGATGGACAGCCCTACTATGACAACGCCACCCTGGAAGCCGTCTTGGAGAGCTCTGAGGGCAACCATCTGGCGCGTAAGGCACGCATTGACCAGATGGTCAACTACCTGGACGGCCGGACGGTGAACATCTACCTACCGGATGATCCGGACCACTACCTGGTGGGCCGCGTTCAGGTGTACAAGGAATACAACGACCTAGCCCACTGCGCTGTCCGCGTGAGCGCAGTCTGTGAGCCGTGGCTTTATGCTGCAGCTGAGACCGTCGTCGACCTGGACGCCACCGAGACAGAACAGACCGCCGAGCTCTACAACCTCGGCCGCCTGGCCGTGGTGCCTACTCTGGTAACGACCGGCGAGGTACGAATCGGATATGGTGCAAGCTCCTGGGCCCTGTCTGCTGGAGAACATATCTTACCGGAACTGTATCTGACACCGGGTCAAGACTTGGGTCTGCCTGGTGTGCATATCATCACCTACAGCGGATCCGGAAATATTACCATAACCTACCGAGAGGCGGTGCTGGCCGTATGATTAAGATCTATGCAGACGGCGCTCTGATCTACGACAGCAGACTTGGAGAACCGGGTAAGGACTACACCCTCCTGGGTCTCAAAACTACCACAGCGCTGAACAAGGGAGGCACAGCAGAGATTGTTATGCCTCCCGGCCACCCGGCCTATAGCGCACTTATCAGCCATCGGTCGATCGTGGAGTTCTACCGGGACGGCGTGCTCCGATTCCGCGGTCGAGCTCTGCAACCTGCAGACGACTGGGCGAACCGCAGAACCTGGACCTGCGAGGGTGAGTTATGTCTCTTCCAGGACGCCGTCTCCCGCCCCTACCTTTACCAGGACACACCGGAGGCCATCTTTACCGCTCTGATCCAGGACTACAACAGCCAGGTGGAGCCCTTCAAGCAGTTTAAGGTCGGCACAGTTACGGTAACAGACGCCAACGACTACGTGCGCTTGGAGAGTGAAACCGCCGAGCAGGTACTGGACACGCTCAACAAGCTGCAGACCCGCTGCGGTGGATACTTCCGTTTTAGCACCGACAAGGACGGCGCCCGCGTGATCAACTGGTACGCGGAGCTGAACAACCGCAGCGGGCAGTGCATCGAATTCGGCGAAAACCTGCTGGACTTCTCCCGCAACGGCGCCAACACCGACCTGCTGACAGGTATCATACCCTACGGCGCCAAGAGTGAGGAGACCGGCGCGCGGATAGACATTACCAGCGTCAACAATGACCTGGACTATATTGTGGACGAAGCAGCTGTAGCCCTTCGTGGAACCATCCTAAAACCGGTCATCTGGGACGACGTAACAGAGCCGGATAATCTGTTGGCCAAAGCGGAGGCGTACCTCCGCGAGCACCGGAATATCGTTACATCCCTGCAGCTGTCCGCTGTGGATCTATCTTACCTGGATAAAAACATCGACAGCTACCAGGTCGGCGACATTATCCGCGTAAGGTCAAAGCCCCACGTCGTCGATGAGGACTTCCAACTGACGGAACGCACCGAGGATTGGCTGGCCCCTGACGCGAGCATGATCAGCTTGGGTAAGACCGTCCAAAGCCTGACCGATGCAGATGTGGCCGGCGACAAGCAGAGCCAGAGCGATCTGCACCGGGTGCAGCAGGAGATAAAAGCGGACTATAAAAAGGGCACTGAGGACGCGGTAAGCGCCTCCGAGTACCGGATGCAGTCCCTAATCGAGCAAAAAGCTGGGGAGATCACTGCAGAGGTGAGCTCGATCCGGTCTGCCACTACCACGCAAGGAAATCAGATCAACGAGATGTCCAGCAAGGTCTCTGCGGCTATGACCTCCGAGCAGGTTAATCTTGCCATTCAGAAGGAAATGGGTAAAGGCGCCGCTAAGGTCTCCACCACCACCGGCTACACCTTCGACGACACTGGGTTGACGGTGGAGAAGTCCAACAGTGAAATGAAAACCCAGATCACCGAGGACGGTATGACCGTATATAAGAACGGACAGGAAACGCTCCGGGCTAATAACCAGGGCGTGGAAGCGGTGGATCTAAAGGCTACGACCTACCTCATAGTGGGTCGTAATAGCCGTTTTGAAGATATGCCCGACGGAAAACGCACCGGCTGCTTCTGGATAGGAGAGTGAAACAATGGCTTTACAGACTAAGAACCTGGCCGCGAACGGCGCAAAAGGCCATCATAAATTTACTTTAACCGTAACCGAAAACAGCACCAGCGCAGCTGGTAACACCTCAGCCCTATCCTGGGCGCTTGTACTTTCCCCAATCGTAAAGAATTACGACTGGGTCAGCAACTCCGGTAAAGTCAAGTATTCCGTAACTATTGACGGTAACACCTACAGCGGTATTATTGCGACCTACGACGGCGTATCTACAGTTACGATCAAAAGTGGAACCCTGAGCTGCGCGCATAATGCTGACGGCGCCAAGACTATCAGCTGTAGCTTCAGCATAACGGACAGCACCGGCTGGTCCTTCGCGCCTGGTAACGCCAGCGCAAATGGCACTATGGCTCTGACCAACATCCCCCGTCAAGCCAATATCGCCGCAGCGCCAAACTTTAACGATGAGCAGAACCCAACGATCACCTACTCAAACCCCGCCGGGGCCGTGGTGGATAGCCTGGATCTGTGCATCTCTCTGGACGAAACGATTACTAATGCCCTGGCATATAAGCCGGTTGATGAAACCGGGACATCCTTCACCTACGAATTGAGCGACGAGGACCGGGACTACTTACGGAACGCAACACCTAACAGCAACACTCTGGAGGTATGTTTCTGTCTTCGTACTGTCATCGGTGAGGCGGAGTACTTCTCCAAGGTATGGCGCACCCTGACCATAGTAAACGCTGACCCGATACTCGACCCGACCATCACGGACATAGACGAGGATATGTTTAGCCTGACCGGTGGTGCTGCTATGGTTCGGTATTTTAGTGATGCCTATTTCAGGATCGGAGCATCCGCTCAAAAAGGCGCGACCATAACGAGCCAGAGCGTTATCTGCGGAGGCGTAACAGTAGAGGGCGCGGAAGGCTCCATAGGAGACATCCAGAGCGGCGACGTTATATTCACTGTAACCGACAGCAGAGGCAACACCACCACGCTACTGGTACAGGTACCTTTCGTCGAGTACGTGGCCCCGACCTGTAGCATCGGCAGCGGCAAGCCAGACACGGACGGCAGCTTTACTCTGACTGCCTCTGGTGTATGCTACAACGGCGACATAACGGGTGCAGGGCCTAACGTCTTAAATGTCTATTACCGGTATAAGGTAAGCGGTGGCAGCTATGGCGACTGGATGGAAATGACTGTCATTCCGGGAGAAACTACATACGCTGCGACGGTGAATATTACTGGTCTGGATTACCGCAAGACCTACACTTTCCAGTGTAAGGCGGTGGATCGTGTAACCACTGCTACTACGGATGAAGTGGCAGTCAAGTCGGTTCCTGTGTTCGACTGGGGCGAGGAGGACTTCAACTTCAACGTGCCGGTGGCAGCTCCTAGTATAGACGTGAGCGGTCCGGCATCCATCGGTGGACCGCTATCCCTCGGCGGCCCGTTATCCATTGGTGGTATACAGATAGACTACATCGTGGAACAAGGCACGAGTGGCAACTGGTTATACAGAAAATGGAACAGCGGACTATATGAGTGCTGGGGCTTTATAAAAGGGACTGTAGCGGTTACCGTGGCCTGGGGGAGTGTTTACTACAGTTCTACAACTATCAAGGCGGCGTTTCCTCTTGCCTTTACTGACTACCCGATAGTACAGGCATCCCCTGTATTTGACGGCAGCGGCGACTTCTGGATATCTACAGACAGCGGAGAAGCAAGCAAAACAGAAACCGCAAACTATCAAGTCATCAGACCTGCAAGCAGCGACACACTGGCGTACAAAATTAATTTCTACGCCATAGGTCATTGGAAATAAGGAGGATGAACAATGAAACTATTTTCAATTTATAATGACCGGTCCTCTTTTTGGCAATGGGATACCGGACAGAAGCTGATCGTAGATGACAGCGTATGCCAAGAGGTCCATTTTGACAACGGTACAACAGACTGCGCCCTGGTATGTGCGGTATATGAGCAGGACGGGAAAAGGCTGGTAAATGTGCCGAACATCCTTCTTCAAACCGCATCTACATTATATGCGTATGCCTTCTTGGAAGATGATGACGGGGAACGTACAAAGTGCTCTAAGTGCTTCAATGTATATCCCCGTCCGAAACCTGCGGATTATGTATATACCGAGACCGAGGTTTGGACAGCTGAGAAAGCAGTGGCTGAGGCTTTGGAAGAAGCTAAAGCCAGTGGCGCTTTCAAGGGAGATAAGGGCGAGCCGGGTGTCGTTAAATTCATACCAGTAACCGAGCTACCCACCATTGGTGAGGAGGGTGCTATCTATTTGTTGCCAAACCAATCAGCTGGGGATAATCGGTATGACGAATATCTCTATACTAACGGCAAGTGGGAAAAGATTGGTGATACTGCTGTAGAAATTAACATAGACGAATTTGTAAAGGTTACGGATTATGCCAGCAATAAGAGGGCTGGCTTGGTGCGGATTTATAATTCACAAGGACTGCAAGTTTCTAGTAGCAACGGTCTTCTTTCAACGAAAATGGCAACTGGTGCTGAAATTAACGGTAAGGCACATAAATATAGCGTTATTACACCTGCTAATTTAGATTATGCCGTTAAGAGTGGTTTAGCCGATTCCAGATTTACTTGGGCTGATACCGAAAAAGACAATGCTAGACAAAAGATTGGTGCGGTAGGTCATACAGACTACGCTACCAATAATAAACCCGGTATTGTGCAGGTTTGGAATTCCAGAGGTATTAGTGTTGATACAAACGGCATTATTGGGATAAACAGGGCAACTACCACGGACATTGATAACAAGAGCGACCAATTTAAGCCAATCACACCAAAAATGGTAGACCACGCAGTGAAAAGAGGACTCGTCGACAATCGTGGAGGCGCTATGTCGGACAACGAAAAAAAGAAATCGTGTGCGTGGTTAGGAACTATTATGGTAAAGGAAAACGATGACGACACTATCACAGTAACGCTCCCCAGCGGCAGAAGTAAAACTGTTGACCTGTCATTGATTGAGATACTGCTATAAGTAGGGAGGAAACAATATGAACCTGCATAAACTGATTTTTACCAAGTGTGATTCGTACAAGGCTGCGACCAAAATCAAGCCCAAGGGTGTTATGGTGCATTCCCCAGGTGCGAACAACCCTAACCTTAAACGCTATGTCGGCCCTGATGATGGTTTGCTTGGCAAGAACATTGCCGGCAACCATTGGAACAGACCCAAGGTGGGCAAGAGCGTACACGCATTTATCGGCAAGCTGAAAGATGGTACGATTGCCACCTATCAGGTTCTTCCCTTTGATTACAAGTCTGGTCATTGTGGAAAAAGTGCCAACAGCACCCATATCTCCTTTGAGATCTGTGAGGACAACCTGAAGAGTGCGGATTACTTCAAAAAGGTGTACCAGGAAGCGGTGGAGTTTACCGCATACCTTTGTAAGCAGTACAATCTTGAGCCTATGGCTGATGGTGTGGTTATCTGCCACAGCGAGGGCTATAAGAGAGGCATCGCATCCAACCATAGCGATGTGATGCACTGGTTTCCTAAACACGGCAAGTCTATGGATACATTCAGAGCTGATGTAAAGGCTCTGCTTTCCAGCAACGAGAAAACGCCTACAACGGCAAAAACGGAGGTATGTAAAGTGGAAATTAAAGTTTTGAAAAAGGGTGCAAAGGGCGACACCGTCAAGGCAATGCAGACACTGCTCATCGGCTACGGCTTCAGTTGTGGCAGCTCCGGCGCGGACGGCAGTTTCGGTGGCGCAACGGACAAGGCACTCAGAGCCTACCAGAAGGCTAAGGGTTTGGAAGTGGACGGTTCTTGTGGACCCAAGACTTGGGCAAGGCTGTTGGGGGTGTAAGGAACTTTGACAGAGGCTATCATTGTCGCAATCCTCGGCTTTGCCGGAACGCTGCTCGGCTCTCTGTTTGGTGTCTTAGCCGCCCAGAAGCTGACCCAGTACCGGCTTGCTCAGCTGGAGGATAAAGTGAACAAGCACAATAATATTATCGAGCGGACATTTGTCCTGGAAGGTCAGATGGTCGAAGTGCAGCACGACATCCGGGATATCAAACAAAAAATTTAGGAGGATTACTTATGGATTATACAACTATGTTCAATGCAGAAATGGTCAACGCGTTTATTGCGGTTGCAGCAGTCATTATGGCACTTATCGCCGGCTTGATGTTTGTAACAAACATCATTGTTGAGGTTATCAAGGGTCTGTTCCCCAAGGTGCCGACCAATATCGTCGCTGTGGCGGTCGCGCTGTTGATCACCATTCTGGCGATGTTCATTCTGTGTGCAGTACTCGAAATTACAGTTATGTGGTACTACGCCGTTGGCGCTTTGATTCTGGGTATTTTTGTAGGCTATGCAGCCATGTTTGGTTTTGATAAGTTCAAAGACGCCTGGGAAAAACTGAAGGCACTGAAGAAATAATAAATGGCAGAACCCTCCACGGAAATAATAATGCCGTGGAGGGTTCTATATGACCTGCTTGTAATTTGCTGGTTTCTGAGGGCTGATAGCCTGCAATAACTCTTGATAAGCTATGATAAAGTTCGGAAATTATGATAAAACTTGATAAAAATGGAACAAATAATGATAGTTAAATG
>JAZSRS010000098.1:0-10293 GCA_045538595.1 Faecousia sp. | reverse complement strand
GAGATGAACAGACGGACGGAGGCACAAAATTGTGCCTCCGTTGACTTTTTTCTAAAATTGGGACTATCATTATTTTCCTACTTATGATATAATTAAGAAAAATGATTGTGAGGTAGGAAAAATGGGCGAACAAATTAGAGTGTATCTATATACCCGTGTCAGCACACTTATGCAGACCGACGGCTTTAGTCTGGAAGCGCAACGGAAAGCACTGCTGGATTTTGCCAAGTTGAAAAACTATGTTGTGGCTGGTGAGTATTCGGATGCTGGCTACTCTGGCAAAAACATTGCAGGCCGAGCAGAATTCCAGCGGATGCTTGCCGACATTAGAGAAAAGCGGCACGATGTTTCGTATGTATTAGTGTTTAAGCTGTCCCGTTTTGGCAGAAACTGCGCAGATACACTTGAATCCTTGCAGTTTATGCAAGACTACGGGGTCAATTTGATATGCGTGGATGAATTCATAGACAGTTCTGCAGCGATGGGCAAAGTGATGATTTCTGTAATGTCCGCTATGGCAGAGCTTGAGCGGGAAAACATCCTGGCCCAAACGATGGCGGGACGAAAGCAGAAAGCACAAAGCGGTGGCTGGAACGGCGGTTTTGCTCCCTATGGCTACAAGTTGGAAAATGGGCAGTTGATTGTCCAGGAGAACGAGGCCGAGGTCATAAGAGAGATTTATAGCTTGTATGTCAATACCGCTTATGGGCCGTCCAAGATTGCAACAGAGATTAACAAGAAATACAAAAAAGTTCCCCGCTCCAACGGATACCTAACCAAATTCACAATGGCAATCGTGAAGGACATTCTGGACAACCCTGTGTATGCGGGTAGAATTGCCTATGGCAGACATACCACCGCAAAAATTGACGGAAAGCGAAACGAGTTCCATATTATCAAGCAGACCGACACAAAGAAGATTATCGTATCTGAGGGTCAGCACGATGCCATTGTTTCCCTGGATTTGTGGGAGGCTGCCCAGGAGAAGCGGAAAGCCAATGCCAAAACCAAGGAGAAAATAGACAAGGAACACGAATATTTCTTGTCTGGCATTTTGAAATGCCCCAGCTGCGGTGGCCCAATGTATGGCATCCACAATGGCAGAAAGAAGAAAAAAGGCACAGACGAATACTACCCTATGTCTTACAGCTATGCTTGCCGCAGTTCCTCCATTGCAACGGGACGGGAATGTGCAACACCGCAGAATTACAGCGAAAACAGACTTATGGATGCACTCACGGACATTATCAAATCCTTGGTCAATGACAAGAATTTTGCCCGAATGGTGGATGTTGCCTTGGGGCAAAAGACGGATGTTTCGGAACTGGAGAAAGAAATAGCTAATCTTCAAAAAGAACAGGCTCGCCTGGAACGCCTTGCCACACAGTTGGGTGCAGAGCAGGATGCTATAAAACACGATGAAAAAGCAGCCGCACGAAAGAGGGCGGGTTTGCAGGAACGATGGAACAAAGCGCAGGAGGATATTGAAGATACTGAAGCACAAATTGCAGAGCTTACCTCCCAGATGGAAAAAGTCATTGCAGCAGAAGAAACGAAAAAGCAAGTCTATACCATTCTGCAATCCTTTGATGTTCTTTTTGATGTGATGGACAATGCAGACAAAAAGCTGCTGATAAAGGAGCTAATTGAAAAAATTGACCTTTATCCCCGTAAAAATCGTTCGGGTCAATGGATTAAAACTATTTATTTTAAGTTCCCGATGTATTATAATGACAGCAGCGAAGCGGATTGCGCTGTGAGTTTTGATGCAGACGGAAATTTCCTACCAAAAGGAAAGACAGACGAATCTATTGTTTGCTTGTGCAAACAATAGATTCTATGAATTGCAGCCTTACGGCTGCGTGAATTGATTGCAAGCAATCATGAATTGGCTATGCCATGAATTGCGCTGCGGCGCATTTAACTGCAATTCAATTCATGGAGCGAAGCGAGAAATCATGATGCGTGAGCATCTATTCATGACACGCAGTGTCAATTCATAAAACGGAGGTTTTTATGAAAGAGAATCTTCTGATAGACCTTTCCAAACAATTAGCCGTTGAGATTGTAAATCTTTGCACTGAAATTAAGGAGCATAGGAAGAGCAATATCCTATTAAATCAACTTTTGCGCAGCGGCACAAGCATTGGCGCCAATATTCACGAGGCCAATTATGCGTCCAGTAAGGCAGATTTTATCAATAAATTGCAAATTTCCTTGAAGGAATGTTAAGAAACCGATTATTGGCTGGGATTATTTAAGGATACTAACATAATGACTGTGGAAGAATATGACAAATTATTTGCGCAATGTTGTAAAATCCGCAAATTGCTGGTTTCTTCTATTACCACAGCGAAGAAAGGAAAAGAGCATAAGGAATGAATATCAAGAAGACCGTCCACGATATGAAATTAAACCCGGAGCCCTTTGCCAAGATTCGCAGCGGAGAAAAGACCATCGAACTGCGGCTTTATGACGAAAAGCGGCAGAAAATAAAAGCCGGGGATACCATTTTCTTCACCAACAACGCCACCGGGGAGGTTTTGAAGGTGAAAGTGGTGAAACTCCACCTGTTCCCCTCTTTCGAAGAACTCTACCGTACCCTTCCCCTGCTCCAATGCGGTTACAGATTGGAAGATGTGGACAAGGCCACACCTGCGGATATGGAAGCCTATTATTCTCCGGAGCAACAGACCCAATACGGCGTAGTGGGCATCGAGATTTCCATAATGTAGGGCAATCATCATTTTATGAAGAACATTTCTTTCAAGAATGTAGGGGCAGTCATTGACCGCCCCAGAGAAAAAGATTTTTCGGGCGATTGATAATCGCCCCTATGATTCAGGAGGATATTAACCAATGAGTATTTTCGGAAGTTTTACTACAGGTAACGAATTAAATGATAAGGAACGTAAATGGAACCAAATGTGGGATTTATGGGTGGAAGGAGATGCGGAATCTCCTTATGCCGAACTGATGGAATATGACAGTGAAGTAAATAACGGTGGTCATTTTCAGTATTTTTTCAATGTAACGAATTGCGGTGATTTACATGCAACTATTCATAAAATCTTACCTATTCTGCCTGAACCATTGCGCGAAAATCTAAAGAAGGGTTATGCAGTGTTTGCGTCGCAGAAAGATATATTTGATGACAGAAATCTTGACTTTTTTATGGAATGCGACAGTGTATTCTACAGTAACGAGCAACTCCTTCTTGATACTTATAGAATATGCTGATAGTTTAAATTTGTAAGTGGTTTGGATAACCCGCCAATACAAATCCATCGTGTGCCTGACAAAAGCATAAATAACGCCACCGCAGAACACTCTGCGGTGGCGTTTTGCTTTGGAATAAATGTTTGCAACCTTGTAGTGATTTACTGGTTATCTACAGTATAGGCCAGCCGGTAGACCTTGCCGTCTTCAATGGGGGTCTGGTCGATGCCCAGCATAGCATATTCGCCGTCCACATAGAAGCCCCAGTAGGCATTGTCTTCTTCAAAGACGGCTCTCTCGCCCTCTACCTCTTTAATATACAGACCGTACGGCCCTTCTTCGCCCTTGATGATCCGCTTTCTCTGCAGGTATTCCCCCAGATACCGGTAATTGGATTCCATAGGCACTTTCTTCAGAGAGCCGTCGCTGTGGACGATCTCCAAAGTGAACTGCTTTGTTTCGTCGGTGGTCTCCGGACGGGTCACAAAGTACACCGTTACCAGCGCTGCCACCAGAACGACCAGCGCGATGAGAAGGATCAGGGTTTTTTTGCTCATAAAATTACCTCCAAAAATAAAAAGTACCCCGGCGCACAAGTGCGCCGCGGCCGATTTTCCGCGACAAGCGTTCCCGTTGTATGACGCAACGGAAAGGAGAACCAATTCGTAGGTCTTCTGACTGGTGCTTTGCAAATGAGGTTGCGGCATTTGCAGCGCGTTTCGCCTTCCCGGTCTCCCAGTGGCTGGCTTTCGCCAAGAAACACGCCATCGGCACATACAGCGGCGGTACCGTTCGGGATTCTCACCCGATTCTCTTGTTCAGCAGGATGCGTTCATCGCGCACCTTGCCACGAAATGGTTTGTTCGATTGTCAAAAGTATTGTAGCACAAGGAGAAAGCGGTGTCAACCGATTCAAAAATGTAGGGGCGGTAAAGCGGGCGATCACTGATCGCCCCTACAAGAACGACCCAACATTTACGGGTGTAGTAAAACTTATAAAAACCGCCATCACCCGGTAATAGGTGATGGCGGTTTGCCAGCATATTGTTAAACCATTGCGCAGGTGATGATGGCCATCTTGTAGACCTCGTCGGCGTTGCAGCCGCGGGACAGGTCGTTGATGGGAGCAGCCAGACCCTGCAGGATGGGGCCGTAGGCCTCGAAGCCACCCAGACGCTGGGCGATCTTATAGCCGATGTTACCAGCCTCGATGGTGGGGAAGATAAAGGTGTTGGCGTAACCGGCAACGGGAGAGCCGGGGAACTTCAACTGACCAACTTCGGGAGCAACTGCTGCGTCGAACTGCATTTCGCCGTCGATCATCAGGTCGGGAGCCAATTCCTTGGCAACCTTGGTGGCTTCGTTACTGAGTTTCACAGTGCCGCCCTTGCCGGAGCCGTTGGTGGAGAAGGACAGCATAGCCACCTTGGGGTCGATGCCGAATACTTTCGCGGTGTTGGCGGTCTCGATGGCCACTTCAGCCAGTTTCCGGGCTGCGGAAACGGTCACATTGCCTTCCTTGTCCACGGAATCCTCGTAACTTAAGTTGATAGCGCAGTCGCCCATAGCCAATTTCTCTTCGCCGCGGACCATAATGAAGCAGGGAGATACCAGGTTAGCGCCCTTCTTAGTCTTCACCAGTTGCAGAGCGGGACGAACGGTATCAGCGGTGGAGTAAGTAGCGCCGCCCAGCAGAGCGTCAGCGTAGCCCATCTTCACCAGCATCGTGCCAAAGTAGTTGCCCTTGCTCAGCGCAGCGCGGCACTCATCGCTGGACATCTTACCCTTCCGCAGTTCCACCATCTTCTCTACCATGGCGTCCATACCTTCGTAGGTCAGGGGGTCAAGAATTTCCACACCCTCAATATTGAAACCGCCCTTGGCTGCGTTGGCCTTGACTTCTTCCACATTGCCCACCAGAATGGGGGTCAGGAAACCGCCCTCTACCAGACGGGCAGTGGCCTCCAGGATACGGGCATCGTGGCCTTCGGTAAAGACGATCTTCCGGGGATTGGCTTTCAAAACTTCGATCATTGCATTAAACATTGCATTTTCCTCCAATGTATCGGGCGTACAGCCCGTATTTTTACAGTTTAATTATACTGCAATGCGCCCCGGATTGTCAAATAATGTTTACAGTTTTCCGCAAAAAATCATTTACTTTTTCTCATCTTTTTGCTATCTTAGAAGCAGAAGATTGGGCCTGTTGGCCGGCAAAAGGAGGACTGGATATGGAACTGATTTGGTTTGCTTTGCTGATTCTTTTTGTGATTGCGGAAGCGGCTACCGTGGCTATGGTCTCGGCTTGGTTTGCCATCGGCGCGCTGGTGGCGTTGATCGCGGCGCTGTTGGGGGCAAAACTGTGGCTGCAAGTGGTGCTGTTTTTCCTGTCGTCCGGCATTGCCCTTGCCCTGCTTCGGCCCATCGCCAAGAAGCATTTCAACGCCAAGGTGACCCCTACCAATGTGGACGCCCTGTGGGGCAAGACCTGCGTGGTGATCACGGAAATTGACAATCTGGCAGGGAGCGGTCAGATTCGTGTGGGCGATGTGGAATGGACCGCCCGCAGCAGTACGGACGAAAAGATCCCCGCCGGCACCAGCGTGAAGATCGACCGGGTAGAGGGCGTGAAAGTGTATGTTACGCCGGTAATGGCGGAAGTAAAATAAGGAGGAAATTCTATGGGACCCTATATTATTATTGCGTTGGTTTTGCTGGTATTCATTACCATTATCAAGTGCATCGTGGTGGTGCAGCAGTCCAAGGCCTATGTGATCGAGCGTCTGGGCGCATTTCAGGCAGTTTGGGGCGTTGGTTTGCACCTGAAAATGCCGTTTTTTGATCGGATCGCCCGGAAAGTCAGCCTAAAGGAGCAGGTGCTGGACTATCCCCCTCAACCTGTGATCACCAAGGATAATGTAACCATGCAGATCGACACGGTGGTGTATTTCCAGATCACCGATCCCAAACTGTACACCTATGGCGTGGAGCACCCCATGGTGGCTATGGAGACTCTGACTGCCACCACCTTGCGGAACATCATTGGCGACTTGGAACTGGATCAGACCCTCACTTCCCGCGACCTCATTAATACCCGTATGCGGGCCATTTTGGACGAGGCCACCGATCCTTGGGGTATTAAGGTGAATCGTGTGGAACTGAAGAACATTCTGCCGCCCCAGGACATTCAGTCCTCCATGGAGAAGCAGATGAAGGCCGAGCGTGACCGCCGGCAGGCCATTTTGCAGGCAGAAGGTCAGAAAAAATCCGCCATTCTGATCGCAGAAGGCGAACGGGAGTCGGAAATTCTCCGGGCAGACGCCCAGAAGCAGGCCGCTATTTTGAAGGCAGAGGGCGAAGCCGAGGCCATTCGCCAAGTGCAGAAAGCGCTGGCAGATTCTATGCAGATGCTGAACGAACACGCCCCCAACGATCAGGTCATCAAACTCAAGTCTATTCAGGCTATGGAAAAAGTGGCTGACGGCAAGGCAACCAAGATCATCATTCCCTCCCAGATGCAGGGTATGGTAGGTTTGGCCAACGGCTTAGTGGAAGGCGTGAAGGAATAATGGCAAGCAAGGAAGATCGTTTTGTCAAAGTTTATTCCCATGGGGGCGGATTTTCCAAACCGGCCACCTATATTTTGATGGATAAGCAGACCGGCGTAAATTATCTGTACGCCCAGTCCGGCTACGCCGGCGGATTGACACCGCTATTAAATCGCGACGGCACCCCGGTAGTCACCCCTGTACCCAGAGAATACCCAGACAGATAATGTAGGGGCGCTCAGTGAGCGCCCGCGGGCGGGGAAATCCATTCCCTATAACAAGATAAAAAGAGGAGTGTTGGGCAACACTCCTCTTTTTTTAGATCTCTTTATACATGGTGACTGCGTCGTCCTTACGGACATTGTCAGCCACTACCAAAACCTCCACGGCCACGGTCCGAGCGCCCAGAGTGATCTCGATTTTATCACCGGGTTTCACCTCGTAACCGGCTTTTGCCACACGGCCGTTGACGCTGATGCGACCATTGTCGCAAGCCTCGTTGGCCACGGTGCGCCGCTTGATCAGCCGGGAAACTTTCAGGTATTTGTCCAGACGCATCTTACTTGGCGACGATGTCCTTCAGAGTCTTGCTGGCCTTGAAAGCGGGCAGTTTGGTTGCGGGGATCTGGATCTCTTCCTTGGTGCGGGGGTTACGGCCAACGCGGGCTTCGCGAGCCTTCACTTCAAAAATACCAAAGCCGGAGATGCTGACCTTGTCGCCCTTCTCCAAGGAAGCGGTGATGGTCTCAAAAGTGGCGCTAACGACGCGCTCGGCGTCCTTTTTGGTCAGGCCGGCCTTTTCGGCAACAGCAGCAATCAGTTCGGTTTTGTTCATTGGAATTACCTCTTTTCAAAATATTTTGGATGTTATAATATTATCACCTATTTTCACTTTTTGCAAGTATTTTTTGCAAAAATAACCAATTATAACCGCAAAATATCCGCAATTTTGTCACCTTTTGGCAAAAGCAGGCAATCTTCCCGCCGCAGACTCTTGAAAACTACCACACTAATGAGGTAAATCACCACGCCCACCGCCACAGGAACACCGCAAAGCAGTACTCGGCTGGAGATGGAGAGCATTTGCAAGAGTCGTAAAGTCAGCCACACGCCACCGCCCATCAGGGCTGCCGGCAGCACCGGCCGCAGCAGATTCCGCAGAATGTGGGTACGGGTGGGCATCACTTTGTACAGGGCGATCATATTCATCGCGCCGATACACAGGTAGCACAAAAGCATACCCATGGGAGCGCCCAAAATGCCGATCTGAGGGTTGCCCACCAGCAGGTACACCACCACCAGTTTGATACCGCCGCACACCAAGGTGTTGATCACCGGGATGTGGGCGTAGCCGTGGGACTGCAAGACCACATTGGTGTACTGGATCACGCCATAGAAGAACACATTGATACCCAGCACTGCCAAAATTGCCCCGGCAAGGGCAAGGTTTTCTCCTTCGTAACCGCCAAGTAATCCCATAACTGGTCCTGCCAGTACCGCCAAGCCCACCGCGCAGGGCAGACTTAAGAGACCCGTGATCCGGGCGGCGGATTCTTCCGTGGCTTTGGCGCCGTTGTGGTTGCCGGTGGCCAGCATGGCGGTGATGGCCGGCAGCACAGAGGTGGTGATGGGTACCATAAAGGAACAGGGCATATTGAACACCGTCTGACACATATTGTAAATGCCTTTGGTGATGTCTGCGGTGGTTTGGTTCATACCGTTGGCGGTGAGTAGTTGGCCCATATACAGGTTGGTCTCAATGACAGTCAGCACCTGCAAACCGGCAGAGCCGATGGTGATGGGCACAGCGATGGCCAGCAGTTCTTTGGCAGTGGTGCGGTAACTGCTGGGGGTGTCATCGGTTACGGGCAGTTCCCGGTAGGCAGGCTTCTGCTTCCAACTAAGATAAAGCACCGAAACCAGACAACTGAAGGTAACGCCCAAAATGGCTGCGCCGGCGGCGTAAGCCACGGAATTGGTGGTTTTCATTACCACCAAAGCCAGCACAAGGCCTACCGCCAGTTTGGATGCCGCCTCGATCATTTGGGAATTGGAGGTGGGGCGCATATCGCTTTGGCCTTGGAAAAATCCCCGGTAGGTGGACATGACGCACATCAGTAGTCCGCAAGGGCCGAGGCAGAAAATGGCGGCCCAGGCGTCTGGCTGCTTCTGAAATGCCGCCAGTTGGTGGGAGAATCCCATCATCAGCACGGTGCTGAGAATGCCCAAACCTAAGAAAAATCCTCTTGCGGTGGCATAGACCCGGCGGACTTGGTTGTAATGTCCAACAGCACTGGCCTGACTGATCATACGGCTCATAGCGATGGGAAGTCCCGCAGTGGAGATCAGCAGTAGTACGGTATAAATATCATAGGCGGTGACGAAATAGCCATAGCCCTGGTCGCCGATGATCATTTTCAGCGGGATCTTATAGAACGCGCCGATGATCTTCACCACGGCAGTGGCAAAGGCCAGCAGCGCCGCGCCGTGGAGGAAGGACTGTTTCTTGGACTGGCTCATAGCGACTCCTTTTCCATCAGTTTGGGAATGGCGTACTCCATAATCTCCGACACCACGGAAGCAAGGTCAATGGTGGGGAAACGGCCGTTTTGGTACAGGATATTTCCCCGCACCATGGTCATAGCCACATCACCGCCCTTGGCGGAGAACACCAAGGCCGCCGGTACATTGTGGCAGGGCATCAGGTGGGGGGCGGAGAAATCCACCAGAATTACATCGGCGTCCATACCCTCTTTTAGCATACCGCACTCCCCGCTTCGGCCCTGGGCGGTGGCGCCGCAGACCGTGGCCATCATCAGGGCAGCCGCTGCCGGGAATGCGGAGGAATCCTTTTCTCTCCGCGCATCCAGAGTGGCGAAACGCATCACTTCAAACATATCAAAGTTACCGCATTCCACTGCGCCGCCGGTACCCAACGCCACATTCATACCTGCCTTCACGCAATCGGTGATGGGGGTGGTGGCAAGGCCCTGCTTGCAGGATGCGATGGGGGTGGCAACGGCAGATGCCTTGGATTTACCCAACAGGGTGCGTTCTTCCTCGGTCAGATGGGTGCAGGTGGCCGCGGTGGCAGGAACACGGAAAACGCCGTGGCAGGACAGCAGTTCTGCCGGGGTCAGGCCGGTGCGGTCCTGACAGGATTCCACCTCTTCCGCCGTCTCCGACAGGTGGAGTTGGAAACCAAGACCTTTTTCCGCGGCAAAGGCAGACAAAGACTCCCACCAAGGATAGTTACCGGTGTATTCGGCGTGGATTCCGGCATCGATCTTGATTCTGCCACCGTCATAATTGTGCCAAGTGTCAGTCAGGCGTACCAGTTCCTGACACTGTTCGTCTGCTTCAAAATCAAAGTCTTCGTTTTGGTCAATAAACCGGTAGGCAGACAGGGCCAAATTGGCCTTGATACCGCTTTCCGCTACCGCTTGGGCGGTGGCCTCCGGGAAATAGTACAGGTCCGACACAGAGGTAACGCCAAACCGCAAGCACTCGGCAATGGCCAGCGTAG
>JAZSRS010000076.1:0-1990 GCA_045538595.1 Faecousia sp. | reverse complement strand
CCAGCCGATGCCGTGGGTAAATCCGCTGACATCTTTAATTTCCTTAACCTGTACCCACTTGCCCTCTTCGGGAATGGGAGCGGGGCCGTGATAAGCGCCCTTGGCCACGGAGCACATATGCTGTACTTCTGCACTATAAATCATGGCAAATTTTCCTTTCTTTGTAAAAACGGTTGTCCGTCTTCATATTTTCCGCGAATATTATACTGGTTTTCTTACTAAATGTCAATTCTTTCAGCCGTGTATGTTAAAGAAAAAATCAGCCATACTATCCCTATCACACAAAAAGGAGGCAACAAAAATGGATTGTAAAGCAAACAAGAGCATTGAATGCACCGTGCATCAGTGCGCTAACCACTGCCAGGATCAAAACTACTGCGCCTTGGACCGTATTCTCGTCGGTACTCACGAAGGGAATCCTACTATGGATCAGTGCACAGACTGTATGTCCTTCCGCAAGAAATAACACATGAGGGGTGCGTATTACACGCACCCCTTTTTTGTGGACATTTTCATAACTCTATGATACTATGTAGAAAACAAACAAGGGAGTGTTTTTTATGGAAGCAGTGAAACTGTCCGGTTTAGAACCTCGGTCGGTATTTGCTTATTTCGAGAAACTTTGTTCCATTCCCCACGGTTCGGGGAACACAAAGCAGATCAGCGATTATCTTGTTTCTTTTGCTAAGGAGCGTAACATCCGCTATGTGCAGGACGAATTAAACAACATACTGCTCTTTGCCGATGGCACACCGGGTTATGAAGATCACGCTCCTGTGATCATTCAGGGACATATGGATATGGTTTGTGAAAAGGATGCCGACTGCCCTATTGATATGCAGACTGACGGTTTGGATATCGCCCACGACGGTGAATATGTTTACGCAAATGGTACAACTTTGGGTGGTGATGATGGAATTGCAGTGGCTTATGCACTGGCAATTTTGGCGGATCCCACTATCCCCCACCCGCCTCTGGAAATTATCATTACAGTGGATGAGGAGACGGGTATGGACGGTGCAGCAGGTATTGATCTTTCTGCACTGAAAGGCCGCACGATGCTGAACATCGACTCTGAGGAAGAAGGTATCTTTACTGTATCCTGCGCCGGTGGCGCAAAAGTGAATATCACTATGCCCATTACCCGCCGAGCCGTATATGGTCCTTGCGTAAAACTGACTGTGGAAGAATTGCAAGGTGGTCATTCCGGTGTAGAGATTCACAAAAACAGAGCCAACGCCAACAAAATAATGGGTGAATTTTTGAGCAGAGTGCAAAATAGTATGCCTGTTTGCATCACAAAATTGGAAGGCGGCGCAAAGGACAACGCCATTCCCCGCTCCTGTAGTGTTACGATGGTTGCGTTGGGAATGTACATAGAGAAAATCAATGACATTGCAGCAGATCTGCAAAAAGAAATTCGGGAACAATATGACGAGCCGAATGTCATTATTCGCGGGGATAGTGTAGATGCCTTAGGTGGAAACGCCTTAACGACAGAATGTTCATCCAAGGTAATTGCCCTGCTGAACGCCTCCCCCAACGGTGTGCAATCCTGGAGCAAGGACATTGACGGTTTAGTTCAGACCAGTTTGAATTTGGGTATTGTAACATTGGATGATGCGCTGCACCTCACCTGGGCGGTTCGAAGCAGCGTAGAACAGGAAAAAGCCGATTTGTTGACTAAATTGCAAGAGTTATCTAATTTCTATGACGCTATGTACACTGTTCGTGGTGAATACCCCGCCTGGGAATACAAAAAAGATTCTTATCTGCGGGATACAATGATACGCGTTTATAAGGATATGTACGGCAAAGCACCGGTGATCGTTGCCATTCACGCTGGGCTGGAGTGCGGATTGTTGAGCGAGAAACTGCTGGGCCTGGACTGCGTTTCCATCGGCCCAAATATGAAAGACATTCACACCAGCCGGGAAAGATTGGAGATCGCCTCCACAAAGCGGACTTGGGAATTCATTTTGGAAGTTTT
>JAZSRS010000010.1:0-4084 GCA_045538595.1 Faecousia sp. | reverse complement strand
CGAAGAAATGGGAGTTCGGGTGATCCATACACCCCAGGACGCCCAGCCTGGCCAGACTGTGGTGATCCGCTCCCACGGGGTGACCAAGGCGGTGCAAGAGGCGTTGGAGGCAAGGCAGGTAAATGTGGTAGACGCCACCTGACCTTTTGTCAAACGCATTCACGGCATCGTCAGCAAAGCAGAAGCAGAGGGGAGACTGCCGGTGATCATCGGCACCCGATCCCACCCGGAGGTGGAGGGAATTGCCGGTTGGTGCAATAAATGTAAGATTTTTGAAAATGCAGAAGAGTTGGAAGAATGGGTCAATTCCGGTGAAATTGCCCCGGATTTCCCCATTAGTATGGTGTGTCAGACCACTTCTACGGAATCTTTATGGAAATCTTGCGAAAATTTTGCAAAAAAAGTGTTTACTAATGTAAAAATCTTTGATACAATATGCAAAGCTACCGAATTTCGGCAAAGCGAGGCGGCAAGATTAAGTAAAGTCTGTCAGGCCATGGTCGTTGTAGGTGACACTCACTCTTCCAACACAGGACGCCTTGCTATGATTTGTCGAGAGCACTGCGACAGGGTTTTCTTGGTGGACAATGCGTCCGAACTGAAACCCGAGAATTTTAGCGGTGTGGCTGAGGTTGGAATCACGGCCGGAGCATCAACGCCGGCGTGGATTATAAAGGAGGTCAACAAGACTATGAGCGAAATTACGAATGTTGAGACTGTACAGGAGGAGTTTGAGGCGCTTCTTGAACAGTCGATCAAGACTTTAAATACAGGAGATAAGGTTATCGGCGTCGTTACCGGTATTGGCACTACAGAAGTCCAGATCGACCTGGGCACCAAGCATGCCGGCTATATTCCGTATGATGAAGTCAGCGCAGACCCCACTGTAAAGCCCGAAGATGTTTTGAAGGTTGGCGACGAGATCGAAGTTTTCGTTGTTCGTGTCAACGATCAGGAAGGCGTATGCCAGGTTTCCAGAAAGAAACTGGAAGGCATGAAGATCTGGGACGATATGTCCACTTGGTGCGAAGAGAAGACTGTTGTGGAAGGCACCATCACCGAGGAGAACAAGGGCGGCTTGGTTGCTACCGTTAAGGGCATCCGCGTGTTCATCCCCGCTTCCCAGTCCGGTATTGCCAAGGGTGGCGATATGACCGGTTTGGTAGGCACTACCACCCAACTCAAGATCACTGAGGTCAACCGTGCACGCCGTCGCGTGATCGGTTCTATCCGCGCTGTTACATCTGAGACCCGCAAGGCTGCTCAGGAGAAACTGTGGAACGAGATTGAAGTGGGCGCAAAGTACCACGGCACTGTTAAGTCCCTGACTTCCTACGGCGCATTTGTGGACATCGGTGGCGTAGACGGTATGGTTCACGTTTCCGAACTGAGTTGGAACCGTATCAAGAACCCCGCAGAGGTTGTGAGCGTAGGCGACGAGATCGACGTTTATGTTATTTCCTTCGATGCTGAGAAGCGCAAGATCTCCCTGGGTTACAAGACCGCTGAAATGAATCCCTGGAACAAGTTTATGACCGCTTACAATGTGGGCGATGTTGTGACCGCTAAGGTTGTAAAATTGATGACCTTCGGCGCATTCGCAGAGATCATTCCCGGTGTTGACGGCTTGATCCACATTTCTCAGATCGCTGACCACCGCATCGGCAAGCCCGAGGACGTTCTGGCTGAAGGTCAGGAAGTTCAGGTGAAGATCACTGAGGTTGACGCTGAGAACAAGCGCATCTCTCTGTCCATCCGCGCTCTGCTGGAGCCCGTGGAAGAGGCTGCTGAAGAAGCAACTGAAGAGACTGCTGAAGAAGCAGTAGAAGCCGAGGCTTAAAACATTACATACCGGGACCGGATCGCCGGTCCAGTTATTCTTCATTTCCCCATTGTCATTGCGAGGGCGGTAAGCCGCCTGTGGCAATCTCAATAAACAATAAGGAGTGGAAATTATGATCAAACATATCGTACTGTATACCCTGAAAGAAGGCGTAGACAAGGCAGAAGCCGTGTCTATCATCAAAGCACAGTTAGAGCCGCTGGTCGGCGTGATTCCCGGCCTTACCCATATGGAAATCCGATCTGCCTATCAGGGCGGTATGGACTATGCCCTGTACTCTGAGTTCGATAGCAAGGAATCCCTTGCCAACTACGCAACCCACCCTGCCCATTTGGCAGCCAAGGAGCATTTTTGGCATTTTCTGAATACCCGCACCTGCGCGGACTATGAGGTATAAGGAGAAGGACAATGAAAGCGATTGTAACGGTAGTCGGTAAGGACCGGGTAGGCATTATTGCAGCAGTCTGTGTGGATTTGGCTAAGTACAATGTGAATGTCTTGGACATCCGGCAGACAGTTATGCAGGGATATTTTACCATGATGATGGTAACTGATGTATCCCAAAGCACCTGTCCTCTGGCAGAACTTGCTCAAAAACTGGAAGAAAAAGGCAAGGAAATGAATTTGTCCATTAGATTGCAGCGGGAAGAAATCTTCCAGGCAATGCACCGAGTGTAAGGTGAGGTTGGATTATGCTGGATTTTAAGGATATTTTAGCCACCCAGGACATGATCGACAAACGGCACTTGGACATTCGTACCATCACTATGGGCATTTCCTTGCTGGATTGCGCCCACGAGGATGTAAACGTATGCGCCCAGCGGATCTATGATAAAATCACCAGCCGGGCGGCCAACTTGGTCAAGGTAGGCGAGGAGATCGAGTGGGAGTTTGGTATTCCCATCGTCAATAAGCGAATCTCTGTAACCCCCATTGCACTGGTGGGCAATTCTTGTAATACAGATCCCTATGTTCCTTTGGCATTAGCTCTGGACTAGGCGGCCAAGGAATGTGGAGTCAACTCCATCGGCGGCTTCCCTGCCTTGGTGCAGAAAGGTTGTACCAAAGGCGACTGGATATTGATGGATTCTATCCCCGAGGCAATGCGCTGCACGGAGCGTGTCTGTTCCAGTGTGAATGTAGGCTCTACCAAGGCAGGTATCAATATGGATGCCGTAGCCAAAATGGGTAAAATCATTAAAAAAACCGCAGAAATTACCGCAGATCAAGACGGCTTAGGGTGTGCAAAGTTGGTGGTATTTGCCAATGCGGTGGAGGACAATCCCTTTATGGCAGGCGCATTCCACGGCGTCGGCGAGCCGGAATGCGAACTGAATGTGGGTGTCTCTGGTCCCGGTGTGGTGTACCACGCATTGCAGAAAGTGAAAGGCCAACCCTTCGATGTGGTGGCTGAGACCATTAAAAAGACTGCCTTCCGGGTTACCCGTATGGGTCAGATGGTAGGTGTAGAGGCCGGTAGCCGACTGGGCGTTCCCTTCGGTATTGTGGACCTGAGCCTTGCGCCCACCCCTGCAGTGGGCGATTCCGTTGCCCGGATACTGGAAGAAATGGGTCTGGAAGTTTGCGGAACCCACGGCACGACTGCCGCCCTGGCACTGCTGAATGATGCGGTGAAAAAGGGCGGTGTGATGGCAAGTAACCATGTGGGAGGCCTTTCCGGCGCGTTTATTCCCGTTTCTGAGGACGAGGGAATGATCGCCGCCGCAGAATCCGGTGTGCTGACGCTGGATAAATTGGAGGCTATGACCTGCGTCTGTTCGGTGGGCCTGGATATGATCGCCGTTCCCGGTGATACCGATGCCGCAACCATCTCTGCCATTATTGCAGACGAAGCAGCCATCGGTATGGTCAATTCCAAAACCACCGCTGTTCGCATTATCCCCGCTCCCGGCAAGACTGTGGGAGACCGGGTGGAAATGGGCGGCCTGCTGGGTAGCGCCCCGGTTATGCCGGTGCACCCGGAGTCTGCAAAGGACTTTATCGCCCGCGGCGGCCGAATCCCTGCCCCCTTGCAGAGTTTGAAGAACTAAAAAGAAATCCGTCTGTGGTGTTCCACAGACGGATTTTTGATTACATAGATTCTATAACGGATTTAATTCTTGCCACAGTTCTGCCATAGCCGAGGATTTGCATAACCGTATACAGGTCGGGGGAGTTTGTTTTGCCGGTGGTTGCCTGTCGGATAAAGGTGGACACATCGGCTACCGTGCCGGGGAAGGC
>JAZSRS010000131.1:0-8192 GCA_045538595.1 Faecousia sp. | reverse complement strand
AGAATCACAGGATTCTCCGTCTCCGGACACAGTGGCTATGCAGAGGCCGGGCAGGATATTGTCTGCGCTGCTATCTCCGCTGTGGTTGCTATGGCTGAGGCCACCATCAATGATGTGTGTGGCGCAAAAGCCAAGGTGCGGGTCAAACAAGAGGATGCCCGGATCACTCTGACCCTCCCCACATCCTGCGATGAAGAAGAGAGCGTGCAAGCGGTGCTTGCGGGTCTGCTTCTGTACTTATGCAGTTTGCGGGACGAATATCCGGATCATATCGAAGTTTTGGAGGTGTAACACCATGATGAAAATTGGTATTCAGTTCTTCGCTCACCATAAGGGCGGCGGTTCTACTAAGAACGGTCGTGATTCTCAGGCTAAGCGTCTGGGCGTGAAGCGCGCTGATGGTCAGTTCGTTCTGGCCGGCAACATTCTGGTTCGCCAGAGAGGTACTCACATCCACCCCGGTGTGAATGTTGGTATCGGCAGCGATGATACTCTGTTCGCTCTGGTAGACGGCACTGTCCGTTTCGAGCGCAAGGGCAAGGATCGCCGTCAGTGCTCCGTGTACGCTGCTGAGCAGTAATCCGTTCCAAAAACTGCCGCAAGACTTTGCGGCAGTTTTTTTAATTAAAAGTTGAAAATTAAAAGTTAAAAATGATCATATTATATATGTAAATTCTAAAAATAGTGGCGGTCTTCTACCGAATTTTTAATTTTTAATTTTGAATTTTGAATTATGGAAATCTTTTCCCATAGAAGGTGTTGTATTATGGAAATGTTTGTAGATAAAGTGCGCATTACTGTGGTTGGCGGCCGCGGCGGCGACGGCGCTGTTGCCTTCCACAGAGAGAAATATGTGGCAGCCGGCGGCCCGGACGGCGGCGACGGTGGCCACGGCGGCAGCGTGATCCTGCGGGTGAATGACAACCTGTCCACCTTGCTGGATTTCCGTTATAAGAGAAAGTACGCCGCCCAATCCGGTCAGAACGGACAGGGCAGAAGTATGAGCGGCAAGCGGGGAGAACCCCTTGTGATCCAAGTGCCCAGAGGTACGGTGGTCCGGGACGCGGAGTCCAATCAGATCATCGTGGATATGTCCACAGGTGAAGATTTTGTTATCGCCAAGGGTGGCCGTGGCGGTTGGGGCAATGCCCATTACGCAACCCCCACCCGGCAAGTGCCCCGGTTTGCCAAGGCAGGCCTAGCCGGTCAGGAGCGGGATGTGATTTTGGAACTGAAACTGCTGGCAGATGTGGGCTTGGTGGGCTTTCCCAATGTGGGAAAATCCACATTGCTGTCCGTAACCTCCAACGCCCGGCCCAAGATCGCCAACTACCACTTCACCACCTTGTACCCCAACTTGGGCGTCATTTATGTGGATGAGGGCGTGTCTTTCGTTATGGCGGATATTCCCGGTATTATTGAAGGCGCTGCTGACGGCGCAGGACTGGGACACGATTTCCTCCGCCATATTGACCGTTGCCGACTGCTGGTCCATGTGGTAGATGCATCCGGCAGTGAGGACCGGGACCCGGTAGAGGACTTTGACGCCATCTGTGAGGAACTGAAAAACTACTCCGTAGACCTTTCTAACCGTCCCATGATCGTGGCGGCCAACAAGTGCGACCTGCTGATGCCAGAATCCGACAATTTGGAGCGGCTGCGGAAGCATGTGGAGGAGGTCGGCTGTGAATTTTACGAAATCTCCGCCGGTACGACCCAAGGCACTAAGAATCTGATGCGGGTAGTGGCGGAAAAACTCCGCACTTTGCCGCCGGTAACCATCTACGAGCCGGAGTATGTGGCTCCCGTTGTGGAGGCCGGCGATCCTACCGCTTTGGAGATCGAACACTTGGGCAGCACATGGCTCATCACCGGTACTTGGCTGGAAAGACTCATTATGAACATCAACTTCGACGACTTTGAGTCCCGCAACTACTTCGACACCCAACTGCACAAATGCGGTCTGTTCAAGCGGTTGGAGGAGATGGGCATTCAGGACGGCGACACCGTGGATATTTACGACTTCCAATTTGAATATCAGAGATAATCAAAAGGAGCACTGGACAGTGCTCCTTTTTGTTTCAGCAAAAAACCTTGCGTTACCCCCAAAAATGGTGTAATATAAAGAAAACAAAGCCAAGGAGTGTTCGTTATGAAGTTTCCCCCGGCCTATGAAGGCAGCGAACCTTATATTTTCATTAGTTATGCCCATAGCGATTCTGACCGGGTTTTGCCGATGATTTCTGCACTGCAGAATCGGGGCTTTCGAATTTGGTACGATGGCGGTATCGAAGCCGGTACGGAGTGGCCGGAGTACATTGCCCAACATGTGAAAGATTGCAACAGTTTTGTGGCATTTATGTCTTGCCACGCGGCCGATTCCCATAACTGCCGCCGGGAGATCAATTTTGCCATCAAACTTCGGAAAGAACCACTGGTGATCTATCTGGAAGATGTGGAACTGTCCCTGGGTATGCAGATGCAACTGGATAGTTTGCAGGCGATCTACCGCACCCGCCACAGTGATGACGATTCTTTCCTGACAGAACTGTGCCGCAGCAGACTGCTGAGCCCTTGCAGAGGAGAAACACCGCAGCAAGCATCTGCGCAGGCAACGCAGTACTCCAATGACGAACTCTATCAACTTTGGATGCGAGGAATTAGGCTTCAGAAGTTAAATCCCAGCGGTGCGGCAAAATGCTTGCAGATTGCTGCGGAAGCAGGATATTCTCCCGCCCAAGGCACTCTTGGAAACGTTTATCTATTGGGAATCGGTGTGCCGAAAGATGCTGTGGAGGCAGTAAAATGGCTCCGCAAGGCAGTGGAGAAAGGAAATTCCTTTGCGCAACGAGTATTGGGTCAGTGCTATGCCCGGGGTGAGGGCGTGGAACAAAACTACACAGAAGCCAAAAAATGGATCGAAAAAGCGGCGCAGCAGCGCGAGGAGACTGCGCAGAAACTGCTGTCCGACTTCGACACCGACCCCAAGATTCTCTTCCGGTTAGGGGAAGAAGCCAGAGAACGGAATGAAACCGCGTGTATAGACTACTATTTTAAGGCAGCCGATCTGGGGAGTCCGGAAGCCCAACTGATGCTGGGCGAATGTTACAGCGTGGGAGCAGGCTATCTGCCAAAAGATAGGGAAATTGCGGTGGAGTGGTATCGCAAGGCCGCAAGACAAGGCCATCCCGACGCGCAGATGGTTTTGAAACGTTTAGGACGGGACTGGTAAAAACAAGAATAAAAATCGCACGGCTTTTTTGGGCATTACTTCCTTATGGAGCGTTGCCCTTACAGAGCCGTGCTTTTTTGTTGGGAACACTTGCGTAAAAATGCTTTTTCGGGTATAATATACGGATAAAAATGCAAGGGGTGAAAGGTATGGACTTTAAGGTATTGGCAGTAGGCGATGTGGTTGGCAATCCGGGTATGGAACGGGTGCAGCATTCCCTGCGCTGGCTGAAACGGCAGACACAGGCGGATTTCGTGGTGGTCAACGGCGAAAATGCTTCTGTGGTTGGCATCACCCCCCGGCAGGCGGAGGAAATTTTGGACGCCGGCGCAGATGTGATTACTATGGGCAACCACACCTATGCCAAGCGGGAAATTGTGGATTATATGGAAGACAGCACCCGCATTTTGCGTCCCCTGAACTATGCCCCTCAAGCCCCCGGCAGAGGGTATGGCGTTTTTGATACCAAGGTCGGTCCGGTGGCAGTTATCGACCTGCAGGGGCGGGTAAATATGGACTACACCCCGGACAATCCTTTTCTGCAAGTGGAAAAACTGCTGAAAGAACTGGACGCCAAGATTATTTTAGTGGAACTTCATGCGGAGGCAACCTCCGAGAAATTGGCTATGGGCTATATGCTAGACGGCCGGGTCAGCGCCCTGTGGGGTACCCACACTCATGTACCCACCGCGGACGTCCAAGTGCTGCCTAACGGCACAGGCTATGTGTCGGATTTAGGTATGACCGGTCCGAAATATTCCGTGCTGGGTATTCAACCGGCTTTGTCCATTGCAAAATTCCGGGGAGATATCCCTGAGCGTTACCGTTGGGCGGTTGGCCCTACCAAAATGGAAGCCGTGCTGTTTACCATAGACAGCCAAACCGGCTTGTGCCGCAAGGCAGAAAGGGTGGATTGCTACGATGAAAATTCTGCACACCGCTGATTGGCACTTGGACGCTCCTCTGCAGGGCCAGGTCGAGGAATTAAAGCAAGCCTTGGCGTCTGTTCCCGGGCAGGTTTTGGAGATTGTCCGGCAGGAGAACTGCGATTTGGTGCTGCTGGCCGGCGACCTGTTTGACGGGGCATATACCCCCCATACCTATCAACAACTTTACGATGTCTTAAAAGCCATGGCAGTGCCGGTGTTCATCACCCCCGGCAACCATGACTACTGCGGCCCGGACAGTCCCTGGATAAAGGAACTGTGGCCGGAGAATGTACATATTTTCAAATCCCAGCAGGTGGAATCTGTGGCGCTACCGGAACTGGACTGCCGTGTCTACGGCGCTGGCTTTGGCAGTATGGATTGCCCGGCGCTGCTGGAGGGTTTCCGGGCGGACTGCGAAGAAAAATACGCCATTGGGATCTTCCACGGCGATACCACTCAAGTGACATCGCCCTATAATCCCATTACCGCCCAGCAGGTACTGGCGTCCGATCTCGACTACCTCGCTTTGGGTCATATCCACAAGGCGGACAGTTTTGTAGCCGGAAAAACCCTGTGCGCCTGGCCCGGCTGCCCGGTGGGCAGAGGCTATGACGAGCAGGGAGAGAAGGGCGTATATATTGTGGACTTGGATGCAGCCAATCCTCTGCGATTCCTGCCCCTGAATGCCCCGAAATTCTACGATTTGCAGGCCGCCCCCCACCAACTGGATGCCGTACTGCCCCCGGTAGGCAGTGGAGACTACTACCGCATTACCCTGACAGGCAGTTGCGATGCACCGGACTTAACCGCCTTGCAGGCAAAATACGTTCGTTTCCCCAATTTGGTTTTGCGGGATAGGACCACCCGCCCTGTGGATATTTGGGGCAGTTTGGGGGAGGACAGTTTTGAGGGCGTTTACTTTGGCCTTTTGAAACAGGCAATGGAGACCGCAGACGAAGAAGAAAAACAGGAAATTTTGTTGGCCGCGGAAATCTCCCGCCAGTTGCTGGAGGGACAGGAGGTGGTCTTGCCGTGAAGATACTTTCTATGACCGCCACCTTCGGCAAACTGTCCCAGCAGACCATAACCTTAAAGCCGGGTCTGAACATCATTGAAGCCCCCAACGAGTGGGGCAAGAGTACCTGGTGCGCCTTTCTAATGGCCATGCTTTACGGAATTGACACCGGCTCCCGGAGCAAAACCGGCTTTTTGGCGGACAAGGAACACTACGCCCCTTGGAGCGGCGCGCCTATGTCCGGTAGAATGGACATTCTGTGGAACGGCCGGGAAATCACCATCGAGCGGCAAAATAAAAACCGAATCCCTATGGGTGAGGTGAAAGCCTTTGAGACCCACACCGGCGTTCCCGTACCGGAATTGGCAGTGGCTATGCCGGGACAGGTGCTACTGGGTGTGGAGCGGAGCGTGTTTGCCCGGGCAGGATTTTTGAAACTGTCAGAAATGCCGGTGACTGAGGACGAATCCCTCCGCCGCCGCTTAAATGAACTGGTTACCACCGGAGACGAAAGCGGCGCATCCGACGATTTGGCTCAGAGACTCCGCAACCTGAAAAACAAATGCCGCTTCAATAAGAAAGGTCTGCTGCCGGAACTGGAAACCCAGCAGGCAGAAAATGACCAAAAATTGCAACAACTGGAGTCTTTGCAGTACAACATCCGGGCCATTACCCAGCGGCAGAAGGAACTGGAAGAACACGGTCGCCTGCTGGAGAATCACAAGCAGGCGCTGCAGTATTCCCAGCACAAACTCTACGCCCAAAAACTCACCGCCGCCCAGATGCAGCGGGATGCAGCCAAGCAGAATCTTCTGCAGGCGGAGAAAGAACTGGAAAATTTGCCTTCTCAGGAGACAATTCGGCAGGAACTGTCCCGGTTGCAGCAACTGCGGGACACCCGGGATTCCTTGCATACCAAGGCGCAACTGCTGCCGCAACTCCCTCCCGTGCCGGAAACAGCGGCTGCTTTCCGGGGAAAAGACCCGACCCAAGCCTTTACGGACGCCCAGTCGGACGCAAAAAAATTGCAAGAACTGAAAACCTATAAAGGCGTTGCTCTGTGGATCGCCGGCGGCGTGTTCTTGGCAATTGCGATCTTGCTGCTCCTGATCTCCCAGCCTATCTTTGCCGGTGTGCTCTTACTTTGTGGCGTGATCTGCTTTGTATTGGCGGCCGGTAAGAAAAAGAAATTACAAGGAAAGATGGCTGCCCTTTTAGAAAAGTATTACGGCATACCCGCAGACCGTTGGGAACAGGAGGCCCGGGCCTATGCCGCGGCGCAGCAGAATTACAATGAAATTCTGGCGGACCGGCAGCAGAAAATGGCTGATTTAACCCGTGGACTAGATGAAAACACCCGGGCTATTGCTGCCATCACCGGGGAAATGAGCCTTTCCCAGTACGAAGAAGTCTGCCGCAGCCGGTTGCAGACATACACCCAGTTGCAGGAGAAACAACGGACTTTGCAGCAGGCAGAGGAAGTGCTGCAGGCACTGTCCGGCGCAGGCGAGCAGGTCGCTCCGCCCCAGTTTGCAGATACCCTTACCTATTCTGCTGAGGATACGGAAAAATACTTGACCGCCAATGCCGCAGAGCAACAAATGCTCCGCCAGCGCCTTGGCCAAAGTCAAGGTCAGATGGAGACCCTGGGCAGCGCAGAATCTTTGCTTGCAAGAAAGCAGCAACTGCAATCCCGCATAGAAACCTTGGAGCAATATTACCGGGCGTTGACCCGGGCGCAGGAAACTTTGGTGCAGGCCACCCAGGAACTACAGCGGCGTTTCGCCCCCAAACTGTCCCAACGGGCCCAGGAATTGTTTGGTCGCATGACCGGTCAGCGCTACCGGCGGCTGAGCCTGTGCCAAGACCTGTCGGTGGAAGCAGGCGCGGAGGGGGAAAACACCCTGCGTGGCACTCTTTGGCGCAGCGACGGCACGGTGGATCAGTTGTATCTTGCCTTGCGGCTTGCGGTGGCAGAGGAACTGACCCCCGAAGCCCCCTTGGTCTTGGACGATGCGCTGGTGCGGTTCGATGATACCCGTCTGAAAGCCGCTTTGGAGATCCTCCGGGAAGCGTCGGAAACCAAACAGGTGATCCTGTTCACCTGCCAAAGCCGGGAAAAAGACATCATAGAAAGAAATTGACATAGAATGAAAGTATGAGGTGAGCATATGGAAATTCGGGAAGTGACATATTTGGCAGTTGTACTGCGAATCGTGGCGGCCGTGGTCATCGGCGGCCTGCTGGGTTTGGAACGGGGAATGAAAAATCGCCCTGCTGGCCTGCGGACCTATATGCTGGTCTGCGCTGGTTCTTGCCTGATTATGTTAACCAATCAGTACATTTTTCAGGTGTACGGCACCGGTGACCCGGTGCGTTTGGGCGCACAGGTGGTCAGCGGCATCGGTTTCTTAGGCGCCGGTACCATCGTTGTTACCCGCCGGAATCAGATCAAGGGTCTGACCACTGCTGCCGGTCTTTGGACATCGGCAGGTGTGGGCTTGGCCTTGGGTATCGGTTTCTATGAAGCGGCTTTGGTTGGCTATATGGCCATCTTTATGGTTATCACGCTGATGCAACGGATAGACAATAAAGTCCACCGGAAAAACCGTCAAATGGAAGCCTATATTGAACTGTCCAATGAAACTACCTTGGGAGATTTTCTTCGCACCGTGCGGAATGCTGACATTGAGATCTACAATGTCCAGCGGGAACAGGAGGGTGACAGTGATAGCGGCAATCGAGCATATGTGGCTACCCTGAAGGCAAAAAAACGGGGCAGTCACGACGAGATCCTGACGCTGATCCAGGACATTCCCGGGGTTGCCTACTTAGAAGAACTGTAAGAAAAAAGCGGGTGCTGCAAGCACCCGCTTCAGTCTGTCGAAAAAGTCCAGCGAAAGCTGGGCTTTTTCTGCATTTTATGATATAATGGTTCCGGGTGATGAAAAATGTTGGAACGCGGAAAAATGGAACGAGGAATCTTTGAGATTGTGGACACCGAAAGTCTGGTGCC
>JAZSRS010000150.1:0-3983 GCA_045538595.1 Faecousia sp. | reverse complement strand
GCTGCGCCCTGCGGTGGAATCGGGCGGAACACTCTTGGGACTGCTCCTGCCACGGCTCCCGTTTCGACAAAGTGAAAACTACTCAACAACCCGGCAACCGATGATATACGGCATCTGCCGTAATGAAGGTCTGAATTGAGTATAAAAAGTAGATGTAAAGACAGTTGCTTCACATCTACTTTGTGGAGAGACCAAAGATTAAGACCATATTTGCCAATGATTTGATATGAGAATTATAAGCATAAATTCTTCCAAATAATGCTCTTGATAGTACGGATTTCTTCTTCGAAACTCATAGTTGCATTAATGGTATAAGTTTGTGCACCTTCAAAAAATAGTCCTTTAATGATCTCGTGTTTACGGCGTACCAATTCCAAATTTTCCTCCGGTTTCCGGCGGATGGATTCTTCTGGGGACAACATGAGTTTAATAACAATATCAGGAGTGTACTGGATTGCTTTTTTTAGTAAAGTTTCTTCCCTTGCAGCACCACGAAGAATAAAAAATCGCATAATAGAATTGCCGAGATTGTTGGAAAAACTGTGACGGATTTTGGGGCCGTCGTTGATTCCGTTATGCGCCAACTGTGGATAGCGATCAAACAGTGCAATACCGCCTCTTTCAGCCATTTTTTTGGCGGCCTTTAGAGTTTTATAGGTCTTTTTTGCTATTTTTAGGTGATTGGATATACTGAGTAGGCCACGGAGAATATTGATAGGCAGTCCGGCTTTTTTCTTCGACAGTTTTCTCAGTAATTTCTTTTGCCAAGACATATAGTGATCACCGCTACCTAAATACAGCCGCCTAGCGTTTAGTTTCCAAGACAGCCATTCGTTTATAAGATGTGTAACGGTACTCTTTCCTGCACCGTCCTGACCGATAAAAGCAATCATCAAGCCGTTGCCTTTAAGGGACTTCTTGGTGGTAAAACGCAGATTTTTTTTAGAGCGGCTATGGCGGTATGTTGCCTGATACCGTCGCAGATGGTTTTTGAAGGAAGGGGCAGATACGGTCTTTTTGACTAGCGAACGTACAGCAACCGCCAATTCATTTTTAACTTTTTTGCTCACAAGTTCACTGCTATGACTGCTCAATATATGGTGTAGGCGGTGGGCGGTGGTTTCGTCAATACCACAGGTGACAGCAATGGCAGTCAAGTCTTCAATCGCAATATGCTGACGCAAGTAGATGAGATTTTCCTCTACCTTTTTCTTGTTGTTCAAATTGCCGAAGGCAATACGACATAGCAGCAGGAAATACTCCAAAACAGGATGTTGTAGCGCAATATTTTCCCGTTGTATGGCCTTGTCAAAGCAGAGTTCATAGGGTGTAAATTCATATTCGTTAGTGTACTTATATCCCAATACCATAGCGGTGTGAAAATGGATATGCACCATCTTGCCAGATTCTGCGTCAAAACCCAGCCAATCCTCAATGGCAGGGTGGGCCGTATATGATTGCGTGGCGGGATTGATAAACTGCAAGTCTGTGAGTACAGAGCGTGCCTTGCCCGCGTCCTCAGCGTGAATCAAAATGTCCACATCTCCAATGCCGCAGATGCCGTCATGGTAGTGATTGTTGCCTTTCCATAACAGATACCTTATCTTAAGGTTGTTCAGTTGGCGGAATAACATTTCACATATGGTCAACATAGTTATTTCCTCAATACATTTCGAAACAGTTGAATATCTTCTTTTTGGATAAGCAGCATATTGGTGAGTTTGGTGTCTGTTGCCTTACAGAAATCAATCAGAAAACAAATGCCACACAGGGTGTACGATATGGTGGATGTCAGTCCAGCACCCCGAATGCCAAACCGGGGGATGGTAATGCAATTAAGTACTACGCTGCTAACACAGGAAACGCAGAGATAAATAAAATTGTTAACCCGTCTTCCGTTGACCACATTGTAGGCATATATCATTTTGTAGAATACCATACCGATCACACCAATCACAATGCTGAGGAATACAGCGTAAGCACCCGAATATTCAGAACCAAACATTAGAGGAATTATCGGCTTACCTATAATCGAAGCCACTGCTACGCAGGCAACCACGGCCCACAGGCTGATACGGGTAATTCGACACACTTCTTCTGCGCTTTTGCCTTTGGAGAGTTTAGAGGTGAGTACATCTTTTAATGCATCGGGAATAATCCACAATTTTTGGGCCAGCATAATACCGAGAGAGTAGACACCGATTTCCCCGTTGGGAATGGAAAACCATTCCAGCATAATGATTGCAATTTTATAGTTAACCTCCATCAACATTATGGTGATCATAGGAATGATTCCATATTGGAGAGCGGGCATAATACCTTTGAAGGTGGGGCGAATATCTTGCGGTTTAATTTTTAAATTCGCAAAAGAGATAATTAGCGCAACTGTGTTTTTAATAATAAGAAACAGAACGCAGATCAGGTAGTTGGCTTCAGTAAATAATAAAAGAAAGGCTACAAACAGTACGTCAAATACTTCAAGAATGATTGCGTACAGATTTTTGAGTTTGGGCCGTTCAATCATAACCAAATAGTAAAACTGGCGAGTTGCCATCATAATGGGGATTAGGATGGCTACAATTGCGACTTGGCTAGTAATACCGAAATACAATACAATGATTACTGCAATAGCAAAGTATAGTAAAAACAATGCCAATATATTGTTGACATATTGGATATAATTGGCACTCTTAGTTTTCTTAAAATAAGGGTAAGACTGATAAATACCAAAGCACAATACCAGCATAATAATGTCGGCGTAGTTAAGAATGACTGAGGCTACACCTCGTAATTCGCTGCCTAAATACCGGCTATATAGGATGGTATATACCATACCTATTGCAACAGACAAAATTTTTGCAAATAGGGAGAAAATGTAATCATCTCGAAACAGTTTTTTTAACGGCATTCTGTAAGTCCTCTGTAAAAACTCAAAATAGTATTAGCGTTGACAATTGCTTCATTTTTAGCATCAATTGTTACCGTTTGAGAAACGGGAAGAATAGAACGGAGGCGCTCCAGTGTTGTATGTTGCTTCTGCAACTCAACTTCCAATTCTGCGTCACTCTCAATGAAATTCATACGACTGCCGTAGGAGAAATTGCGGTAGCGAATTCGTTCCCGTGCGGTCTTTGAATCGGAGACGAGGTTAACAAAAACCACATGCTTTTTGTAACCTGCCAGTATTTTTTGGGAAAGAGACAGAAACTTCCCCCAATCGGATATTTCATAGGAATGGGCGATAGAAAGGATGCCCTGTAAAGGACCTTGGTCTACAATATATAGGCGGTCCTTACGACGACAGCGGTACACAATGAGCAATAATTCTGCCATAATTGCTCGTTTGTACAGTGTTCTCTTCTTGTCGAAACATACCAATCTGGCAAGCAAGAGCAAACGGCAGAATTCAATGAGACGAAAATACTGAATTGCACGGAGTAATTTGCTAAATTTGTTGTTACCGAGACAGCGAAACATAGATTCGTATGTCTCCATAGGTAAACCGCAACACAGAGAAGTTTCCAGAATTTTGTTGGTAATGGTTGTTTTTCCACATCCAGGCAGGCCATTAAATTCAACAATGTTTATGAGTTCTGGTTTGCATGACATAGACTGACTCCCTGCTACATTAATTTTTGAAATATAGTTTTAATTGCTTGGTATTTGTGATATTAATATAACTATATCATATAACAACATTTAATGCAATAGAATGGTTTAATGCAATAGAATGGGGGAAGGATATTTGCCAGGTTATTGGGGTGAATAGGGCTTGCCTTCTGCAATCCTGTGTTTTATAATGCCTTTATAAATACTTGTATATGTAGCAGGAAAGGGGAAAACCCTATGCGGACCTGTTTTCTCCGTCCCGCAGCATCCTGCATAAGCAACTGTTATGCAACGGCGCGGAGACCACATTTAATCTACTCCGTCCCACCAAACCCAGATGTCCCCACTTGGGCTGCGCCCTGCGGTGGAATCGG
>JAZSRS010000106.1:0-8771 GCA_045538595.1 Faecousia sp. | reverse complement strand
CTTTGTGCGGAACCTTCTTCGGTTGGGGAGCTGGCGGAGCACCTAAGATCCCCAAAGTTTTGCGATTGTTACAGGATTTGGGCTATGCTAAAGTCGCAGTTATTTTCGATGGGGACAAAATCAGTGAGAAAGAAGAATTGTGTCAAACATACCCTCAATATAATTTCTTTAACATTTCTACTGACGATGTTAACGAAGAATAGAACAGTAAGTACAACTGCACGCATAGGTGTTGACCGTATTTTCAGGACGAAAAATAAGGTCGGCAATGCTGACAGCAAGTAGAACGTCACCAGCATCGGTGAAAGCACAAAAAAGTCTTTTAGATACACGCCCAACAGCAGATTGCATGCTGCCAGGACGAAAAAGAAAATAAGTCTGGTTTTCGACTGCAATGTGATTGCAAATAATTTGGATATCTTCACGATAAGTCCTCAATTCATTTGTAAATTCACATTGCAACAGTTCGTTTCCCAAATCTAAAAACTAAAAATTTGATGATTCTTGCCCTTGATTTTGCCCTTATTATCTCTCGGCACAAGGGTAAAACGGTGTAACACCGTATGACGGGATGAAATGAGTTGTTTGCGGAAAATCCTTTATTTTCAACGGTTTTAGAGCATTTTACTATGTGTTATGAACAGCCAATAACATCTCAAAAAATCTTGCTATTCAAATTCAAGTTTATCGAATTGATTGCATTATACCATAAAATGTTCAAAATTTCAATGTTTCCGCAATCTTCATGAGTTATAACGATTCTTATAGAATCTTTATGACTCTTTTTCTTTTATATAAGACTCTTTATTAATCATGATGATTATATAAGCATTATGAGTCTTTGTCTTAAACATAGAGTAATTGAATGACTACCCACATTTGCTTTTTGTAGTGCTGGACTATCTGCCCACCCATAAACCGGAATATAATCTATACATAGATCCCTGCCTGCGCTATATTACCCATACTTGGGGCGGCGCGGAATGGTAAGGCGGATATTGCGTCCTCTGAATGAATATGCTATAATAGGCAAAATACAAGCGGGTATTTTTACCCGCATAGGAGAGGATTTTGTGAAGACCGAAAAGAATATTTTGATAGCCTTTCTTCTGAACCTTGCATTCTCTGTTTTCGAGTTCGTAGGCGGTATTTTTACCGGCAGTGTGGCGATTGTATCCGATGCCGTTCATGATATTGGCGATGCGGCCAGCATCGGCATTTCTTATTTTTTGGAAAAAAAGAGCAAGAAGCAACCGGACGAAACTTACACCTACGGATACGCAAGGTATTCCGTCATTGGTAGTGTGATCACTACGCTGATTCTTTTGGTTGGCTCAGCTGTGGTGATTTACAACGCCATCGGCAGATTGATCGCTCCTACCGAAGTCCACTATGACGGTATGATCCTCTTTGCTGTGGTGGGTGTGATCGTGAATTTCTGCGCCGCGTTCTTTACCCGGGAGGGGGACTCCCTGAATCAGAAAGCGGTCAACCTCCATATGCTGGAAGATGTGCTGGGCTGGGTCGTGGTGCTGATTGGCGCGGTGGTTATGCGGTTTACCGATTTTGTGCTGATCGACCCCATTATGTCCATTGGTGTGGCGGTGTTTATCTTCCTGAATGCAATCCGGAACTTGAAAGAAGCCTTAGATCTGTTTCTTGAAAAGACGCCCCACGGCGTGGAGATCAACGAGATCAAGGAACACCTTATGGAAATTGAGGGCGTTTTGGATGTACACCATATCCACATCTGGAGTATGGACGGACAGAGCAACTACGCCACCATGCACATTGTTGCCCGCGGAGACTCCCACGAGATCAAAGAAAAAGTACGGGAGGAACTGGGGGAACACGGCATAGGGCACGCCACCCTGGAACTGGAAGGGGAGAACGAGCATTGCCACGAAGCGCAGTGCCATGTGGAGCATACCTCCCATTCCGGCCATCACCATCACCACCACCATCATCACCATTGATACAACCAAGACCCGGGATACCTTGCTTAGGCGTCCCGGGTCTTCTGTTGCCTGAAAATTATCGAAAAACAATAAGAAAATTATTGACAAACGATAATTTTGTGATATGATGATGGCAGAAGTACACTTTGGAGGTGCCTTATATGTGGAATAGAAAACAATCGGCTACCCTTTCTCTCGGGGTATGCTTTGCCGTTTTGCTGATCTTGACGGTATGCCTATTCTTAGGCCCGTGGGCGGTAAAAATGTGGTTTTGCTCCTTTCGTGGTTGGGAGGAAACCGGTGAGGCAATGACCCGGATGCTTACCTTGTTCAAGGTATGCTTTTATCCCTGCGCAGCGCTTGCCTATGTAACCCTCTACAGTTTGATCCGCCTTTTGCGGAATATCCAAAAAGATGCTATCTTCATTACGCCCAATGTAAAATACCTCCGCCGGATCTCTTGGTGCTGTTTTGCTGTATCTCTGATCACATTGGTTGCAGGAATCCTTTACGTACCCTACCTGTTTGTGTGCGTTGCTGCCGGATTTGTAGGTCTGATGCTCCGTGTGGTGAAAAATGTGATGGAAAACGCGGTACAGATCAAAGCGGAAAATGAATTGACCATTTAAGCGGGGAAGAGCATATGATTGAAATTGATTTGGATGTTATGCTGGCAATGCGGAAAATGACCTCTGCGGAACTGGCGGAGAGAATCGACATCACACCGGCAAACCTGTCTATTTTGAAGACCGGCAAGGCAAAGGCCATTCGGTTTTCCACTCTGGAGGCCATCTGCAAAACTTTGGATTGCCAGCCCGGTGATATTATCAAATATAAAAGGGAGGAGTCGTAATGAATATGGATTTTGAGCAACAGAACCAAAACCTGCAGGAACAGTTGCCCCAGCCGGGAGAAACATCTCTGTTTCCTATGACTAGGCGGGATGCGGCCTTTGCCATCTGCGGACTGATCATCAGTGTATTTACCGCTATCTATGGCATTTTTGGCGGTTTTGCGCTGGGCTATATGGTGTCTGCGGTTGCAATGTTTGTCCTGTTTGCGATCTATTTTGCAAAGGGTAGTAAAGTTAGAGCCTTTCCCATCATTTGCGGTGTATTGGCCTTAGCAAACACCGCGGTTTTTCTCTGTACTACCAATGGAAGCGTCCGATTCTTCGGATTTGTGTTAACGATTGCCCTGTCCCTCGTCTGTTTTGACGGATTCACCGCCGGAGCAACAAAGGGTAACCGCCAGACCGTGCATTTGTTCTGCAAAGCCATCGCCACGGTAGGACATATTGGTATGACCTTGCGCTCTCTGTTTGCAGACCGTACCGGCAACAGGAAAGTGGTGGGCAAGGCCCTTTTGGGTCTGGCAGGCGCGTTGCCTGTGCTGATCATAGTAGTTCCGCTGCTGATCTCCTCGGACGATGCTTTCCGTGGAATGGTTGACCGGATGTTCGCCGATACCGGCAAGACCATAGTGAAGGCGAATTTCGGCGTGGCGCTGGCTATGTTTGCTGTGTCCTACGGATTCTCCTTAAAGACGGGCCGCACCGTGCAGCAAAGAAAGGGCACATTCGGCGGTATGGAAAATGTGTATATCCTGTCCTTCCTGTCTGCCATTTCGGTGTGTTACCTGCTGTATCTGTTCTCTCAACTTGCTTATTTCTTCAGCGCGTTCAAGGGCTTCCTGCCGGAAGAAGGGATCACCTACGCCCAGTATGCCCGAAAAGGCTTTTTCGAGATGTGCATGATTGCGGTGATCAATCTGGTGATGGTATTTGTGGTGCTGCTGTTGGCAAAAAAGCAAAATGGCAAGGCTTGCTACGGAATTCGCCTGTTGGCTACCTTTATCGCGGTATTTACCCTGTTGATCATTGCCACGGCGATCTCCAAAATGGTGCTGTACATCGATGCCTACGGAATGACAGTGCTGCGCCTGACTACCAGCGCCTTTATGGTGTTTTTGGCAGTGGTTTTCATCAGCGTCATTCTGCGGATCTATTTTTTGAAGATCAATATCGTCAAAACAGCGCTGCTCACCGCAGGCTGCATCGTGCTGATGCTGGGTACAGTCAATGTGAACCGGGTTTGCGCAGAATATAACTACAACAGTTACTATAACGGCAGACTCGATACGGTGGACATTGCGGCAATCTATGATCTGGGCGACGAGGGCATTCCCTATATCACCGAACTTGCCTCGGACAAAGACCCGGTAGTAGCCAAGGAGGCCAAACAGTACCTTGCAAGGGCCTACCTGAGAGATTATTTTGAAAATATGGTCGGTGTCCAGTCTGTTACCGTAGAGGAACTGCAGAAAAACGAAAAAGACAAGGAATTCTCCAAGTTCAGCCTGCCGAAGGCTGCGGCCTATGACAGCCTGTACCGATATGTGGAAGAAAATCCCGATTTTGCCGCCCAGTGCCGTAATTACCTGAAGAATTGACGGCATCCATTGGATACAAAACCCTTGAGAAAGGAAAAACCGCATGAAACACAAATACGCACTTTACCCAATCATTATGAGTATCTGCGCGCTGCTTTGCTTTGTTGCAGTGTTGGCTCTTTTCGCAGGAGCGGTACAGCCTCTTTGGGGAAGAATGGCGCTTCTGATCTTACCTGCATTGCTGCTTGGCGTTTTCGCATTCTTCGCAGCCAAAGGTAAATTGGGAGTATCTGCCACAATCATTTGGACAACGGTACTGTCGGTCGTGCTTTTCCTTGCATCGGTGTTTTATGTATCCATTCTGTCGGTGTGGACAGCAACGACGACAACCACAGATATTCGCTTTTACAGCCGCGCGTACGCACAGATTGAGGAGGAAGATGGCGTACAGACCGTATTCCCCAAATCCATCCCCGCCGATGCAAAGAATATAACATTTACTTACTATCCCCAATTTTTGCAGGGTGGCGAGGTGTTTGAACTGTCCTACACCACAACAGATGAGAAATTGACGGAATGGACAACGCTTCTAAACAGGGAAGCGGAGTGGGTCGGTTCGAATCAGGAATGGCATTCAGAAAACAACTGGTCATTCGACGGTATGTATGGAACTCGGTATCAACTGGATTGGGACGGCGGATTCAACCACGGGGAAATGTGTTATGTATTGATCGACGAAGAACGGAATCAAATTGCATTTTATTATTCCCATTGGTGATCGTGTAGGCACAGGAAAGAACAGATTTTCTCACAAATGATTATTTATGGAGGTGGATTATGTTTGATCAGCCTATTTTACAGATCGATATGCCTGCCGTTACCGCCTTTGCCTCTACTATCATTGCCTTGCTGTTGCAACTTTGGCTTTGTTTCAAGGTAAAAAAGATATGGATCAAGATCCTTCCTGTTGCCTTACTTTCTGTCTCGACAATTGGTTTTTATATTTGCTGCCAAGCGGTGGGCGGCTGGGACGGCATGGTCTATTTTTATTTTTCGTTTCTGTCCTTTATCCTGATCTTTGTATGCGGTATTGGTTGGGGCGTTTGGGCGATTGTTAGAAATAAGAACAGGTAAATTATGCCCTATAATATGCAAACACACCCTATGACAGAAAAAGTCATAGGGTGTCTTTATGCCATAGCAAAGAACTGCCGATGAGACGGCAAATTTAACCGATAAGCCATAAATTTATTTTTTTCCAGAGAAAGATGCTATAATCCCAATGAAAAACCGATACAGGGAGGAAGTTTCTGTGGATGCCATTCGTACCGTAAATCTCACAAAGAAATATAAAGACACCATAGCGGTAGACAGTTTGAACTTGCAGATCCGGCAGGGAGAACTGTTTTCGCTGCTGGGGGTCAATGGGGCGGGAAAGACCACCGTCATTAAAATGCTGTCCTGTTTGACGCGACCCACAAGCGGCGATGCTTTTCTGAAAGGGAAAAGCATTTGTAAGGATACTGCCGCAGTCAAATCCTTCATAGCCGTCTCCCCCCAAGAAAGCGCCGTGGCACCAGGATTATCTGTCCGTGAGAACCTGGAGTTGCTGTGCGGTATTTACGGATTTGCCAAAAATGTGCGTGATGGGAGAATTGCGGAGTTAACCGATCTGTTGGGGCTTGCCGCTATGTTGGAGAAAAAAGCGGGAAAACTGTCCGGTGGATGGCAACGCAGACTAAGTATTGCTATGGCCCTGATCAGCCAGCCGGAGATTCTCTTTCTCGACGAACCTACACTGGGATTGGATGTGCTGGCCCGCAGTGATTTGTGGGATTTGATCTGCAGCCTCAAAGGCAAGGTTACCATTATCTTGACGACCCATTATATGGAGGAGGCGGAAACCCTTTCTGACCGGATCGCCATTATGAAAGACGGCAAAGTGCTGATTTGCGGAACAGCCGAACAAATCAAAAAGAAGGCTGGTACAGAAGACTTTGAACAGGCGTTTGTCCGTATTGTAAAGGAGGCAGGGAAATGAGAATGCTAACTTTTGCAGACCGAAACAGAAAAGAAATCCTCCGGGATCCCATCACTTTGGCCTTTGGACTGGGATTTCCCCTTGCACTGATTCTCTTGCTCAGCGCCATACAGGCAAGTATCCCTGTGAGCCTTTTTGAATTGCAGCATTTAACACCGGGCATTACGGTGTTCGGACTTTCTTTTATCACATTGTTTTCATCCACTGTGATCGCAAAAGACAGAAGTAGTTCCTTTTTGCAAAGATTGTATACCACACCCCTGACTCCCGGGGATTTTATTCTCGGTTATACACTTCCTCTGATACCCATTGCGGTGGTCCAAAGTGTGATCTGCTATCTTGCAGCGATGATTTTGGGATTAGAGGTAAGCGTTAATATGCTTTATTCCGTCCTTGCCACCGTTCCGATTTCTGTTCTCTATATTGCCTTGGGGCTCCTTTGCGGAAGTGTGCTAAACGATAAGCAGGTAGGCGGCATTTGCGGTGCTCTGCTGACCAACCTTTCTGCCTGGTTATCCGGTATCTGGTTTGACCTTGAACTGGTGGGAGGGGTGTTCCGAAAGATCGCCTACGCCCTTCCTTTTGTCCATGCAGTGGATCTGCAGCGGGCGATCCTGGCAGGGAATTTTACCGGTGTCTTCCCTCATATATGGTGGGTGCTGGGGTACGCTGCGGTATTGGTGACAGCGGCCATATTGCTATTCTTGCGACAGATGCAGAAGCAATGAGCGGTTTTCCGGAAATCAGTGCGGTAAAATGGGTGTGCCGGTGTCCTGTTGCGGTGCCCTATATTTTCGGCGGCGTCCAAAGCCGCCTTGAAAATATAGACCGCTGCCACTCGCTCGGCTCCTTCCTCCCGCCACCGGCGGCAGTCGCCTCGCTCCCCGGACTCTCACCTCCGGTTCGAGTCCGACCCCCCTTACACATAAGAAAAGAACGACCCCAATGGGGTCGTTCTTTTCTTGGTGCCGGTGGCCGGACTCGAACCGGCACGATGTCGCCATCGGTGGATTTTGAGTCCACTACGTCTACCAATTCCATCACACCGGCAGTTACTAGGACAGTATACACCATATCTTCCAAAATTGCAAGGGGTAATTCAAGAAAAAGAGGTCCTTTTTTAGGACCTCTTATTTTTTGGCATTTTGGGTGTTGTACAGTTTGGCGTAGATGCCACCTTGTTCCAGCAGTTGCTGGTGCGTACCGCATTCTGTAATCACACCGTCAGCGATGGAAATGATCCGCTGTGCCGCCTGAATGGTGGACAGCCGGTGGGCAATGATCAAGGTCGTTCTGCCCTGAGACAACGCGTCAAAGGCCCGTTGGATCTTGGATTCTGTAACGGAGTCCAGCGCGGAGGTGGCCTCGTCCAAAATCAGGATGGGTGGGTTTTTTAGGAAGATTCGTGCAATCGCTACCCGCTGTTTCTGTCCGCCGGACAGGCGGGTGCCCCGCTCGCCCACAAAGGTCTCAAATCCGTCGGGCATAGCCAGGATATCCTCGTAGATCTCGGCCTTCTTGGCGGCTTCTACGACCTCTTCCATAGTGGCGTCCGGCTTGCCGTAGCGGATGTTTTCAAAGATGGTGTCGGCAAACAGAAAGACCTCCTGTTGCACGATGCCGATGCTCTGGTGAATAGACCGCTGGGTTACATCCCGGATATCCTTTCCGTCGATTTTGATCGCGCCGGAAGTTACATCATAAAACCGGGGAATCAGTTGACAAAGGGTGGTCTTGCCGCCGCCGGAGGGACCCACAATGGCGATTGTTTCTCCGGGGGTAACTTCCAAACTCACATCGTGGAGCACATCTAAGTTCTCGCTGTATGCAAAGGAAACATTCTCCACGGAGATAGCGCCCTTGACATTTTGCAGGTCGGGGGCGCCCGGCTTGTCCTGTACGGTGGGTTCCATACGCATAATCTCCACAAACCGTTTCAGTCCGGCAAAGCCGTTGGCGAACATCTCCGAGAAACCGGAGAGTTTCCGCATAGGACCTACAAAGGAGGTAATATACAGACAGAAGGTAACCAAATCCCGGTAGTCCATACTGCCCCGCATCACATAGTAACCGCCCACGCCAATGACCACTACATTCAGGCTACACAGGAAGAACTCCACGGAACTGTGAAACAGACCCATAGCCTTGTAGAATTCCCGTTTTGCTGTCTTGAATATGGTGTTGGCGTTGTCAAAACGCTGATTTTCAGCCTGTTCGTTGGCAAAAGCCTTGGCGGTACGCACACCGGACAGGCTGGATTCGATCTCCTGATTGATATGGCCGGTGGTCTCCTTGGAGGCTTCCGATGCCCGGCCCATACGCCGGCGCATCAGCATTACCAACGCCAGGAAAACCGGGATCATCAGCAGCACGATCACCGC
>JAZSRS010000049.1:0-2595 GCA_045538595.1 Faecousia sp. | reverse complement strand
TCTTACTACGGCGGTAAGTTGTGGCAGTACAGTATCAACGGGCAGGCCTACTACATCACCTATGATGCCACCGGCACACCCTGGACGCTGTACCACAACGGCAATACCTACTACTATGTAACCAACCTGCAGGGCGATGTGATCGCCATTCTGGTCAGCCAAGGCAACACGCTGGTTACCTACACCTACGATGCTTGGGGCAACTTGCTCTCCACCACCGGCTCAATGGCAGCCACCTTAGGCGTGAACAACCTACTCCGCTACCGTGGTTATGTCTACGACACCGAAACTCAACTGTACTACTTGCAGTCCCGTTACTATAACCCTGAGATCGGCAGATTCATTAATGCCGATGCCCTCGTCTCCACCGGTCAAGGCATCCTGGGCTACAATATGTTTGTATATTGTGGCAATAACCCGGTTGCAAATAGTGATCCTTTTGGTTTGTTTTTTGAACGTACTGCCGGAGGGGGTGGAGGCGGGGGCCTTGCATATGCGGGACCAGCAAGCGGCCACATTGTACGACCGACAATTCCAGTAAGTGTACCTCAAATTATTCCATTTATTCCTCCTTCTCTGGACTTCTATATTGAAACTCTGCGTGCAGAAAAATTTGATATAATGAAAACGATTTCTCTTTCAAAGAAGAAAAATAAGAGCAAAGGTAAAAATATTCCTAAAAAGCCTAATGTAAAATATCCAGGGAACGATCCCACCAAGTCTCCTGGAGATGGTTATGAGTGGCGAGGAAATCCCAATGAGCCAATTGGTGGAAACAAAGGTGCATGGGTAAATAACTCAACAGGTGAGCAGTGGCATCCTGACTTAAATCACAGTTACCCTAAAGGACCACATTGGGATTATACAGATATTTTTGGATATGTCTGGAGCGTCTTTGAGGATGGAAGAATAATTATTTGGTGGTGATTGATGTGAAAAATGATTGGCGGTTAGTAAAACAGGAAAACTATCTTAAAGACAAAATTGTTGTCAAAGAGATATTTAATGAGACGAACAATTGTGATCATGTGCATTGCGCCTTTTGCTGGGAGAAAATAGGGAGGGATATAGGAATGTTGCATTTTGGATATCGTGTAGTGGATGGTCCTTGGTGGATATGTGAAGTATGCTTTCACGATTTCAGAGAACAATTTTATTGGACATTGGAACAAGAGGACAGTTCTATTGTCCCCTAAGTGGAAAGTAGATTCTGACTAACTTATAACCAACGGGGACGGCCCGTCCGTCCTCGCAGATTCCCTTTTTGAGGGTGGCGCAAATGCTCCCTCAAAACAGTGCGGAATTCCTCTTGTGGCTAATCAATAGACAAAGAAACCCAACTGTACTACTTGCAGTCCCGCTACTATAACCCCGAAATCGGCAGATTTATCAATGCCGACGCATTGGTCTCCACCGGCCAAGGCATAACAGGCTACAATATGTTTGCATATTGTGGCAATAATCCGGTGATATATTTTGATATGACTGGGACTCGTTATTGTGCGGCAGGAGCTCTTAATGAAGAAAATATTTACGACAGGTTTTATTCCTGCTACTGGCAAAGACAAGTTGTATTGGAGAAATACAATCCGGCCCCTATTGGAAGAACAGATTTAGGGAATGTCTACTTAGTAGAAAGTGAAGATGAGATAAAAACAGAATTCCCCGGGGATATTGTAATCATTGATTACAGAAATGATAATGATTATAATCTTTCTCGCGTGCAAATTAGGAATTCAGTTTTAGTTAAAGATAAACATATCCAACGTCAGGTATTATCCCTGTTAAACCAATATGAGTTGTCATATCCGTCAAAATGGGAACGAAACACCGACATAGAGGATATGTTGATAGAATGGGTCGCTCATAACCATATTTTTGTGGCAAGGCGAAATGTTCGTTGTCAACATGTTGACATTGACAACAAGGACAAGGGAGTATCCTATTGGGACTATTGGGGGAGGGCTATTTATGAGACAGTATTCTGATGTTATTTACTTACGAATGATTCTTATCGTAAAATTGCTTGCTTCAGTTCTGATTTGGCTCTTTCCTGAGGCCCTTTTTAGGCTTTTTCCACTGGGCATCTGCTCACCTTTTGTTGTTGGTGCAATGGGGTATTCTGGTATATCTAAGGATTTATACTTCTTGGTTGTAATATTGATGATAGTATTAACCATCTCCCTTGTGGGTTTTTCGATTTGCATTATCGGAAGACCAAAATGCGCCATATATTTTGCGTATGTGTTGATGATTTGTTATGCATTTGAAGGTATATGCTGTGTTTTATCTATGGTTTCTGGCGATATTGTATTTATCAGTCTTTTAGGAATTGCGTTTAATGCCATAACTATAAAATTGTTGTGGCGTGCGAAAAACAAACGATAGGGCCTAGGGGACGGTTCTATTGTCCCCTAAGCCAAAGACCGATTCTGACTAAATTATAACCAACGGGGACGGCCCGTCCGTCCCCTGAGGTTCAACGGCAACATACAATTAGCAACAGTGAAATAACAGACAGCGGATTTCTTGACGCCATAGACGGAAGGTGAGTCTGCAGCACAAAGAGAGGCGACACACCGAATTCGGTGAGTC
>JAZSRS010000102.1:0-4000 GCA_045538595.1 Faecousia sp. | reverse complement strand
GCGGTGCCCCCACCGACCAAGTTAGGGCACCGCACAATCTGTAAAACCAGCCGTTTGGGGCTGTATGACTATTATAGCACACGGTCCCGTTTTCGGCAAGTACGAAAATGGAGGAAATAATGACTGTATTTGAAAAAATTGAGGCTCTGCAGAAGGGCATTGAAAACACTGCCCCGTGGATGATAGGGGAGCAGCTGAAGGACATCTGCCAGCGGGAGCCGGGGTGTGCCGAGTTGGTGGAAAAGGATCTTGACGTGAAGGGCATGGGCCTTGCGGATTGCGAGAAGCAGATCAAAGCCTGGGCAGATAAGCACAAGAAGGGGAACTGCTGCTGCGTTCCTCCCAATGTGGCGGAGGGCATTATTCGCAAGTTTTACGGTCTGCCGGAGGCAGGAGAGAAGAAGGAAGCACCTGCCAGCGGCAAGGTTTTGGACCTATCTGCGTTCCTGTGAGGTGGCGGGGATGGATAACATCTTGCTACACCTTCCGGAGCATTCAATTTGGGAAAAGGAATTGCTGAAATTTGCAAATGATAAATCCGTAAACTCTGACCTCGGCCATATTATGAGTTATTGCTGTGAATTGTACGATGGCATAGATCCAGAAGACGGCTGGTTGTTTGAACCAGAACAGAAACGACACTGGAGGGCAAGGTGCAGATGCTCAGCCTGCGGTGAGGAATTAATAACCGCAAAGCAAAAGGGAGTAGATGCGGTTTTCTTTTACGAGGGTGAAGATGGCCAACTGTACGAAGTCGCAGGGGATCCTGAGGGATACGGCGAAGGCGGACAGATAATCAGCATATCTGCTGGCGATAAAATGACATGTCCATATTGTGGGGCATCTGCAATTTTGACACATGCAAGCAAAATTCGCGGAGGCCGCACTAAGCAAATTATGGTTGAAACCTTGGAAACGGTGAATGGTCATACCGTTATTATGTACTGGTTAATCAGAAGACTGTTTAGCCAGTACGGAACAGAGGAAGACACTGTTGTTCCATTTATGGCTGAAGCAATTACAAAGGACGGGCAATTGAGAGCGTATACCCACCGAAAAACCGGCATGTATGGACAAGCCAATGCGGATATTTCTTGGAAACCGTATTTCGGATCGCGTTGGCCGGATGAAATTACCTACCAGGATTGGGGCAGTATCAACAATAAAAAGAAAGGCGCATTTACCTTTAAGAGGAAACTACCTGAAATGGCTAATACTTCTGGTGAAAAGACAGGTATCCATCAATACTTGAAAGCAGGTGGCCGTTTCACGGATCAGTATATTCATCTATGGCAGAGGTTTCGCGGAGTGGAAAATCTTTTGAACGCAGGGCTATTTGGTGTTGTGGAGGATATTTGTAAAGAAGCCTACAGGTACAGTGCGGATGTTTTGACAGAGGCTAAAAAATACCTGGATATCGGAAAAGTAAAACCGCATGAGATATTAGGCGTCTCAAAGACAGACCTTAAGGAGTGGCTTTCCAAAGGAAAAGGCCCTACATTGGAGGATATTAAAAACCTAAGATGGTATTACGGTTTGGGCGGAACATTGTCAGCTTGCAGGGCTGCAGTTTTGCTAAGAGAGTTTGGTGACGGCATTTCAGCAATTAGAGAAATGGCAAAGACCGACAAATCTATTAATCTTGAAAAAATTGAGAGTTACTTAAACAAACAGGGGCTTAGAAAAACGGATGTAGGCTACTTGTACGATGCAAGAAGATTTGCACGTCAACTGAATCCGGGTGCTGTTCTAACGGAGGTCCAGTTATGGCCAAGGAATCTGTTAGAAACTCATGATCGGCTTAGTGAGGCGGTTGCGCTGATTACAGACGATAAGAACACAGAGAACTTCATCCGAAGGGCAAAACAGTTGTCCAAACTTGAATGGACAGACGGCGAATACAGAATTGTGATTCCAAAAAGCAATGCTGATTTGGTGCGTGAAGGTGAAATATTGCGTCATTGCGTGGGCACCTACGGAAAGAACCATTTAATGGGAAAGGACACAATATTCTTTGTCCGGCGCTATAAAAAGAAGAATACACCGTTTTTTACCCTCGATATCGATTTAACAGGGCGGCCAAGGCGGAATCAACTGCACGGTTATCGAAATGAAATGCGCGGAGAGCACAACGGGAAGACATTGAAGATTCCGCAAAGTGTATTGGATTTTTGTGCTAAATGGGAAAAGGATGTTCTCCAACCATGGTATTTAGAACAACAAAAGAAGGAGAGTAAAACAGCATGAGTGAAATGGTAACGGTAAGAGATGTTGACATTGTAACGGCGGAGATCATAACGATTAAGCGACAGACTCAGCAGGTGCTGATCACTGCTGCTATTGAATTGGGTCGCCGGCTCACGGAAGTAAAGTCTATGATCCCCCACGGAGAGTGGGGCAAGTACTTACAGGAACGGGTGGATTATTCCCAGTCTACAGCCGACAACCTGATGAAACTTTACAGGGAGTATGGCAGTGGACAGGATTCGCTGTTTGATAATTTCGCAAATTCCCAAACGTTTGCCAATTTGAGTTACACCCAGGCGTTGGCTCTGCTCAGTGTGCCGGCGGGTGAGCGGGAACAGTTTGCAGAGGAAAACGATGTTGCCAACAAGTCTACCCGTGAAATTCAGGAACTGATCCGGCAACGGGAAGAACAAGAGAGCCAAATAAATCAATTGCAGACGGAATTAACAGACACCAAGAGCGAAAAAGAGGAAGTGGAGGACTTGTTGGCCGACGCCGAGAAGGAGTGCGATAGCCGAAAGCAAGAGGTGGAACGGCTGACCGAGCAACTTCGGAAGGCACAGGAAGCGGAACAGAAGGCAAAGGATCAACTAAAAAAGGCTAAGGAAAACCCCGTCGTTCCCAAGAATGTGATGGAAAAACTCCGGGCCGAGGCTGAGGCGGCGGCTACCAAGACTGCTGCCGAGAAGGCAGAGAAGGAAACCAAGAAGATTCAAGGCCAACTGGAGAAGGCGCAGAAGGCCGCCCAGGATGCGGAGGATGAGAAAAAACGGGCTATGCAGGATTTGGCGCAGATGGAGCAAAAGTTGCAGGCGGCTCAGCAAGAGGTCAAGATGGCAAATCCAGCGGTTGCCGTGTTCCGCGCTCTGTTTGAGGATGTTCAGCAGACCTTTAACAAAATGAATGATGCAAGAAAGACGGTGGTGGCGGATGATCCGGGTATGGGGGAAAGTTTGAAACAGGCCACTGTGGCGGTTCTGGATCAGTGGCGTAAGGAATTGGGATGAAAACTAAAAAATTAGAAAGGAATAGTAACGATGGAAAACTACATTTCAATTAACGGACAGAAAGTGGACTTAACCAAAGAGCAGGTAGAGAAAATCAGGGAGAGTTTCGGCATACCGGCAGTAAAACTAGCGGAGGTCGCAGTCGGCAATGTGGTGAAAGTGGGCAGCCACGAGTTTGTGGTGCTGGAACACCGGGAAGAAGGGACTGCACTGCTCCTTAAAGAACTACTGCGCGATAGTGAAGAGTTCGGCGAAAGAAATAACAACTACGCCGGTTCCAATGTCGAGAAAATTTGCAATGAGTTTGCTGATGAACTTGCCGGCATTGTAGGTGCTGAGAATGTGTTACTGCATGATGTTGATTTGACATCTGACGATGGACTGAAAGATTACGGTGTGGTCAAGCGTCGGGTATCTCTTCTGACAGCGGATATGTACCGCAAGTTCGTGGAGATTTTGGACAAGCACAAATTGGATGATTGGTGGTGGCTGGCAACGCCCTACAGCACGGCCAGACATAAGAATGCAACCTGGATCAAGTGCGTCTCGCCCGCTGGCATCATCAACTTCATCTACTACATCAGGCGCGGCGTCCGCCCGTTTTGTATTTTAAAATCTAATATCTTTGTATCTAAGTGAAGGGAGAAGTGATTAAGAGTAAAATTATCAATTTCTGCAAAGATGGTGAAACCTGTGAGGTTGCCGACATGGAGTTCATCAAGTTTCCTGAAGTGGACGGCAAGATG
>JAZSRS010000028.1:0-2744 GCA_045538595.1 Faecousia sp. | reverse complement strand
CGAAGAAATTATGCGTGAACATCTTGTGCGACATTATTCCGATAAGGGTTTGTGCTTAAAGCAAGTGGAAACTGGCATTGTCTATGTGGATGCAATCGACACAATTCCTTGCAGGTTTACCTATGAGGAAACAGATATACCTATTGAAGAGGGGTAAGTCGTGGACGGAGATAAAGCGGTTGGTAAGATTGGCTATATGTCCTTTGTTAAGGCTGACGCCATTGAAACAGATAATGTGGATACCTGCCTTGCTAACGGTTGGTATTGGATAAAGGAAAACGCGCAAGGGTGCCCAATTAACGGGGCACCCTTGCTTGTGGTAGGGTCAAAGGACTGTATTTGGCAGTGTGTATTTGATAGCCAGAGTGAATCTGCTCTTCGCAGACATACTGCTGCCGGAGGCACGGTATGGGATCCTTGGGAATGGGAAAACCCGCCTGTGGCGGACGGAGCAGAATACAGGACAATAATGCGTTACTGCGGGAAACCTGTATACGTAAGAAGAATAATCGTAGAAACTGCGCCTGACAGCGCAACAGAGATTAATCCCCACGGACTGGAAAGCATTGTTCCGGTTGGCTGGGAGGGTATAGCGACCGATGGAGAAGCGGTGCTGCCGCTTCCTTTTTGTAATCATTTTACGGTGGGTGTGGACCGCACCAATATCATACTATCGACGACAGAAAATTATAGCGGTTATACTGTAGAGATAACGCTACGGTATTACAAGGAAGAGGATTAAATTGCCGCACCTGTGGCGGGTGGGGCTTAGCGGGGTTAAGATATGAAAACATTAGGTGAAATAAAAAAGAAGGTCCTGGGACTGATCGAAGAACTGAATCCGGAAAATCCTGTTTTGACTGACGATGCGGATATTGCTGCAAAGTTCAATTATGTGGCAAACAATGTACTCTTTGAGATGGCAAGGTATAAGAAGATTCCAAAGTATGTGGAGATGCCTGTAAAGGAAGGAGATCTGCTGACCTTTGCAGCCATTGAAAAGGCGGTGAAGTATGAAATATACCAAATCGACAAGATTCGGGGGGTAGGTTACGAAGCAAAAGCAAACGGCACTGTGTTTAAGATGTTGGAAAGCGGAACGGCAGAGATCGATGTGTTTGTATATCCGGAGAGTATTACGGCAAAGACGAAGGACAGTTACGAATTCGAGGTAAGTCCCGACGTGCTGGAGGTTATGGTTTACGGCATAGCGGGCGATTTGCTGAAAAGCGATGTATCTACCGGGTACGGCGCTGTTTATACCAATCGGTATGAGAGTATGAAACAGATGCTGGATCCCAGATATCAAATCGGCAGTATCCATATTGAAGGCGGTGTGGACATATGAGTGAGCCAAAGACTGTAACAAGAGTGTACGGTGGATTTCGGGGCGTGGACTTTAGCGGAGACGAGGTTAACCTTAGCCGCTCTCCCGACTGCCTGAATGTGTGGCGGGATTATAAAGGAATGGATGGTATCTGCACAAGACCGGGAACGGAACTACTGGAGGGCTTTACAGAGCCTGTGTACGGCGTTTTCTTTTTTAAGGATATGATGCTTGTCCATAGCGGTACAAAGTTGTATAAGAGCACCACGAGACTTGTAAAGAAGGAAAATGATCACTATGAAGTGATACCGGGAGTAACGACAGTTTTATCCACGGGCCTCAATCCTGCGGTAAGCGACAGTTTTATCCACAAGAATATATGGTACTTCAAGGACGGACAACATTACCTGCAGTATGACGGTACAACAATAGAGGACGTAAAGGGGTATGTACCAACCACAAACATAGAGGGAGATCCGGATGGAGGCAGTGGAACATTTCAGGATGTGAACCTGCTGACCGGCAGAAGAATAAACACTTTCTTAGGCGATGCTGAAAAAACGGTGTTTAATTTGGCGGCTGAGAGCATTGATAAAGACTTTGCGCCCATCGTAAAGGTGAATGATGTAAAGGTGAGTAACTACACCGTGGATTACAACGCCGTTAAAATCACCTTCGACGACGCGCCGGATCCACCGGCAACTCCGGGTCAGGACAATGTTTCGGTGGAGTTCTCTGTGACGGTAAAGGGAAATCGGGACAAAATTCTCAAATGTACCCTGCTACAGGTATTTGACAACCGTGTATTCTTCAGCGGAAATCCCGATGAGCCGAATAAAGTTTGGCACTGCAGTCTGAACGACCCTAGTTATTGCAGTGATTTGGACTATTACAACGAAGGATTGGACACTGCGAAAATTACCGGCTTGGTGGCAGGCAATAATGCACTGTGGGTCTTCCGTGAGCCTTCTCAGGCGAATACAACGGTGTTTTACCATACGCCGACACTGGACGCAGACTACGGCAAAATATACCCGTCCCAGCACTCCAGTGTTACCACAGGCTGCATCGGCCGGGCGATTAACTTTAACGATGACATTATCTTCTTCAGCGAGCGGGGCATGGAAGGTATCAGTGGCGATATTACCACGGAACAGGTAGTTGCCCATAGAAGCACCCTTGTTGACCGCAAACTGCTGGCAGAGCGGGACTATAAGGATATGCTGCTGGAGGAGTGGAACGGATATCTTTTTGTGTTTGTTGGGAACAAGGTCTATTTGGCGGATTCCAGAGGGATTTTTACCAACGAAAATCATATTGAATACGAGTGGTTTTATTGGGAACTACCCAAAGCCGTTACCAGCACAAGGGTACACGATGGCGTGCTGTATTTAGGCACCAAGGACGGCATATATAC
>JAZSRS010000154.1:0-18330 GCA_045538595.1 Faecousia sp. | reverse complement strand
TGGGCAGCGAGAACTGCGTGAATGTGCTGTATTCCGATTACGACAGTGGCTATCAGAATGTGGACACAGAGAAAATTTCCTCTATCCTCTCGGCGGTGAACAGAGAAAAGCCGGATATCGTTATCGCCCTGCTCCACTGGGGCAGCGAATTCAACAACACCATTAGCGTCAGTCAGAAAAAGATCGTAAATTTGATGCAGGAGTATGGCGTGGACGCCATCATCGGTACCCACTCCCACTATGTGCAGCAGATTCAGTTTGATCCGGAGAAGGGTCAACTGGTGGCCTACTCTTTGGGTGATTTCTTCTCCGATGCTGCCCGGGCCGGATCGGAATACTCCATCGTGCTGGATTTGGAAATCACCAAAGACAACCGCACCGGCACTACCAAGATCACCAACTATTCCTACACCCCCATTTTTACCGTCCACGAGCCGGAATCCCCCTTCCGGGTGGTGCGGATCCATGAGGCGGTGGCTGCCTACGACAGCGGCTATCTGAAGAGAGTCTCCCCGGAGACCTATGGCAAAATGCTCTACGCGTTGGAGCGGATCGAAGCCAGAGTGGCAGGCGAATAAAATATTTAGCCACGGGTGCTAAAGGACAGTTAAAGAGCCGATATGGAAATCAAATCCATATCGGCTCTTTTCTATGTGCCGCCACTCTTAGTGGTGGGTAAGTGCGCATTTGCAGACAATGTGCATAATCTCCCCAAGGGCACCTTTCCTTTTTATCTGTAACCGCGTAAATTTTAATGGAAGATTTTTGACCAATTACAAACCGCGACGGCAAAGATCGCTGACAAGTTCTGTATAGAAGTCTCGCACGTCAAAATCGCGAATATTCTCGCGATTGAGGTCTATCATATCTCCGTGAGAAATGCCACGCTTTCCTTCCGTGCGAAGAAGTGTGTATTTTTCTCCCCATTTAAATGAAGATTCTCCAACCAAACCATCATTCTCACCGTCAAAATTTTTGACGTATCGGTATGAAAGATTGAGTGGAAATTGCCCTTTGCGAGGATGTCCCATTACCGAGCCAAAACTTTGTGAATAGATTTCAACCGGAAATGTAAGCAGTTTGTTGCGTTTTTTGCAAGCGTCAGCCGTCAGATCATTGATAGCTGCCAAAAAATCCGGTGCTTCATCACCAAGGGCTGTGAGAGTAACATTGTATGCTGTTGCAACTTTGTTTTTAATCGTTTCTGGGATCGCGTGCAGTAGTTTGTCCGCAAACAGACAGCCTCTATGAGGCGTATTAACAGTCGTTAATGAAGCAACGTACGGCGCGAGTCCAAACTCCGAGATCGCGTAACGGCAATCCAACCCCCCTTTTGAATGTGCGATGATATTAACCTTCTCACAGCCAGAACGCTCGACGATCAGTTTGATTCTTGATGCAATCTCTCGTGCACTTTCTTTTACGGTCAATGCGGATTGATGCTCCCCGTAATAGATGGTTGCACCGTGTAATTTGAGTGTCCGCGGGATTCTGCCCCAATAGTTAAATAATTTACTGTCGCGGAAAAACACGCCGTGAATCAACACAAGAGGATACTTGGTTTTGCAGATTTCTGAAAGTGCGGGATCATGGGAAATAATTTCTTTTTCGATTTCGAACTCTATCTCGTCTGACGTGATTTTTATAATTCTGGTTAGTACGATAAGATTGAGTATTGGTATCATACCGCATAACGCACCGATTACGCGCCATTTGATACCCATCTGTGTTGATGTACAGTAAACACAGCTGATTCCGTTCCAAAAAAGAACAGCAGAAGCCACAACGCAATAAACTATGCTCCACACTAAGTCCATATATGCCTTGGGAATTGTAAGAAAAGCCAAGACTATATGCCAAATGAGCGAGGGGATTAAGGAGCAAACGAATATAGTAAGTAGCAGGGCTCCGTGATTGCATAATTTCAGGCGTAACTTCTTGGTGCCTGTCAGTTTTGTGCCGGGCAATGAATTTAATAGAAGAAAGAGCGGGATAATGATCAATAGCACAAAGGGCGAAGCCTTTACCAGCATATAACTATTAAGCAAGAAACTCATTAAAACAAAATAAATAATGCAAGCCGGGGTTATATATCTTTTCATAATACATTCCTTTCTCAAGTTCTGTAACTGTGCTGTTGCCAAATGATCCCTTCAGTATGAAAACGTTGAATATTACCCATCGGTTTTTGTGTTTTAATTTTGCAAAAACTGGCCTTCAGAACACAATGCCTTCCCTGTGGTTTTTTCTTATGTTTCCCGTTTCATTCGCTTCAGGAAGTGGTACAGAAGATAGATCGTTGCGCCAAACCAGGCAGCAACTTCCGCGCCGAAAATGCCAGTGGCGTAACCTGTATAGGCCACCACCCCGGACAAAACCACCCGGATACCCAATTCCACCATACCGGAGATCATCGGACGCACCGTATCTCCCAATCCCTGCAGCGCAGAAAGTAACAGATACAAAATATACAGCACCGGTAGGCAGGCTGCCATCACGCACAGATACCGGTAGGCAAATTCTCCTGCCTGCAGGGCATCTGCGGGATTCTCCGTAGAAATAAAGAGCATAGTAATATCTCTGCCGAATACAAACATCAATGCGGAGATGACCACAGAGGTAGCCACCGCCAATATGGCGGCGCTTTTCATGCCGGATTTGATCCGGTCAAAGCGCATCGCACCGTAATTCTGGCCTACATAGGTGATCACTGCGTAGCCATAGGAAAGGGCTGCGATTTCCAGCAGACCGTATAGTTTATTAGAAGAAGTAAAGCCTGCGATAAAGGCCGTGCCAAAGGCGTTGACCACCGAGGTTACCACCATACCGCCCAGCGCTACCACCAAATTCTTGGCAGCCGAAGGCGTACCGATCTTCAGAAGGTTTTTCATAATGTCCCAGCGGGGCTTCAGGGTCTTTGCCGGGTAGCGCAGTTGGGGCGTACGGCAAATGCGGATAAAGCAAATCGTACCGGACAGGACTTGGGCGATCAATGTGGCGATTGCCGCGCCGGCTACGCCCCATCCCAGTACGAATACCGCCACGATATCCAGCGCAATATTGGTCAGCGCCGCCACCACCATTGCCACCAGCGGGGTCTTACTGTTGCCTACCGCCCGCAGCATTGCGGCGCAGTAATTAAAGAAGAACACCGCCGGAATACCGGCAAACAGAATCCGGGTATAGAGTTTTGCCATGGGATACAGATCCGGCGGTACCCGCAAAAACCGCAAAAACAGAGGCAGGCACAACTGTCCCACAAGAGCGCAAAGCACTATCAGCCCGCCCATCAGCACAGAGGACTGTCCCATAAACAGGTGCAGGCCGCGGCGATCTTCTTCGCCAAATTTCTGGGCCACTCGAACGCTGAATCCCTGGGCGAAGCCTTGGGCCAGTCCCAGCATCATCCAGTTCAGCCAGTCCACTGCGCCCAGCGCCGCCAAGGCCACCATTCCCACGCCCCGGCCTACGATAGCGGTATCCACCACTGTATAGAGTTGCTGAAATATATTACCCAACATCAGCGGCAGAGAAAACCGCACCAGCAGTCTTATGGGAGACCCTTGGGTCATATTCAACGTCTTACTCATAAAAACGCTCCGTGTCTTTGAATTTATCCACCATATCTTACCACATCTGTAACTAAAAGCAAGAAAATAACATATTCTTTATTGATAAATGAAATTTGTGTTGTATAATGTAGAAAACAAAAAAGGAGCGGGTTTATGAACGATTTACAAAATCTGCACCAGCATACCACCTTCTGCGATGGCAAGGATACCCCCGAGGAGGTTGTGCAGTACGCCATTGAAAACGGATTTGGCGGAATCGGATTTTCCGGCCACTGTTATATGCCCTACGCCGCTTACTACTCTATGACTTTGGAATCCACCAAAGAGTATCGGCAGGAAATTGCCCGACTGAAACAGAAATACGGCCACTTGATCGACATTTTCTGCGGGTTGGAATTTGACATCTGCTGCCCGGAACGGCCGGAGGGATATGACTATGTGATCGGGTCTGTCCACGGCCTGCGGTTTGACGGGGTAGACTACGAATTTGACGGCGTTGTGGAACATTTCTACAAGATGATCGACGAGCATTTTGATGGCGACGGCATGGCCTTTGCCAAGGAATACTACCGGCAACTGGCCTGGCTGCCGGATTTCGGTGACTGTCAGATCATCGGCCATTTCGATCTGATCACCAAACACCGGGATACAGTGCATCTCTTTGACTCTGAAAGCAAGGCGTATCGGGATGCCGCTCTTGGGGCAGCAGAAGCATTGGCAGGAAAGATCCCCTACTTTGAGGTCAACACCGGCGCGGTGGCCCGGGGTTACCGCACTACCCCCTACCCCGATCCCTTTATCATTCGGGAAATGAAACACTTAGGTTTCGGCGCGGTGATCTCCTCCGATTGCCACCAAAAGCACCTGATGGACTGCCACTTTGCAGAGGCGAAAGCGCTGCTGAGAGAATGCGGCTATCAGGAGTATTTTGTCCTCACGAAAGAGGGATTTGTCCCTGTGGGGTTGTAATGGAAATTTGCCCATTTTACTTAGAAAGAGAGAGGAAACTACTATGAAGAAAGTTTTATCTTTGATTTTCGTATGTATGCTGTTGCTGTGCTTATGCGCTTGCAGAAACGCATGCGCTTGTTGCAAGTCATGCACTTGCGGAAAATGCGACACCCAGTCTACCGAGCCCAGCACCACGGTGGACCTTTCCAAAGCACAAATGTCCGCTGCTCTGCAAAAACTGAACGCTGCCTACAAAGAAGCATATGCTTTGGCTCTCAGCGACGACGGCACGATTGCCGCTGACGAGACCACGACTGCCAGTGAATTCACCTTCCGGTTCGGCGCCAACGGCGACACCTGTGAAATCACTGCTTACCCCTCCGATTTTGATTTCACCGGCACATTTGCAAACGGCACTTGGACTGTTACCTCCAACTGATTCTGCTATATGACGAACTGTAATAGACACAAAAGCCTGCACAGTACCCCAATGGTCTGTGTAGGCTTTTTATCACAGTATGACAACAGTATTATTTCTGGTAAAGGATTTCGTCATTTACCGGGATACTGCCGTTGGAGACCTCATACTCCTTGACGCAAAGTTGTGCAAGGTATTCCAATTGGGCATTCAAGGAGCGTTTATTATCCTTGGCAACATATGTGATTTTGTAAAGGAGTTCCGGGTCAAATCGAATACCGGTTTGAATTTTGTTTGTCGCCATGATAACACCTCGCAAAAATTATGATAACAGTATATCAACAGAAACATTGAATTTATACAAACAGAGTGTTATCATAATGTATGTAAATTCCACATTGCGAGGAGGGTAAAATAATGTTCGACTTAGTGGAAGAAATTGAAAAGGCGGATGAGATGGAACTGGATAGCCTTTTGAAGGCGGTACTGCGGCGTTATGCCGTGCTGTTCCCAGATTGGGAAGTCAGTACCATTTCCCTGCAAAAAAGTTGCGACCGAAATGAACAACTGGATAGAATTATCGAACTACTGCAAAATATGAAATCTCTCCCCTAGTACACGGTTTATTGGCAAACTGTAATATGCACAAAAAGCACCCGACGCTCTGTCGGGTGCTTTTTGCATTGTATTACGGGCGCAATCCCATGCCGCCCTCTAAGGTCAGGGTCTCGCCGCTCATATACTTCAGGTCCGGAGAGGTCAGCGCCACACAGGCTCTGCCGATCTCTTTTTCCGAATCTCCAAAGTGACCCATCGGGGGCATTTTTACATTGGCTTGGAAAGCCTCCGGGTTGGCCTTTGACCAGCCCTCCAACTGAGCCGTCCAGGCCAGAGGACACACTACATTCACATTGATGCCGTCTTTTCCCCATTCCGTTGCCGCTACCCGGGTCAGGCCGCGAATGCCTTCCTTGGCGGCCGCATAGGCGCTTTGTCCGAAATTGCCAAAGAGTCCCGCGCCGGAGGCAAAATTGATCACGCTGCCCTTGGTTTTGGCCAAGTAGGGATAGCAGGCTTTCATATAGTAGAATGTGGCGTACAGGCCGGAGTACACAGCCAAGTCAAACTGCTCCGTGGTATGGTCTGCCAAAGTAACACCGGATGCAGATGCCTGGGCATTGTTGATCAATACATGGATATCGCCGAACTTCTTGACCGCTTCGTCCACTACTTTCATAGCCGTAGCCTCATTGTCAGCCCCTGCAGCAATATCCGCCTGTACCACCAGCACTTCTACCCGATACAGCCGTTCCAATTCCTCCTTGGCCTGCATCAACTTTGTGAGATTCCGGCCGGTTAAAACAAGATTCGCCCCTTCCTTGGCAAATGCGGTGGCAATGCCGTAGCCAATGGAGCCGCAACTTCCGTCCTGCAAAACCGCTCTACCGCCGCCGGTAATAATCACAGTCTTTCCTTTTAAGTGTCCCATACAATACACCTCGCTTTTCTGATAATGTTTCCATATGAAAACTTTCTATTCTCTTGGTTTGGTTTTATTATATGGGATAATTTTATAAAGTTATGTTGCAGATATCACATTTGGATATCCTTTCGATGATTAACGCTGTGTTCTTATGGATTCGATTCCGGTCCTCTACGCCAAAACAAAGGAGAGGCATCCTTATAAAATTTTTCATGCCTCATTTTCTTCGGTGCGCCTCATTTCTTATCAAACAGGGCGCGTCGCTGGGTGGAATGACGCATCATCTTTCTCATGCCGTCCACATCTTCGTTTTCCAGCATTGTCTTCAGTTCATTGAATTTATCAGCAAACAGGTTCATCTGCTCCAAAAGTGCAGGCTTATTTGCTACGAACAGTTCGCTCCACATCAGATCGTTGATGCGTGCGATTCGGGTAAGATCACGGAACGAATCGCCGGTGAACTTCTCCATATTCTCCTTATCATTGCATGTCATAAGGGTGATGGCAATACAGTGCGTCAACTGGGAAAGGAAGCCGATCATCTCGTCATGCTCCTCGGGCGAGAGCGTGGTTACATTGGAAAACCCCAGAAGTCTGCCAAGTTCAATGCATGTCTGTATGGCTTCCGGTGTATTCTTATCGGTGGGCGTTACGATGTAGTTTGCACCAATGAACAGTTTGTCCGTGCTGTTCTCTACGCCGGATACCTCTCGGCCTGCCATAGGGTGCGCCGCAATAAACTCTACATCTGGACGGAGAATTTCCTGAATCTTATAAACGATACTACCCTTAACACCGGTTACGTCGGTGATAAGCGCGCCGCTTTTAAGAAGTCCTTGGTTCTTCTCGATCCACTCCACAAACACGTGAGGATACAGCGCAAAGATCACAAAGTCTGCTTCTCCGATCATCTTCTCATCCAGTTCGATCGAGCCTTCATCTATGATATTCTCTCTCAACGCATAGTCTATGGAACTTTGCTCTAAGGTGATGGCGCTGATATGAAATCCAAATCGCTTCAACACCTTTGCGTAACTTCCGCCCAAAAGTCCGAGACCGACGATGAGTATCCTTTTGCTTACGTCTACTATCATAATAATTCAACCTCTGCTCCAAGTCGTTTTATATCCTCAAAAAATCCGGGATAACTCTTTCTGACGGCTTCTGCGCCTCCAATAGCACCGCCTGTTTTTGAAAGGATCACCGACATGGCCATTACGATGCGGTGGTCGTTATGTCCGTTTAGGATTTCTCCTTGATAGCGGAGTTCCTGTTTGGGCACGGTAATTGTGTTGTCTCCAAAGGTCAATCCGCCGCCAAGTTTTGAAAGTTCTTCGTGCATTGCGGCACCTCGGTCGCTCTCCTTGGCTTTGAGCCGGTCTGTCCCTGTGAAGGTCGCGCCGTTTTTTAATGCGGCAAGCGCAAATAGCACAGGTCCAAGATCAGGACAGTCGGAAATATCAAGGGTTGGTGTACCGCTTGATATCTGCGCAAAATACTCGGCATACACTCTGTCGCCTTGCAAACTATGGGGATTCAAGTTTGTAATCTTAACTTCCGAACCAATATGGTTGAATGCATCCAGGAATGCAGCGTTGGAATAATCTCCCTCTATTCTGCCTGAAAAGGCTTGCATTTTGGAGGCTTTGATCTCAATTCTGTATTCATCCGTAAACGCCACATCTGCACCAAAGGATTTGAGTGCAGATAAAGTCAAATTGATATATGACCTACTCTCAAAAGGCGGAATTATCTCAATAGAGGAATCTTTACCCAAGTATACCAGTGCCAAGATGAGTCCCGTTATAAACTGACTGCTGATATCTCCACGGACCTTGTAAGCGCCGCTTTCCAGCGTTCCGCAGAGTGTAACAGCGTTTTGATCTTTATGGAAGGTAAAACCCTTTTCGCGACAAAGTTCCTCATAAACATCGAGAGGTCTTTCAAGAAGACGCTGGCTGCCGCGCAGAACCACCGTCTTACCCAAGCAAAGGGCAAGGGGTATAAAGAAACGAAGGGTACTTCCGCTTTCTCTGCACGCCAAGATCGGGTTATCTGTTTGCATAAACCCCAGCGGGTCGATGAACACCGTGTCCTTGTTGGTCGTTATATTCGCTCCCAATGCTTTCAGGCAGTCGATGCTGGCAAGAATGTCTTCGCTGTAATCAACACCTGTCAGCGTGCATTTCTGCCCCGAGAGCGCCGCGCCGATAAGGTATCTATGCGCCATACTTTTAGACGGTGGGGCATAGACCGTACCTTTTAGTCTGCTGGGTTTGAATGTTGCTGTCATCTTATTTCCCCTCGGTTAAAAAATCTATGGCCTCAAGGTATCCGTCCGTTCCGTGTCCTGTTATCGTCTTCACACAGGCCAGTCTGATGTAACTGATCTGACGGAAGTCCTCCCGTTCCTCTACCTTTGAGATATGCACCTCAACAGTTGGGATGTTTACGGATTTGACAGCGTCCAAGATTGCGATACTCGTATGCGTATAAGCACCGGGGTTAATCACGATTCCATCCACATTTCCGTATGCTCTTTGGATTTCGTCCACAAGAGCGCCTTCATGATTGGATTGGAACTGTTCCACCTCAATCCCTTTGGCTTGGCAATGATTTTTAATCTTTGCCATCAGGTCAGCATAGGTCTCCCGGCCGTAATGGTCGGGTTCCCGGATGCCCAGCATATTTAAGTTTGGTCCATTTATTACAAGGATCTTCACAGTATCAGTTCCTTTCGTCTTGCTAAAATGTATTCTGCCTCTGCTTCGGGCGTTGCCATATCGGGAACGATCACGTCGGCGGTTGCTTTATATGTATCTAATCTTTCGGCATATATCTTTATCAGTTTTTCTTCGGTATTGGAAAGCGGTCTGTCTTCCGTTGCGTGCAGTCTTGATAACGCTGCATTGAGGAAAAACAGTTTGCCGTTGCGTTTAAGATATCTTACATTTTCTTCTCTTAAAATTGCTCCGCCACCTGTGGATATAATGCGGCTGCTTTCTGACGATACGTCGCGGATCACTTCGGTTTCCAGGTCGCGGAAAGATGTTTCGCCTTTGGCAGCAATCAGTTCCCTGATCGTACAGCCGCACCGCTTTTCAATCTCCGCGTCGGTGTCGATAAACTCATATCCATCCCCCTTAAGAAGCCGCCCTACCGTACTCTTTCCGCTTCCGGGCATTCCCGTAAGAACAATATTTTCCTTTGTGGCAAGGACAGATGCAAACACACTGTCGGCAATAGTCTTTTCGATCTTCGTGTCAAGGAATTTTTCAACCGCTACGACTGCTTGCATTACAAGCATATACAGGCCGCCCTCGGCTCTGATCCCTTTTGCCTTGGCATCCAACACCAGGTTGGTGCAAAGAGGATTATACACCGCATCGATCACGCCTTCAAGGCGATTAAATGGGGAGATATCTATGGGTTTGGACTTGCAATCGGGATACATTCCCAAAGGTGTCGTGTTGATGATGATGCTGGCATCCCCGTGAAGATCGACCGCTTCCTCATAGGTAATATATTCATCCGTTTTTCCTCTGCTGACCGTCAGCACATCGGATGCCCCCAGATCAGCCGCCGCAACACGCGCCGTCTTGCTCGTCCCACCTGTGCCAAGCACCAACACTTTTTTCCCTTGAAGATCCAAACCCACCCGTTCAATGAGCGCTTTCATCCCGTAATAGTCGGTGTTATAGCCGTACAGTTTGCCGCTATGATTGACGATGGTATTGACCGCCCCGATTCGCTGTGCAATCTCACTTACTGAATCGAGATGAGGGATAACCGTCTGCTTATAGGGAATGGTTACGTTGATCGCCTCAAAATCCTTCTTTTGAAGGAAAGGCGCAACTTCTTCCTCGGTCAGTTCGATCAGTTCATATTCATAGTCGGCAAGTCTGGCGTGGATCTCCTTAGAAAAACTATGTGTCAGTTTCTTACCGATACATCCATATTTTTTCATTCTTATTTCCTACTCATTGATTATTTTAGCCAATCCGTGCCAAATCGCATAGCCAAGACATCACACAGGACAATCGCCGATGCCGCATCCTGCACCACTCTTGCCCGGTGAACGATGGCAGGGTCGTGTCTGCCTTTCCCTTCCAGTACCGTTTCGGTCATCGTTCTAAAATCCACAGTATCCTGCGGCTTAAAGATCGTCGGTGTGGGTTTGATGGCCGTTCGGAAGATGACGGGCATACCGTTGGTAATCCCGCCGTTGATGCCTCCGTTGTTATTTGTAGTGGATATGACCTTGCCGTCTTCTATTCTGAACGGGTCGTTTGCACCACTGCCCTGCATATCGGCAATCGCAAAACCGGCTCCGAACTCAATGCCCTTAACGGCAGGGATAGAGAACATCATATGAGAGAGCATACTCTCTACAGTATCAAACCACGGCTCACCAACACCCGCCGGTATCCCGATGACTGCCGTTTCCAGAACACCGCCAACGCTATCACCCTGGGATGCCGCTTTCAGGATCGCCTCCTGCATCTTCTCTCCGCTGGCTTCGTCAAGCACGGCAAAGGTCTTTTTATTTACGCTGTTGATGTCTGACAGAAGATCGTTAAACTCTCTGTCTGCAATACCGGCACACCGTTTCATATGCGTTCCGATATAGATGTTTTTTTGCTCTAATGCATATTTGCAAATAGCGCCTGCGGCCACCAGCGCGGCAGTAATACGGCCGCTGAAATGGCCACCGCCTCTGGCGTCCTGATAGCCGTGATATTTACACTCGGCTGTGTAGTCTGCGTGAGATGGACGGGCAACTGTTTTCATCTGCGAATAATCTCCGCTTTTCACATTCCCGTTTGGTATGAGAATCGTAATCGGCGTTCCCGTAGTTCTGTTATCCACTACACCGCTGACGATCTTAAATTCGTCCTTTTCCTTTCTCGGTGTGGAGATCCTGCCGTCCGGACGGCGAAGGGTGAGCATATGGGCGATGTAGTCGCTATTTATTTCGATTCCGGGTGCAAGTCCATCCACCGTCGCGCCGATACATTCTCCGTGGCTTTCTCCAAACAGGGTAATCGCTACGCTTCTTCCAAGTGTATTTTTCATTTCTATCAACCTTTCAAACCGGCTTTTGCCATCTCGATCACTTCAAGGCATTTCATTGTGGTCAGTACAAAACTGCCTATCTCATTTACTCTTGTTACGGTTACAGTATCACCGTCAGCCTTCTTGTCGTGGAACGCCGCTTCGGTGATCTTCTCCCAATCGTACTTGATTTCCCGATACAAGTTGCACTTTTTCAAAATTTCAATTACTCTCGGGCGGATCGCTTCACCGCACATTGGTATCATACCAAGGGCAACGCATTCTCCGTGATAAAGTTGGGACATGCCCTCACTGCTTTCGATGCCATGACCGATCGTGTGTCCGAAGTTGAGGATCTTACGAAGCCCCGATTCCTTTTCGTCCTGTTCTACTACATTCTTTTTGATATTCAAAGAACGGATAATGATCTCGTCCATATTACTCTCGATGTCCTTATTCTCAAGGATATTAAACAGTTCTTTGTCGGATGTAAGCGCCATCTTCACCGCTTCGGCAAGGCCGTTGGATATCTGTCTTTGAGGAAGCGTTTTAAGGAGTACAGGGTCAACAAGAACCTTCTTTGGCTGGTAGAATGCGCCCACGATGTTCTTCACGCCACCGAAATTGATTGCCGTCTTCCCGCCAATAGAGGAATCTATCTGGGAAAGAAGCGTCGTGGGGATATTGTAGAAATCAATCCCACGCATATATGCCGACGCCGCAAAGCCGGAAAGATCGCCCACCACACCGCCGCCGACTGCAACCACACAATCCTTCCGTGAAAATCCGTGGTCGAGCATCGTTTGCAGAAGTTTTCCGAACGCTTCTAGGCTTTTAGAGGATTCTCCCTCCTCAACGGTGCAGATAATGCCTTCCTTGCACTGTTGGGCAACCGTCTTGGCATATGCTTCAGGAACACCCGAATCGGTTACGATCAGAACCCGTCTGTTCAGATCCAAATGTTCATTGGCATTTGCAAGGATGCCTCTTTCCACCAGTATGTCGTAACTGTCATCACCTAAGTTCATATGTATCGTCATTGTCTTCATCCTCATATCTCGGTGTGGGGAGCGAACGTTCCTGCAACCTTTAGTTGATCGCACACCTTGCCTAACTCGTTAAGCATTTTCCGTCCGTTTTCGCTGTCCACAGCCCCATCTATTTCGATGTAGAAATAATACTGCCAGGAATGCTTCTTCATCGGTCTGCTGCGGAGCGCAGTCATACTGTAGCCATACTGACCAATGATGCTGATGGCATTTGCAAGGGAACCTGCTTCATGCTTAACCGTCAGCATCAGAACGGTACTGGAAAGCGCCGGTGAACTGGCACGCACCTTTGAAAGGACGGCAAAACGGGTGGTGTTTTCTCCGCTTTTGTTGATGTTTGGTTCGATAACCTTGAGACCGTAAAGTTCCGCAGTCTCCACGCTGGCAATGGCACCGTAGGACTTATCGTTCACATCTGCAACCGACTTGGCGGCAAGTGCTGTGTTGTTGGCTTCTTCGGTTTCGAAGCCCCGCATCTCAATATAATCATGGCACTGACTAAGGGCTTGCGGATGACTGGTTACCTTCTTGATATCCTCAACAGTCGCGCCGGGGACACCGAGAAGATTTTGATGGATCTCCAGTTCGTATATTCCGTTGATATGAAGTGTTCCCGAGAAGATAAGATCAAGCGTTTGTCCCACTTCACCGGCATAACTGTTCTCGATAGGAAGCACGGCAACGTCGCTTTCTCCACTGACTACCGAGTGATATGCCCCTTTGAAATCGCCGTAGGAAACACGGTTCCCTTCCGGGAAGATTCTGCCTGCAGCAATATGGGCGAATGCTCCTTCCACACCGCTGTATGCCACCTTCAACCCGCTTTGCATACGGTATTGATAGGCGCGGGATACCGACATTAGGTGCTTAAGGTAGTCGATGTAATAGCCTTTGAGAACTTCATCCTCAACAAGTGCAGCGTTCTTTTCCATTACCGTCTCCTCACGCTTTTGGTCAAAAATCGGGAGACCGAATTCCTTTTTGTACGCATACACCATTTCGGCTGCTCTCATTCGCTTGACGAAAAGGTCTGCCATCTGGGCATCCACTTCATTTATGATACGTCTTGCTTCTTCCAACTTGTTAGCCATCTTTACTCACCTTTCCTGAATTACTTACAGTTTTTCTGCAATATCAAGAATCAATCTCTCTGTTTTTTCCCAACCAAGGCAGGGGTCGGTAATGGACTTGCCGAAGACGTGCTCACCCATACCCTGCGCACCGTCCTCAAGGTAACTTTCGATCATCAGACCTTTTACAAGACGCTTGATATCTGCGTTTTGATTGCGGCTGTGAACAATATCCTTTGCAATACGCACCTGCTCAAGGTATTTCTTGCCGGAGTTGTTATGGTTGGTATCAACGATAACAGAGGGATTCGTAAGGTTGGATTTCTCGTAGAGTTCTTCCACCCTCAGAAGATCCTCGTAATGGTAGTTGGAGATACTTCTTCCTGCATAGTCAACGTAACCGCGGAGAATGGCGTGGGCATAGGGATTGCCTTCGCTGGTTACCTCCCATCCGCGATAGAGGAAGGTATGACTGCCCTGAGCGGCTACGATGGAGTTCATCATAACACCAAGGTCACCGCCGGTGGGATTCTTCATACCAACAGGCACACCGATACCGCTTGCTGTCAGTCTGTGCTGCTGATTCTCTACCGAACGGGCGCCTACCGCAACATAAGAAAGCAGATCGGAAAGATACCGATGATTTTCGGGATAGAGCATCTCATCGGCACAGGAGAAATCGTAATCGCGAAGAGCCGCCAAATGCAACTGGCGGATCGCAACGATACCTTTGTACATATCTGGCTTTTCGTTCGGGTTGGGCTGATGCAGCATCCCCTTGTAACCCTGACCGGTGGTTCTGGGTTTGTTGGTGTAGATACGGGGAATGATAACGATCTTGTCCGAAACCTGCTCCTGAACGCGGTGCAGTCTGGAAATGTATTCTAAAACCGGCTCACTGTGGTCTGCAGAGCAAGGACCGATTATAAGGAGAAATTTGTCGGAACTCCCATCGAATACGGCCCGAATGCTCTCATCTCGCGCGGCTTTCACCTGTTCCATACGCTGGGTCAAGGCGTATTCTTTTTTTACTTCCTGCGGAATGGGGAGTTTTCTGTGGAAATGCATTGACATTGTTATGCGCCTCATTTCTAAATTGATTGCTCAGATTATGGTCTTGGTAAAATAAAAAATCCGCACTGCCTAAGCCTTAAAAGCATAGCAAATGCGGACTGTCCGTTTATCCACTCCAAAGATTTTATGCTTTGGATATCACAGAAGACGGGCAGCCCTTTTTAAAATAATAAAAGTAAAACTTGTTATTCATCATTTTAACTGCCTCCTTTGTGATTTGTTACCATGTAGCATAGCACACGAAAGCAACAAAGTCAATATGTTTTAGAATGTTTTAGACGAAAATCCACTTTTTCTTATCCCCTTCTATGTGCAAAAACCTTTGAAATGAAGAAGTGGCAGTACCCGGTGTATGCCTTGGTGGCGGTACACCTGCGTCCATCGCTGACCGGAATCGATTTGCATTTTGCCCAAGGGCAAAAATTATAGTAGCCACCAGTTTTTGAACTGGTGGGAGCAACAGTCTACCGGACACTTGCACTTAGATGGGTTCGATTCCCAGCGGCATCAAAATAAGGGAGAGGCTCAGGCCTCTCCCTTATTTTGGGAATAATGCTCAACTTTAATAGAATGCACCCGGGGGTGCATTGCTTTGATTCAGAGGTTGCCCTTCTATTTTGCTTGGAGCCGTTTTTTTGCAGCTTTTATCTCTTGATCATCAGGGCGAACTTGCAGTACATAATTCACCTTTCCCAGCAACTGCATCCGGTAAGTGTCCTCGGTTATGTCTAGACCGAGTTTCTGAAGGTGTTCCTGAATGCCGAACTTTCTGCAGTAATACAGCTCCTGCCGCAGTTTGTGGCGGTAGTCTGCGGGGATGCTCAGTTTTTTGTTGACTACAATTCCTGTAACGGTCTGCTGCTGACTGGGTCGCTGAATCCGGGTTTTCTGCTCGTTTAGCAGGAAACCCATTTTCTTCAGTTCTAGTCTGACAAATCGGATCACTTCCACCGGATCAAAGTTACCAGAGAAGGTCATATCGTCACAGTATCGAGTGTAACTGATACTCCGCTCCCGGCACCACTGTCCAATATACTCGTCAAACTCATACAGAATGATATTAGTGATGGCTGGCGAACTGGGCGCACCTTGGGGCAGGGCATTTTTGTGATAGCACAACATAGTCAGCAGGATGCGCAGAGGCTCTGCATAGATTTCCTCAGGGAACGCTATATCTTTTACGGTGGCGTACCGGATACTATCGAAAAAATGGAGAATGTCCAGCTTCAGTACCACCTGCTTACCCACATGATGCTTAGCATTACGGAGTGTGGAACTACCAAAACAATAAGCCTTAGCATATCGAGACACAGGCATATGGATCAGAAGTACCTCAGCAATCCGCTTTTGAATGGTTTTCAACACCTCATCAGGAACGGACAAATTGCGGAAACCGCCGTTCTTTTTAGGGATCTTAGTCTTGCGATAATGCTTATTCAAATTATTGCTGACGGCATAAAGCACCTTAGCGCTGATGCCAAGATCCTGTTCAAGGGAGGAAAGCTCCCTGTATACGATCATGAAACTTTCCCTCCCTTTCCCGGATTGGAACAATACAATGATGTATGGCGAAATGCGCGGCAGTATTTAGGGTGCGGGCACATGAAATGTGCCGCGGTGGCGCACACAGCGTGTGCTTAAATACTGCAAGCAGTTCGGCTGAGCGCAAGCGAATACGGATACTTAATGCTACCCGACAGCGACTCGCTGCCGGTGCCAGACATTCTGACAAAAGCTATTGTTCCAATATCAATAATACATCAATGATCGTAAATTGCAAGCACTATATTTTTCGTTTCTATTAGCTGAACGATTGCCGGGTATTCGTTGAACGCATCCCCCTATTTGGTGAACGAACTAAAATAGAATCGTTCAGCGAATACCAAAGCTTCAACTGCCATTTTATGGAGCAAAAACCAAATTATCTCGATTTATTCTTAAAATGCTGGTTTTTGTTGAAAAATGTCAAATATAAGAATTAAAAATCCCACCCTGACTTTGATAGAGTCAGAGTGGGAACGTGGTGCCGGCAACCGGAATCGAACCGGTACGCTTTTTACGGCGAGGGATTTTAAGTCCCTTGTGTCTACCTATTCCACCATGCCGGCAGAACGCAGTTATAGTAACACACTTTTGGGGTATAGTCAAGGATGTGCCTTCCCTGTTTTGCTTAAATTTTACCCTGTTTTTGATGTGTTTTTTCGTAGAATATAGTAAATTTTCAAAAAGCAGTTGTAAGTTTGGCAAAAATGATGTAAAATAGTATGGCTGATAAAATGCAAAGATTTGTATATATTGATTCCGGAGGAATTTTTCTTATGAAGAAACCGATTGTTTTGGTCATTATGGACGGTGTCGGCAAGGGTGACGGCGGCAGCGGTGACGCTGTAGTCGTTGCCAAGACTCCCACGCTGGATCACCTGCTGGCTACCTGTCCTCATACATACCTGAAAGCCCACGGCACTGCCGTCGGTCTACCCAGCGACGAAGATATGGGCAACTCCGAAGTAGGTCACAATGCCCTGGGCTGCGGTCAGGTATACTCTCAGGGCGCTAAGTTGGTGGGCGAATCCATCGAGAACGGCACTCTGTTCGCATCCGCCACTTGGGTGGATCTGGTGGAGAACGCCAAGTCCGGCAAGGCCATGCACTTTATGGGCCTTCTGTCCGATGGCAATGTCCACTCCAACATTCACCATCTGATCGCCCTGCTGAAGGCTGCTCACGCTGCCGGTGTAAAGCAGGCTTACTGCCACATTCTGCTGGACGGCCGTGATGTGCCTGCCACCTCCGCATTGGAGTATGTGGAGATGCTGGAGAATGTATTGAAAGAACTGAACACCGATGGCTGCGACTACGCCATCGCCTCCGGCGGCGGCCGTATGCAGGTGACTATGGACCGGTACGAAGCCAACTGGGCAATGGTGGAAAACGGCTGGAGAACCCATGTCCAGGGCATCGGCCGTCAGTTTGCCTCTGCTGCAGAGGCCATTGAGACCTACCGGGCTGAGACCGGTGTGATTGACCAGGATCTTCCTGCCTTCGTGGTGGCCCGTAACGGCCAGCCCATCGCCAAGATCGCCAACGGCGACTCTGTGGTGCTGTTTAACTTCCGGGGCGACCGCGCCCAGGAAATCAGCCTTGCCTTCGACCGCAAGGACTTTGACAAGTTCGATCGTGGCGACTACCAGGGCGTCAAGTTTGCCGGTATGCTCCAGTACGACGGCGACCTGAACATCCCCGAAAACTACCTGGTCCAGCCCCCCGTCATCACCAACACCCTGACGGAGGTGCTGTGTAAGGCCGGTATCCGGGAGTTTGCCGTGTCTGAGACCCAGAAGTACGGCCACGTGACCTATTTCTGGAACGGCAACCGCTCCGGCAAGGTCAGCGAAGAGCTGGAAGAGTACCTGGAGATCCCCTCCGATGTGATCCCCTTCGAGCAGGCACCTGCCATGAAGTCCAGGGAGATCACCCAGGCAATGGTGGAGGCCATGGCCTCCGGCAAGTATCAGTTCCTGCGCTGCAACTACCCCAACGGCGATATGGTGGGCCACACCGGCGTGATGGAAGCGGTCGTCACCTCTATGGAGGCCCTTGACGAATGCCTGGGCAAGGTCCTGGCCTGCGCTGATAAGCTGGGCTACACCGTGCTGCT
>JAZSRS010000172.1:0-7286 GCA_045538595.1 Faecousia sp. | reverse complement strand
TCGATCATATCCACCACATAGCCCAGCCGTACCCGGTCGATCATATTGCCCAAGCCGCCGCCATAGACCGCAGCGATGCACCACCATTCAAAGGTGGTAAAAGGCAGGGAATGCTTCTTGTACTCCCAAATGACTGCCACGGTAAACAGCGCAAAAATCAGGGCAAACAGCCACTGCATTCCCTGAAACGAGGAGAATGCCGCGCCGAAATTCTGCACATAGGTAAACCCCAAAAAACCGGGGAGAAACTCCACTTGGCCGTGGAGGGGGATATTGGCTACCACCAAATACTTGGTGATCTGGTCAGCGACCACGATGACAGCGGCGAAAACCGCCAAGAAAATTGCTTGCATATACAGTCCTCCAAAGGGAACGATAGTGTAGTTAGTTTAGCATTTTTTTAGGAATAAGTCAAATAGGGGAACGATCATACTTTCTCACCGGCGAGAAAGTATGACCATTCCTTTTTTTGCACATATTTTTCTCCAATTGGGAAATACTGCTACCAAAAGGCGGTGTAACCATGGAATCATTCTCCTGTAAAACAGAAATTATCTCCGGCATCGGGGCGATCTGGGAACTGTCCCGGCTGAAATCCAAACGGGTACTGGTGGTGGCAGATCCTTATTTTAAGGAAACCGACCTGCCGGAAAAACTCCGAAAGGCTTTGCAAGCCGAAGCGGTGGAATTTTTCTACCGGGTGCAGCCGGACCCTACCGTGGAACTTTCAGCGGAGGGCACGGCGGCGGTGCAGGCGTTCCAGCCGGACACGGTGGTGGCGTTGGGCGGCGGCAGCGCTATGGACTGCGCCAAGGCGATGGCCTATTTTTCCGGTCTGCCCATCCGTCTTGTGGCCATTCCCACCACCTCCGGGTCAGGCTCGGAGGTGACCGACTTTGCGGTGCTGACCCATAAGGGCGTCAAGCACCCCTTGATCGACCCCTCTTTGCAGCCGGAATTGGCCATTTTGGACGGAAATCTGCTGAACACCCTACCCAAAAACCTGATTGCCGACGCAGGATTCGACATTATTGCCCACGCCACAGAGAGTTTTGTTGCCACCGGGGCAGGGGCGATCTCCCGGTCGCTGGCCCGGGACGCATTTGCCACGGCAATGGAACACCTGCCAGCATCTTTCCACGGGGACACCCGGGTACGGCAGCAGATACACCTTGCCGCTACCATGGCGGGGGTAGCATTTGCCCAGTCGGGATTGGGCGTCTGCCACGCCATTTCCCACGCATTGGGCGGCCAGTTCCATTTGCCCCACGGGCGGCTGAATGCCATTTTACTCCCGGTGGTCATCGAAGCCAATAAAGAGGCCAATCCCCTCTATGCCGACCTTGCCCGGGGGGCAGGATTAGGCGGCTCGGCAGACACGATGGCGGTACGGAACTTGAAAAACGCCCTGACCCGCTTGCGAAAAGAACTGCAACTGCCTGCCACCTTGGCCCAAGCCGGTGTGCCGCCCCAAAAATTGCGGGAAAACTGGACTGCCATCACCCAATCGGCGCTGGCCGACCCCTGTTGCGCCACCAATCCGGTGCGGCCGGACAAACAAATGGTGGAGCGCATTTTAGAGCAGGTGATAGGCGTTGGATAAACTTATATCTGTTGGACTGGATGTAGGCACTACCACCACCCAGATGGTAGTCTCTGCCTTGGAGGTGGAAAACAAAGGCAATGCCTTTTCCGTGCCGGAAATGGTCATCGGAAATCGGGAAATTCTATACCAAAGTCCGGTGATCTTCACCCCGTTGCAATCCCACGACCGGGTGGACGGGGAGGCCATCGCCCGGTGGGTGAACAGTCAGTACGCCGCCGCCGGAATCACCAAAAGCCAAGTGGATACCGGTGCGGTGATCATCACCGGGGAGACCTCCCGGAAAGAAAACGCCAATGAGGTGCTTCACGCCCTTTCCGGCTTTGCCGGAGACTTTGTGGTTGCCACCGCCGGGCCGGATTTGGAGAGTGTGCTGGCGGCCAAGGGTGCAGGGGCGGTGGAATTTTCCCAAAAGACCGGAAAATCCGTCCTCCATATAGACATCGGTGGCGGCACCAGCAATATGGCATTTATCGAAAACGGCAAAATCACCCGCACCGGTTGCCTAAATGTAGGCGGTCGGCTGATAAAACTGGACGAAAATGGGAAAATCACCTACCTTTCTCCGATGCTATGCGGCCTTTGCGACCTGACAGTAGGACAAACCCCTGAAGCCCACCAACTATCCCAAGTTACCGCCTTACTCACGCAGGCGCTGGAAATGGCCGCAGCCTTGCGACCGGCAACAGATTTGCTTAACCACTTCACCACCAAGGAAAATACCGGCCAGTGGAAAGTACAAAAAGCAGATGTGATCTCATTCTCCGGTGGCGTGGCGGATTGTATTGAAACGACCCACACCCCCCAAGCCTTTGGGGACATTGGCGTTTTGTTAGGACAGGCCATTGGCCAAAGCGATCTCTGCCGTGGGCAGTACCGGCTGGGAGAGCAGACCATTCGGGCCACCGTCATCGGCGCCGGGTGTTACGCCATATGCCTGTCCGGGTCTACGGTCTACTGTTCCAAGGTGACACTACCCCGGAAGAACCTGCCTGTGGCGGTACTGCCGATGCCGGTAACGCCGGAGGCGGTGGAAGATGCCTACCGCGGACAGGATTCGGACACGGTGGTGTTGGCCATTTCCGGTTACACCGCTCCCACTTATGAACAGGTGCAGCAAATGGCAAACGCCATCGTGTCCGGCAGCGGAAACCGGGAGATGCTGGTGTGTTTGGAGGCGGATATGGCCAAGGCGCTGGGCCACGCCATCTGCCTGCTACAGCCGGAACGACCCTGCCTGTGCATCGACCGGGTGAAATTGCAGCCGGAGAGTTTTCTGGACATCGGCGCGCCGGTAGGCCCATCCTTTCCGGTGGTGGTGAAAACCTTAGTTCTTAGCCAAAAACCTTCCCCCGGGGGAGGGAATTAAAGGAATGAATTATATGAAACTGAAAACGACCTTATTAGGAAAAACTTACACATTCAAAGATGTAAAAGAGGTATTGGCCAAAGCCAACGAGGAAAAGACCGGCGATAAACTGGCAGGTCTAGCCGCGGAAAACGCCCAAGAACGGGTGGCGGCCAAGGTGGTGCTGGCGGATATGACCCTCCGGGATCTGCGGGAAAACCCCGCCGTTCCCTACGAGCAGGACGAAGTAACTCGCATCATTCAGGACGATGTGAACACCCCCGCCTACGAAAAGGTAAAAAATATGACGGTGGCGGAGTTCCGGGAGTGGTTGCTGTCTGAGACCACCACCGGCGATGATATCCGGAAAGCCAGCCGTGGTCTTACCGCGGAAATGATCGCCGGTGTATGCAAACTGATGAGCAACTTAGACCTGATCTACGCCGCAGCCAAGATCCCCGTTACCGCCCACTGCAATACCACCATCGGCCTGCCGGGAACACTGTCCTGCCGGCTGCAGCCCAACCACACCACCGACGACCCGGACGGTATCACCGCCTCCGTGTTGGAGGGTCTCACCCTTGGGGCTGGCGACGCGGTGATCGGACTGAATCCCGTTACTGACTCCCCCCGACAGGTGGAGAAAGTGCTGCGCCGCTTTCAGGAAATTAAGGAGCATTGGGCCATTCCCACCCAAATCTGCGTCCTTGCCCATGTTACCGCCCAAATTCAGGCGGTGCGAGCCGGTGCGCCCTGCGACCTGATCTTCCAGTCCATTGCCGGCAGCCAAAAGGGCAACGAGGCCTTCGGCTTCTCCGCAGAAACTTTGCAGGACGCAAGGGATTTACTCCTGACCGACGGCACGGCAGAAGGGCCGAATGTGATGTACTTTGAGACCGGCCAGGGCTCGGAACTCAGCAGCAACGCCCATCACGGCACCGACCAGGTAACCATGGAGGCCCGTTGCTACGGCTTTGCCAAGCGATTCCAGCCGTTCTTGGTGAACACGGTGGTAGGATTCATCGGGCCGGAGTATTTGTACGACGCCCGGCAGGTTACCCGGGCGGGTCTGGAAGACCATTTTATGGGCAAACTCACCGGCATTTCCATGGGCTGCGACTGCTGCTACACCAACCATATGAAAGCCGACCAGAACGACATTGAAAATTTGGCAACGCTGTTGACAGTAGCCGGGTGTAACTACTTTATGGGTATCCCCCACGGGGACGACATTATGCTCAACTATCAGACCACCGGCTTCCGGGAGACTGCCGCCCTGCGGGAACTGACCGGAAAGACTGCCATTCCGGAATTTGACCGGTGGCTCCACAAAATGGGCTTTTTGGAAAACGGACGGCTGACCCCCAAAGCCGGCGACGGCTCAACCCTTCTTTTTTAAGGAGTAAACTATGAACAAACAGGAATTGACCAATTTGGTCTCGGAGATATTAAGCCAAATGAACGCCCCCCAGCCCCAGGTAAAGGCCAGCGAATACAAAACGGTGGTCTACAATGAAGACCGACCGGCAGATACTTCTGGATTTGTGGAAGATGTATCTGCTCTGGATTTGCGGAAACTGTATCTGGTGGAGAATCCCGCCGACGAAAAGGCTTTCCGCCACTTAAAAGAAAGGACGCCTGCCCGTTTAGGCAGCGGCAGAGCCGGTCCCCGGTATAAAACTTTAACCATGCTCCGTTTCCGTGCAGACCACGCCGCGGCCCAAGACGCGGTGTTTTCGGAACTGCCGGAGGATTTTGGAACGAAAAACGGCCTTGTTTCCGTGCAGACCCGGTGTAAGGATAAAGATGAATACCTGACCCGGCCGGATATGGGTCGGTGCTTTGATGAAGAAAACGCAAATCTGATCCGTAAAGAAATTCCCGCCAAACCCACCGTCCAGTTGGTCATCGGCGACGGACTGTCCTCTGCCGCCATTGCCGCCAACGCCATGGACTGCGCTCGTGCCATCGCAGACGGACTGAAAGTCCGGGGCATTGAACTGGGAAAGGGGATTTTTGTGAAATTCTGCCGGGTTGGCGCAGGCGATGCCGTAGGCGACATCACCGGCTGTCAGGTCGTTTGCGTGCTGGTAGGGGAGCGACCCGGTCTGGTAACCGATAAGAGTATGTCGGCCTATATCACCTACAACCCCCACACCGGGGTGTCGGAATCCTCCCGCACCGTGGTCAGCAATATCCACGCCCAAGGCACACCGGCGGTGGAAGCCGGCGCTTATGTGGCGGAACTGATTGAAACGATTTTGCGGAAAAAAGTGTCCGGCGTGGGACTGCACGCGGAGGAAAAAGTATGATTCCGGTAAATGTTTTATCGGTGCAGTACCTGTCTGCGGCATCACCGGACTTGTGCAAAACCTTAGGCGCGCCAAAGGGTTACCCCTGTTTGGGGCTGATCACCACCGATTGCGACGACGCCACCTATATCGCCTTGGACGAGGCCACAAAGTCGGCAGAGGTACAGGTGTGCTTTGGCAGCAGTTTCTATGCCGGGGCGGCCAACGCCTCCACCCCCTACGCCGGGGAAGTGCTGGGCATTCTTTGCGCTACCACCCCCGGGGCAGTACGCAGCGGTATGGAGGCGGCGCTGTCCGCCTTAAGCCGCATTGGGTTTGAACAGGCGGGAGATGTGCCGTACCTTGCCTATACAGTGAGCAGTTGCGGCAGTTTTTTAGCCAAAGAAGCCGGTGTACCCGAGGGCAGCGCCTTGGCTTATCTCATTGCGCCGCCGTTGGAGAGTATGTACGCCATGGACGGGGCGCTGAAAGCGGCAGATGTAAAGTTATGTAAACTATATCCCCCTCCCAGCCCCACCAATTTTGGCGGCGGCCTGCTGACCGGAACACAATCGGCTTGTTCTGCTGCCTGCGCCGCCTTTGCCGCCGGTGTGGCCGAGGTAGCCCAGCGACCAAAATAAAGGAGTGAAACGCATGGAACTGGATAAAGACCTGCAAGCCATACAGCAGGCAAGAGACCTGGCAAAACAGGCAGAAGACGCCCAGAAGATTCTGGCCCAAATGCCCCAAGCCAAACTGGACGATATCGTCCGGGCGGTGGCGAAAGCCTTTGCCGCGTCTTCCGCGGAACTGGCGGAAATGGCGGTCAGCGAGACCGGCTTTGGCAATCCCCAGGATAAAATTATCAAGAACGAATTTGCCTCCAAACGGGTGCTTTCTGCCATCGAAAATATGACCTGCGTAGGCGTATTAAAGGAAAACGAGCGGGAAAAACTATGGGAAATTGGTGTGCCGATGGGGGTGATCGCCGCCATCGTACCCAGCACCAATCCCACCTCCACTGTGTGTTATAAGGCGCTGATCGCCCTAAAATCCGGCAACAGCATCGTGTTTTCGCCCCACCCCAAAGCCATTTGCTGCACCTTGCGTGCCGCAGAGATTGTGGCCCGGGCAGCAGAATCTGCCGGCGCGCCTAAGGGGTCAGTGGGTTGCCTGACCATTCCCTCAATGGCCGGGTGCAACGAACTGATGCACGCCCCCCAGACCCGGCTGATTTTGGCCACCGGCGGCCCGGCCATGGTGAAAGCCGCCTATTCTTCTGGCAAACCCGCCATCGGCGTAGGCGCTGGCAACGGGCCGGTGTATATCCACCGGTCGGCAGATGTGGAAAAGGCACTTACTTGCATTCTCCGCTCCAAAACCTTCGACTACGGCACAGTCTGTGCGTCGGAGCAGAGTATGATTGTAGAATCGTCTATGGAACAAACCGTGCGGGAAAAGGCAAGCAAAATGGGCTTTTACTTTATGAACAAGGACGAAGCCGGTTGCCTTGCCAAACTCCTGTTTAAGCCAAACGGCACGCTGAACCCGGAGATCGTGGGAAAGTCTGCCACCTGTTTGGCGGAAAAAGCAGGTTTTTCCGTACCACGGGATACCAAGGTGCTGGTGGCAAGGGAGCAGGAGGCAGGGCCTACCCGTCCTTATTCTATGGAGAAACTCTGCCCGGTACTGGCGTTTTTTGTGATGGAATCGGAGGACGCGGTGCTGAATAAAGCCATCGAGGTACTGATCCACGAGGGCAGCGGCCATACCTTTGCTATGCACGCAGAGGATGAAACTGTGATTCGGAAATTTGCCCTGCAAATCCCTGTGTCCCGGTTTTTGGTGAATACCCCGGCGGCACTGGGAGGCATCGGCGCGGCAACGGGACTGTTCCCGGCGCTGACCCTTGGGTGCGGCGCGGTAGGCGGCAGTTCTTCTTCCAACAATATCTCCCCCATGGATCTGATCAATATCCGCCGGGTGGCCTGGGGTACAGAGGGGGAGACACCCAAATCCGTTGACCACGACTTAGTAGAACTTC
>JAZSRS010000139.1:0-3009 GCA_045538595.1 Faecousia sp. | reverse complement strand
TAAGCGGCGGTCTCTTCCAAGGTAGCGCCTTCCTGCTGCTTCTGACTGGCTTTGATCACCAAAAGGGACAATGCGGTAGAATACCGCAGGGAATCCACAACAATGATCTTCCGCTGGGGATATTTTTCCAGCAACTCTTCCGCCACTTTCCGACAAACCTGATTGGTACCGGACAGACCGGAGGAGAGGGTGACGGCCAAAATATCCTTGCCGGCTTTCAGATACTTCTCATAAACTTCTATGATATCACCCCGCCGGGCGCTGGCGGTCTTGTAAAGAGCCTTTCGTCCGGACATAGAGGTGTAGAAGGTTACCGGGTCCATCAGTTCCCAGTCCAGACCCACAGCATACTCTTTGCCATCGGGGTAATAAATAGTTCCTCTTACATAATCGGGGATATGAAAGCGCTCCCGCAGGTCTTTCGTCAGGTCTGAGGATGCATCGGGGATGATCACAAAATCGGACATAAATTTTGATCCTTTCTGTTGAAGTGAATCGCACCCATAAAAAGCGCATAATTTGTAAAGAGTATACCACATTATGTTGGCCAAATCAACAGAGTCTTGCTATTTTCAACTTTTTTTGACAAAAATAATGCAATTTTTCGAAAACTGTGTTATACTGTTTCCAAATCTGTCATTTGGGAGAGAGACTATGTGGATTTTGGCAATCGTTGCGGCTTTGCTGCTGGGTGGATTGATTGTAATGCTGTGCTATACCTACCCTATCGCAAAGCGGGTATATGAGGAGCAGTTGGTTCGTACTTCTGTAGAAAAATGGGGAAGAACCTGTTCTTTCCCGGACGATGCAGAGCAGGTGCAAATGTGGAATGACGGCATTGCCTGGATGGAGCAGAACCGCCACCGCATTACGGAATTGCAGATAGAGCGGGACAGCCTGCAACTGTTTGGCCAGTATTTTGATTTCGGACAGGACCGGTGCGTCATCATTCTGCCCGGCCGGTGCGAAAGCCTTGTGTATTCCTACTATTTTGCGCCCCCTTATGAGAAAGCGGGATTCAATGTTTTGGTAATAGATACCCGCTGCCACGGCAAGAGTGATGGCAAATATAACACCATCGGCGTCAAAGAGAGCGAAGATGTGCTATCTTGGGCAAAACTGGTTCATGAGAAATTTGGCAACCGGGAGATCTATTTCCACGGTATTTGCATCGGCACATCCTCCGGCCTGTTTGCCCTGCGGGCAGACCGCTGTCCGGAATATCTCCGGGGTCTGGTAACAGAAGGTTGTTATGTGTCTTTCCCGGAGACCTTCAAGCGGCATATGATGCAATTGAAGCGCCCCATTTTCCCCGTCTTGCAACTCGCAATGTGGCTGATCTACCGCCATACCGGCACCAATGTTTATAAAGACAAGCCCATCACAGCGATCCGCAAGATCCGGCCTGACTGCCGGGTGCTGTTCCTGTACGGTGAGAAGGATGTATTCTCTATTCCTGCGAAAAGCCGCCAACTGTTTAACGCCTGCGTCTCCCGGGATAAAAAACTGGTTTGGTTTGAAAAGGGCGGCCATTCTCACCTGCGGATCAACAATACCCAGCAATATGACCGTGCAATCATAGATTTTTTTGAAAGAGCATAATTTATGAGTCAAAAGAAATATGCAGTTTTCACTATGGATGTGGAAACTTTTGCAGATACAGAGTGTATCAGTTCTTCCGGCATCTCTGTGGATGTGGACCTGATGGACGGTCTGGAGGAGTACCTGAAGATACTGGATAAGTACCGCATTAAGAGTACCTTGTTTACGGTGGGTGACCTGACGCCCCGGATCGCAGACCGGCTGCGAGGGCATATTGCCGGAGGCCATCGGATCGCCCTGCACAGTTATGCCCACATTGCGCCCATGACTGTGCCCTTGGAGCAGTTCCGGGAGAAGACGCGCCGGGCCAAGCAGCGTCTGCAGGAACTGTTCGGCGTGGATATCGTGGGATTCCGCGCTCCCTGCTTCAGTATGGACAAGGCAAGACTGGATGTGCTGCGGGAACTGGGATTTTGCTACGATTCCAGTTATCTGGACTATCAGCCTGCCCGACATACGGTGAAGATGGATATGGAGGGATTCCGGCAGTTGCGGCAGAATATTTTCCGCCGGGATCATTTCTATGAATTCGGCCTTTCCAAAGGAAAGATCTTCGGCCAGCCGTTCCCCATTTCCGGTGGCGGCTATGTGCGGTTGAGCAACTGGGGATTTGTCAGAACACTGATCCAGCAGTATATTCATCAAAACGACTATTATGTATTTTACCTCCATCCTTTTGAACTGACCAAGCAGGAAGTGCCGTTTTTGAAGGAACTAAAGTCCTACGATAAGTACTATATCAAGCAGGGCATTCGCTCCTACGGCCGCCGCATCGAACAGATCATTCTGATGCTGCAGAAAGAGGGATACGAGTTTGTCACCTTTGAGCAAATGGTGCATCTGATGAATACCGAATCTGTCCGCAGTTGACGAATATGCAGGAGGAAGACCATTGGGTCTTCCTCTTTTTGCGTAAGGAAAACCACGCGTTAGATGCAATAGTAAAATAAAGGTAGACACATGGAAAACCACCATGTATCTACCTTTTTCTTATGCTAAATTTATATGGGAGGTATCAAAATGAAAAAAGGACAGAAGAAACGAGTATGGACAAAAGAACAAAAATTAGAAATTATTAGAAAACATTTAAACGAACATATTTCTGTGCGAACACTTGAAAAGGAATATAATGCAGACAGAAGCATGATCTGTCATTGGTTAAGGGATTACGGTAAATACGGAGAAGTTGCATTTAATCCTAAAGGACATCCTGGAAACTCTTTTGCAGCACTACACACAAGTAAAACATTAACTGAAACAGAAAGATTAAGATTGCAATTAGTAAAATTAGAAATAGAAAATGAACGGTTAAAAAAAGGATACCAAGTGAAAGGAGTTGGTGCAAACAAGGTGTTCGTTTCTTTAAAAGATGCGAATATGAAATAATATATTCATTAAAAGATAGAT
>JAZSRS010000056.1:0-11748 GCA_045538595.1 Faecousia sp. | reverse complement strand
CCAGAATACAGATACTACCTACACGAAATCCTTGCAGAAGGCATTGGCGGAAACGGAGAAATCCATCTCAAATCTGTTACGTGCCATTGAAGCCGGCATCTTCAATGCGAGTACGAAGGAACGTTTGGACGAGTTGGAAGACCAAAAGTCGGAACTTAGATCCGCTCTGGCCGCTGCAAAGCTGAAAGAGGACTTGGGATTAAAGAAAGAGCATATCGTGTTTTTCCTGCATCAGTTTGTGGGTATGGATTATAGTGATATGGCTTGCCAGAAGCGGCTCATTAAGACCTTTGTGAATTCTGTATTTATTTATGACGATAAAGTTGTGCTGACATTTAATTATTCCGGTGATCGCCGCACAATAACCTTGAAGGAAATTGACGGTGGATTACAGCAGGGAATTCGTATTCCGCGTGCTGTCGTTCACCAAAAATAGCAGATACCCAAATGGGTATCTGCTATTTTTATTGGGGAAACGCCGGAGATTCGAAAAATTAAATGCAACAGTCCGGTGGACTGTTGCTCGCCGGGAAAGGGCCCCGGCGACACCTTAATTTTTGCCCCATTGGGGCAAAAATGTAAACGAATCTCCGGCGGGTCGTTGGTAAACGAATCGACCGCGGGTCACACCTCGTAAGAGGGGGACACGCAAACGAATCTCTTTCCAACTCCCCTGTTGCGTCCCGCCCATCTTTCTGCTATACTATAATTTAAAGTATTATGTTTGCGAGGGTAAACTTATGAGAATGCGCAGAATGAAAAACTTAGATAGCCGTATGGAGGCAACCTCTGCCTACCGCATTGGCAATCCGGTAGAATATAAAGGATCTTGGCGTTCCCTGAAAAAAGACTGCGCCGCCCTTTGGGTGGAAGTAGGCTGCGGCAAGGGCAAATTCACCGCCGAGACCGCGGCGGCCAACCCCGATGTTCTCCTAATCGCTGTGGAGCGTTGCCGGGAAGCCATGGTGGTGGCCATGGAAAAGGCCCAGTCTATGGGTCTTACCAATGTGTTTTTCATTGATATGGATGTGGCCGGCATCGAGGACATTTTTGCTTTTGGCGAGATGGATCGGCTGTTCATCAACTTCCCCGACCCCTGGCCCAGAAAGAAAAACGCCAAGCGCCGGCTTACCTTCCGGACATTTTTGGATAAATACTGCCGCACCGTAAAGGCCGGCGGCGAGATCCATTTCAAGACTGACAACGCCTCCCTGTTTGAATTCTCTTTGGAGGAGTTCGCCCTCTGCGGTCTGCAGGTGAACAATCTCACCCGGAATCTCCACGAAAACGGTATTGTTGGCATTATGACCGGCTACGAAGAAAAATTCCACGCCATGGGCACCCCCATCAACCGGTGCGAAGTGGTGTGCAGACCCTTTGATCTTCCTAAGGAGGAGAAAGTATGTACCACGCAGGAAGCGCAGATGTAATCGTCATCGGCGCAGGACACGCCGGTATCGAAGCCGCGCTGGCCTCTGCCCGGCTGGGACTGGAGACCATCCTGTTCACCATCAATTTGGACGCGGTGGGCAATATGCCCTGCAACCCCGCCATCGGCGGCACGGGAAAAGGCCATTTGGTACGGGAACTGGACGCCTTAGGCGGCGAGATGGGCTTAGCGGCAGACGCGGCCTGCATCCAGTACCGGATGCTGAATAAGGGCAAAGGCCCGGCCGTCCATTCTCTCCGGGCGCAGGGCGATCGGCGGGGGTATCAGGAATATATGAAACACGCCTTGGAACTGCAAGAGAATTTGGAGTTAAAACAGGCGCAAGTAGTGGAAATATTCACCGAAAACAACGCCGTCACCGGCATTCGCACCAAGTTGGGCGCGATTTATCACGCCAAGGCTGTGATCATCGCCACCGGCACTTACTTGGACAGCACCGTCATCACCGGGGAATCCGTAGAATCTGCCGGCCCGGACGGCATGCACGCATCGGTAGGCCTTGGGGATAATTTAAGAGCGCTGGGACTTCCCCTGCGGCGATTCAAAACCGGTACGCCCCCTCGGGTCAACCGGCGGAGCATTGACTTTTCCAAAATGGAACTCCAACCCGGCGACGAAACCCCGGAGCCGTTTTCTTTCCGCACCACCCACAAACTGAACAACCAAGCGGTGTGTTATCTCACCTACACCAACGAGGAGACCCACCGGATCATTCGGGAAAATCTTCACCGCTCCCCTATGTACGACGGCACCATCTCCGGCGTTGGCCCTCGGTACTGCCCCAGTATTGAGACGAAAATCGTCCGGTTTGCGGAGAAAAACCGCCACCAACTGTTCATTGAACCCTGCGGTCTGGATACGGAGGAGATGTACATTCAAGGATTTTCTTCCAGTTTGCCGGAAGATGTGCAACTGCAGATGCTCCGCACCATTCCGGGCCTAGAAAACGCCCAGATGATGCGTCCGGCGTACGCCATTGAGTACGAGTGCGTCGACCCCACCAGTCTGCTGCCCACCTTGGAGTATAAGAAGATCTCCGGACTGTACGGCGCAGGCCAGTTCAACGGCTCTTCCGGTTACGAAGAGGCGGCGGTGCAAGGTCTGATCGCTGGCATCAATGCGGCGCTGAAGATCCAGGGTAAAGAAAGCCTGATCCTCACCCGGGACACCAGTTACATCGGCACCCTGATCGACGACTTGGTTACCAAAGGCACAGAAGAGCCTTACCGGATCATGACCAGCCGCAGCGAGTATCGGCTCCTCCACCGGCAGGACAATGCGGATCAGCGGCTGACCCATATTGGCGCGGCCGTTGGCCTTGTGCCCCCGGAGCAACTACGGAAAGTGGAAGAAAAATACGCCCAAGTGGCCAAAGAAATTCAGCGGTTGGAAAGTTGCGGCGTTCCCGGCAGCCCGGCCTTAAATAAAATGCTGGCTCTCCGGGAATCTACCCCGGTGGAAAACTCCGCCCGGCTGGCAGACCTGCTGCGCCGCCCCCAAGTTTCCTACGCCGACATTGCTCCCTTTGACCCGGGCAGACCGGAACTGCCCCTGTCGGTGACGGAAGAGGTGGAGATTCAGGTAAAGTACGCCGGGTATCTTGCCCGGCAGGAAAAGCAGGTAGCGGAATTTAAGAAAGAGGAATCCCGCCTGCTCCCCAATGATCTGGATTACAGTTCCATCGCCGGTCTTCGGCTGGAAGCCAGAGACAAACTGTCGGAGATCCGCCCGGTGTCCATCGGACAGGCCAGCCGCATTTCCGGCGTCAGCCCTGCGGACATCGCGGTGCTGCTGATCTATCTGGAACAGAACAAAGCATAAAGGAACGCCCCGATTCTGACGAATCGGAGCGTTACACATTATTGATTTATACTGCCCGGGTCCATTCGGTGAACAAAAAGCCGGGGATCATCCAAATCAGTTGGAACAGGAACACATTCATAGGCGTCAGCAGTTCCAGAGCGCTTAGCCCCGCCAGCAGAGCCATAATCCCCAGGCCCACCGCGCCGCCAATGATGTGCAGCACCGTGCCCAGTCGGCTGGTGGTCCGCAATGCCCGGGCGCCGGTAACGCCATAGGCAATGGGCGCAAGGCCTAAAGATGTGGTCATCAGCAAGGATTGGGTGTCCTCCGGCAGTTCTTTCTGCCGAAGTTCTGCCCGCTCCGGGAACTGGGGCATCAGTAGTCGTTTGGGCTTGATACCGAATTTGCTGCGGATAAATCCGGCAGTCAGCATAAAGTCATCGCCGACCAGCACGGGATTCAGCCTTCTGTACGCATTCAGCGTGGTGAGACCTGCAGTGGCCGAGGTGGTCTTTTCATAACTGACGGCAAACAGGCCGCACAGTTCCCCCTCAATGGCCACATATACGCCGTAACTGACCTTGGCGTTTTCCGGCACGGTGATGTCCATATCCCGCAGGAAAGACGCCGAGCCGATCAGCACCGATTCCCCCTCTACCACGCCGCCAAGACCGCCGTTTTCGTAATGGGTCAGGTCGGTGGCGTCATAGTGTCTGCCGTTGTAGGTGTCCAGCACCTGATGGAACAAAGCCGACAAGCCGCAATTATCTGCACCGATCACCGCCGTGGCGTATGCCACCACCTGATCCGGTTCCCGGGCGCCAAAATACTTCACGCCGTTGAGCCGCACAGCATCCATGGGATACAGATCTTGGAATGTCAGGGGGAATGCGGCCTTGCCGCTCAATCCCTCCACACCCTGCCAGCCGCACAGGACAGTGCCCAGTTTATGCAGCCGGGTCTCCAGCAACCAAGCGGGACGGCTATGGGTAATAAATGCCGTGGCCGGCACAGCCGCCAGCAGAGAAACCGCCGTTACCTGCACACCAGCAGCCACGCCGGCGGTGACGCCTGCAAAAATACCGATGGCAAAGGCCACGAACATAGCCACCAAACCGTACACCTGCAGCCGCTTTTCCGGCTTGCCGGTCTCATGGTAGGTGTCCATAAAGTCCTCTACCTGACCTTCTACCCGCAGCAGACCTTTCTTGCCGTCCATATAATCCGGGCAGGCCGCCACGCCGTCCAGCCGGGTGGCTTTCCGCATGGTGTCCATTTGGGAGATCTCTCTGCTTCTGCGGTGGTAAGCATTCCACAGGGACATACACACTTCCAAACTGAAAGCAGCGCAGCAAGGCACACGAACCTGCTGCAGACACAGTACGCCGTCGATGCAGCAGAACAGGAATGTGACTGCCAGCAAGGTATTCAAAGAAAACCGCTTTTCAAGCAGGTCGGTAATACCCTCGATCAATTGGTTATACCCCAGCAGCGCCGATACCAGCATAGCCAAAAACTGGCCGAATACCATCAGCCGCAGCCGGTTATCCTGCACCAGACCTAGGGCGTACATCACAGTAGAACCGCCACAGATCAGCACCACCAGCACACTGAGGAAGATGGCCGCCTGCAGTTTGCCAACGCCTCTCTCCCACAGTTCGTAGTACCGCTTTTCAGGACCTGCTACCAGTTTCTTTTTCAATTCCCGGAAACGGGAACGGGGCTGGAACTGAATAGGCTGGGGCGGAATGTACTCGCCCATAGGCTGGTCGTACTCCGGCTCCCAGTTCTTGGAAAATGGCTCAGAGTGAATGGTATCTCCCGGATTCCAGATCCGCTCCTCCGGAATCTCCTCGGGAGCAATTTCCGGGATCCGCTGGGTGATCTTCTGCCGCAGACCGTCCAGCCGGACAGTATCCCCGGTCACTTCGGTCTTCTCTGTTTTCAGTTCCACCGGGTCTATGCGGCGGGTGGCCTGCAAGTCCTCCCCGATCCGCTGGGTCTGGTCCATATTCACGGAAACCGGTTTGATCTCTTCCAAATCCACAGTAAATTTCCGGGTCTGTTCCAGATCTTCTCGGGCAGAGGATTCTTCTGTCTCTAATTCTTCCGGCTCTTCTGCACCGTTTTGGAAGACGATTTCTTCCGGGTCTTCCTTTGGCGCGCTGCCGAACTCACGCATAATTTCTTCTAAGGATAATTCTTTGTTTTCGTCCATAGATACGCTCCTTATCTCCGCTGACGCACCGCTTCGAACAGCAAAATGGAAGCCGCCGCTGAGGCGTTCAGGGAAGAGATCTGCCCCTTCATGGGGATAGCAAGCAGCATGTCGCAGTTTTTCCGCACCAACTGGCTCATACCCTCGCCCTCATTGCCGATGACGATGGCCGCCGGGCCGGACAGATCCGCCTGATACATAGGCACAGAGCCTTCCGCGGCAGTGCCGAAGACCCACACGCCCTTCTCTTTCAGTTCTGCAATGGCGTTGTTGATGTTGCTCACCTTGGCAACCTTCATATACTCCACCGCGCCGGCAGATGCCTTTGCCACCGCTGCGGTGAGACCCACACTGCGGCGCTTAGGGATAATGACACCGTGGGCGCCGGCGCATTCCGCAGAACGGAGGATTGCGCCTAAATTATAGGGGTCGGACAGTTCGTCGCAAATGACGATCAGGGGCGTCTCTCCCCGGTCAGCTGCAGTCTGCAAAATGTCGTCAATAGAAAAATACTCCCTTGCCGCCGCCAGGGCGATCACACCCTGATGGGCGCGGGTGGTACTCATCATATCCAGTTTTCTTCTGTCCACCGGCACTACCACCGCGCCGGCCTCTTTGGCTTGGGCGGCCAGGTGCTGCAAGGCTCTGTCCGTATCGCCGGCGGCAATGAACACCTTGTCAATGGTTCTGCCGCTGCGCAGGGCTTCGGTCAGGGCGTTGCGGCCCTCCAGACGGTTTTCGTTTTCTTCCTCATTGGGGTCTCGCCGGTCCATAGGCTCTCTGCGTTCTGCAGGCCGTCTGTCACTCCGGCGGTAGCGGTCTTTTTCGTTCTTCATTGCGTACTGCTCCTTCCTGTTTGGAAAAGGTCATACTCCCCATACTATTTTGGATATTATAGCAGATTTTCCCCTAAATCACAACATTTTTTTGTTTCCCACCGGCCAAAGGAAGAAATTCACAGAAAATTTACCGGCAGTTTTCACATCTTTCGTTGCAGGCAGGAGAAAAATATGATATGATAACAAAAAATAATTGCTCCAAGGAGATACAATATGGATCAAAACAACAACCAAAACCCGAAAAAGCCTGACGGCAAACGGCCCAAGGGTAGTATATTCGGCACGATCCTCGTCACCGTGGTGATCATTGTGATCATCAGCCTGATCTACAAGGCCGTGGTCAACGGTCAGTATACCAAGACCACCTTCTCCCAGTTTATGACCGAAGCCAGAAACGACAATCTGGCGGAAGTGGAGATCCGTCATGACCGGATCCTGTATCTGACCAAAGAGGAGGCCGCCAAACCGGCTGCCCAACAGCAGGCTTGCTTTACCGGTTTGAGACCGCAGGACGATGCATTTGCCCTGACGCAGCAATTAGACGAAATGGGCGTCAAGGTGGATGTGAAAATCGTAGAGGACAACTCCACCATCATGATGATCCTGTACTATGTGATCATGTTCGGCGCGATCTTCGGCATTATGACACTGCTGTCCAAGCGTATGGGCGGTGGCATGATGGGCGGTATGGGCGCCAGCAAGGCCAAGGTCTATATGGAAAAGCAAACCGGCATTACTTTTAAGGATGTGGCCGGTCAGGACGAGGCCAAGGAATCCCTGCAGGAGATCATTGATTTCCTCCACAATCCCGGAAAGTACACGGAGATCGGTGCAAAACTGCCCAAGGGCGCTCTGTTGGTCGGCTCTCCCGGCACAGGTAAGACATTGCTGGCCAAGGCGGTGGCCGGCGAAGCCAATGTGCCCTTCTTCTCCATCTCCGGCTCCGACTTTGAGGAGATGTTTGTGGGCGTAGGCGCAAGCCGTGTGCGGGATCTGTTCCAGCAAGCGGCCAAGGTGGCTCCCTGTATTATTTTCATTGACGAAATCGACGCCGTAGGTCACAAGCGCAACGACCGCATTGGCTACAACGATCAAACCTTAAACTCTCTGCTGGGCGAGATCGACGGCTTTGACTCCTCCAAGGGCATCGTGATCCTGGCCGCCACCAACCGGCCGGAAATTCTGGACAAGGCGCTGCTGCGGGCAGGCCGTTTTGACCGGCAGATCGTGGTGGACAAACCCAACCTGCAAGGCAGATTGGACACATTGAAAGTTCATACCCGGAAAATTAAACTGGCGGAAGATGTGGACTTAACGAAGATCGCCGCCGCCACTGCCGGCGCCGTAGGCGCTGATCTGGCCAACCTAGTAAACGAAGCCGCCCTCCGGGCCGTACGGCAGGGCCGCAAAGCGGTGAATCAGGAAGACCTGCTGGTATCCTTCGAGACCGTCATCGCCGGCACAGAGAAGAAGAACACCGTCCTGACCGACACAGAAAAGCGGTTGGTGGCTTACCACGAAGTGGGCCACGCCCTGGTATCCGCCATCAAAAAAGAGGACACTCCCGTCACTAAGATCACAATTGTTCCCCACACGGAAGGGGCGCTGGGTTATACCCTGTACCTGCCGGAGGAGGAGAAATTCCTATCCACCAAGGACGAGATGCTTATAAAGATCTGCTCTTTGCTGGGCGGCCGGGCCGCGGAACAGGTGGTATTCAGCACCATGACCACCGGCGCATCCAACGATCTGCAGATGGCAACCTCTATGGCCAAGAACATGGTGGCTCTGTACGGTATGAGCGACGCCATCGGTCTGATGGCCCCGGCAGTGATCCACAACCAATACCTGGACGGCTCTGCCCAGTTGGACTGCTCTCAGGAGACCGCCGCCAAAGTGGATGCCGCCGTGCAGGAACTGCTGAACAATTGCTACGCAGAAACCAAGGAACTGCTCACTGCACACCGAGCCTTGTTGGACGAGATCGCTGAATTCCTGCTGACCAAGGAGACCATCACCGGAGAGGAAATGATGGCCTTTGTCAATGCGGAAAAGGACAACGCCCTTGACACCGCCAACGAATCCGACTTCGAACCGGAAGAAAATTAACCAACCGGGAAAGCCCCTGCCAAAAAGGCAGGGGCTTTTTTGTATGCTTTTCACAAATAGAGAAAAAGGCAGAATTTTGTTGTTGACTTTCGTCCATATTTATGCCAATATATTGTGTAGATGCGTTATCAAAACACAATATATTGTGTTTACCCTACATAACCGGAGAAAGGACAGAGAGAAAAATGATTCAGAGTATTATCAAGCGGGACGGTCGTGTGGTCCTCTACGATCAAAATAAGATCGCAGCCGCCATTCTGAAGGCCCTGGAAGCCGCTCACGAAGGCAACGCCGCCGACGCCGCCCGTGTGGCCAACGATGTGCAGAGAGAACTGGAGACCCAGTTTGTTGACCAATCCCCTAACATTGAATCCGTTCAGGACGTGGTGGAGCGGCAACTGATGAACCACGGTTTCAACGCCGCCGCCAAGGCCTACATTCTGTACCGGGCCAACCGTACCCGCGCCAGAGAGGCCAACACCAAACTGATGAAGACCATCGACGAGATCACCAACATTGATGCTCGTATCAGCGATATGAAGCGGGACAACGCCAACATCGACGGCAACACCGCCATGGGTTCTATGCTCCAAATCGGCGCAGCCGGCGCAAAGGCCTATAATGAAATGTACCTGCTCCGCCCGGAACACGCCAAGGCATACCGGGAAGGCGACATCCACATTCACGACTTTGACTTCTACTCCTTGACCACCACCTGCTGTCAGACCGATATTATCCGTCTGTTTAAGGACGGTTTCTCCACCGGCCACGGCTACCTCCGGGAGCCCCAGAGCATTCAGAGTTATGCCGCATTGGCAGCCATCGCCATTCAGTAACCAGAATGACCAGCACGGCGGCCAGTCCATTCCCAACTTCGACTACGGTATGGCAGAGGGCGTTGCCAAGACCTATCGGAAGGCCTTTGGCCGTCGCTTAAGAGATACGCTGGAAGACCTGCTGGACACCGAACTGGAACAGGATGCTCTGTTCGCTCTGGTGGCCAAGGCAGAATCCGCCTCCGGCGAGAAGGCGCGGCTGGAGAACTCTCCCGCCTTTGACGATGCTATTATCCGGGAACTGATGGCGGACTACCCCATCAACCGCACGCAGGCAGAAAAACTCTTAAAGAAGGTAAAGGAACGTTCCTTCCGCAAGACCGACCGGGACACCAAGCAGGCCATGGAAGGCTTTGTCCACAATCTGAACACCATGCACTCCCGTGCCGGCGCACAAACCCCCTTCTCTTCCATCAACTACGGTACAGACACCTCTCCCGAAGGCCGTATGGTCATCAAGAACATTCTGCTGGCGCTGGATGCCGGTCTGGGCCACGGTGAGACTTGTATCTTCCCCATCCACATCTTCAAGGTCAAAGAAGGCGTCAACTACAACGAGACCGATCCCAACTATGACCTGTTCCGTCTGTCCTGTAAGGTCAGCGCCAAGCGCCTGTTCCCCAACTACACCTTCCTGGACGCACCGTTCAACCTGCAGTACTATGTCCCCGGCCGTCCTGAGACGGAAGTGGCAACCATGGGCTGCCGTACCCGTGTCATGGGTAATGTGTACGATCCCACCCGCGAGATCTCCTTCTCCCGTGGCAACCTGTCCTTTACATCCATCAATCTGCCCCGTATCGCCATCGAAAGCAAGGGCGACGAGAAGGTATTCTTTGAGAAATTGCAGGCTATGCTGGAACTGGTTGCCCAGCAACTGCTGGATCGCTTTGAAATTCAGGCCAGCAAGCATGTGTACAACTATCCGTTCCTGATGGGTCAGGGCGTATGGCTGGACGCAGACAAACTCTCCCCCAATGACACCCTCCGGGATGTGCTGAAGCACGGCACACTGTCCATCGGTTTCATCGGTTTGGCTGAGACCCTGACTGCTCTGTACGGTCAGCATCACGGCCAGAGCGAAGAAATGCAGGAAAAGGGCAAGGAAATCCTTGGCTTTATGCGGAAATTCTGCGACGACAAGTCTCAGGAACTGAAGATGAACTTCTCCCTGCTGGGTACTCCCGCAGAAGGCCTGTCCGGCCGGTTTATCCGTATGGACCAGCAGCGCTTTGGTAAACTCCCCGGCATCACCGACCGGGAGTACTACACCAACTCCTTCCATATCCCCGTATGGTATCCCATCTCTGCTTACGATAAGATCCGTCTGGAAGCCCCCTACCACGCCCTGTGTAACGCCGGTCACATCAGTTATGTGGAACTGGACGGCGATACCGCCCGGAATGTGGAAGCATTCGAATCCATCGTCCGTTGTATGCACGATTTCGGCATCGGCTACGGTTCTATCAACCACCCGGTAGACCGAGATCCCATCTGTGGTTATGTGGGTATCATCGGCGATGTATGTCCCCGCTGCGGCCGTCGTGAGGGCGAGGAGATCCCCTTTGAACGGGCAGAAGAACTGAGAAGAAAATACCCCAATATGCCTGCATTCCAAGGCATCGACTGAGAAACAAAAAACTATATTTGTCATTCCGAGGGCTGTCAGCCCGTGGGAATCTATTCATTAGATTGCCACGCCTGCCAACGCAGGCTCGCAATGACGCAGATAAGGAGGAACTACTATGACTATTAAAACTACCAACGAAAAAATGGGTCAGGGTGTCGGTTTTGAGCGGATTCGCCGCATCACCGGTTACCTGGTTGGCACGATGGACAAGTGGAACAACGCCAAGCGGGCCGAAGAACGGGATCGCGTAAAGCACTCTTTGGATAAAAATGCTTAATTTGAGCGGCATTCAGACCGATAGCATTGTGGACGGCCCGGGTATTCGGACGACTTTCTTTTCCCAAGGTTGTCCCCACCACTGTCCCGGCTGCCACAATCAGCACACCTGGGACTTTAACGGCGGTGAAAAATTATCTACAGAAACAGTAAAAAAAATATTACAGTATTACGAAGAAAATCCCGAGTTTTTCGCACCCCTTTCCCGCAAGGCGGAAATGATCAACAACTTTATCAAGCCGGGCCTTGCCGATCTGTGCGTTTCCCGCTCCACCTTCTCTTGGGGCGTTAAGGTAAAGGACGATCCCCGTCACGTGATCTACGTATGGATCGACGCCCTTTCCAACTACATCACCGCCCTGGGCTACAATCCCGACGGCAGCGGTGAGAATTTTGCCAAGTACTGGCCCGCAGACCTGCACGTGATCGGTAAGGACATCGTCCGTTTCCACACCATTTACTGGCCCATTCTGCTCATGGCGCTGGATCTGCCCCTGCCCAAGCGGGTACTGGGTCACCCCTGGGTGCTTTTCGGCGAGGATAAAATGAGCAAATCCAAGGGCAACGTGGTCTACTCCGATGAAATG
>JAZSRS010000001.1:0-2911 GCA_045538595.1 Faecousia sp. | reverse complement strand
CAGGTGGCGTCTACCACATTTACCTGCCTTGCCTCCAACGCCTCTTGCACCGCCTTGGTCACCCCGTGGGAGCGGATCACCACAGTCTGGCCAGGCTGGGCGTCCTGGGGTGTATGGATCACCCGAACTCCCATTTCTTCGAAATGGGACACCGCGTGGCGGTTATGGATAATCGGCCCCAAGGTGCAGACTTGCTGACCGGAGGCTGCCGCCTGCTCCACCAGTTCCACTGCCCGGTTCACACCGAAGCAGAATCCGGCGCTTTCCGCTACACGAACACTCATAGGGGTATCTTCTCCCCAATGATTTTCTTCATAGCGGCAATGACACCCTCGATATCCAGATCAGAGGTGTCCAGTTTGATAGAATCTCTTGCCATTTTCAGCGGAGCGATCTCCCGGTGGGTATCCTGATAATCCCGCTGCTGAATTTCTTTCAGCACTACTTCGTACACCGCGTTCTGTCCTTTCGCCAACAGTTCGTCTGTACGGCGCTTTGCCCGCACCTCCGCAGAGGCGGTAAGGAAGATCTTCACATCAGCCTTGGGCAGCACCACAGTGCCGATATCCCGGCCGTCCATAATTACATTGTGAGCCTTTGCCACATCCCGCTGCATATCCAGCAGCACTTCCCGCACCACTGCGTGGGCGGATACAAGGCTGGCTTTCTGGGAGATGTCCTGGGTGCGGATCTCGTCGGATACGTCCATGCCGTTCATCAGCATATGCTGCTTGCCTTCTTCGTCGTATTCGATGCCCACGGTCAGTTCGTCAATGTAGCGCTCTACACCGTCTGCATCCTTGGGGCTGACACCCAACAGGTCTAAAAAATATGCCACGGTGCGGTAGATCGCGCCGGTATCCACATAGTAATATCCCAGTTCCTTGGCAAGGCGCTTGGCCATTGTGCTTTTGCCTGCGCCGGCAGGGCCGTCAATCGCAATTGCATAAGTTTTTGCCATTGTATTTTCCTCCTTAATCTGCCTGCTGCCGCAGTTTGGACAGGGCAGATGCCTCTATTTTGATCACTTCATCCGGTGTCAGTCCCAAAGCGACACCGGTCTGTTCCGGGGTTTGTGGCAAACCGCCCTCCAAACCAAACCGCAGGGAGAGCACCTCTGCTTCCCGGGGGCTGAGGGTGGAAAGCATTTCCGCGATTCGCTGCCGCATTTGGAAATAAGCGGTATTGTCTGCCGACTGATCCTCTTCCTCGGAAGTTTCTTCCGGCTGGATCGTCTGGTCTACTTTTTGTCTTGCTTTGGCTTGGGTCAGCATAGATGCATAAGTGGCCGCTTCTTCTGCTGTGATGTGAAGAGAATCTGCAATTTCTTCCACAGTGGGGTTTCTGCCCAGTTCTACCAGCAGCCGCTGGTCAGCATCAATGTAATCGGACATACCCTCACGCATTTTATAGATAACCTCGCCGGATTTGGCCTGCATCAATATGGCCTTAATCAGATATCGGTCTATCCAGCGACAGGCTTGTTCCTCATAATCACCGCCGGTATAGTTCCGAATACCCATCCAAAATCCTAAAAATCCCTCCTGAATCAAATCTAGAAGTACCAACCCCCGACCGGCCATGGCGCAAGCATGTTCCACCACCCGGGGAAGAACATGTGCCGCCAATTGCTCCGCAACACTTTCGTCTCCTGCTGCATATTGCTCTGCAAGTAGTTTTTCATCACCGGTTGCCTGTACGGATATCATTTCCTCCAAGAACAGTCGCAGGGGGTCATTTTCATCCAAACCGGTCATAAGTTGCCGGTTTTTTGCTAATTTCTGTTCCAGTTGCAGGCGGCGAAGTATTTTCTCATCATTCCAATACTGGGGAATATCCGAAACATCCACCACAATATGGTGTTCTTCCAATCCAAGCAGAATCTCTTCTGCTTCCTCATCGGACAAATCCTGTATCTGATTCAAAAGTTCCAACGCAGAAATCTTATCTCCGGAATCTATCAATTCCAGCAACTGCTCCAGCGGAGACTTTTCAAATATAAACTCCATCAGTTCAAAAAATCCTCCAATCCAAGTCCCTGACTGAGGGTTTTCAGTTTATCCAAGGCTTGGTGTTCAATTTGTCTGGCCCGTTCTTTGGAAACGCCCAGTTTTTCTCCGATTGCCTCCAAAGAATAGCAGGTATCGTCCTCCATACCAAACCGCAGCCGCAGCAACAGTTGCTGCCGGTCCGGCAATTGGCTGAGCAGGGCGTTGATGGTCTGTTCCAATTCCCGACGCACCAGTTCCTCTTGGGGTTGGGGGGCTTGCAGGTCTTCCAAAATCTGGTGGTACGATCCCTCGTCTTCTTCCCCTGCGGGGGTATCTATGGAAAAAACTTCCGGAATAAGAGAAAGGTATTCCTCCACTTTTTTGAGAGAAAAACCGGTTCTTTCCGCTATCTCTTCAGTGGTGGGCTCCCGTTCCAACGCCTGCTGCAAGGCGGTTTTCGCCTTCATCACCTTACGGATACGCTCAGCGGTATGTTCCGGCACGCGAATGAGCCCCGCGTGGCTCAGGATACACCGACTGATCTTCTGCCGTATCCATTTGGTGGCGTATGTAGAAAACCGGTAGTCCAAGGTGGCGTCAAATTTTCTGGCCGCGATCAGCAGGCCGATACTGCCCTCTTGGATCAAATCCAGCAGCGGTACGCCTCTGCCTGCATATTCCTTGGCCACAGACACCACCAGACGCAAATTGGCGCTGACCATTTTACGCACGGCTTCTGCATCTCCCGCAGCGCAATCCTTTGCCAGTTCCCGCTCCTCTTGCGGGGTCAGCCGGGGAATGGTACGGATCTGTTGCAAATACTGCTGCGCTTCATCTTCTCCGTGGCTGATGGGCAACTGATGCTGTTCCAGCAGAGTAGAACTCATAGTTTTGTTCCCTTGCTTTCTTTTAACTTATTT
>JAZSRS010000157.1:0-3327 GCA_045538595.1 Faecousia sp. | reverse complement strand
GGTAGTTACCCTCCTGCTTGATCCCGGGGATATACCGGCCCAGGGCGTATGCCCCCCGGTCATCGCCGCCGATGTCCATAATGCCGTAGATGCTTTTGTCCTCCACCAGTCGGTAGGCCTCCGCCGGCAGGGCCGGCAGGTCTACATTGGTGTTGGCAAAGGGCAGGGAAATCAGTTCTACCCCGGCATCTTTCAGACGCGCCGCACTGTCTGCGGGGCGGAAATAGGGGTTGACGATGTCCAGGTCTCCAATGCAGACTTTTTTGCCCTGCTTCGAGAGCAAAATGGCATAGTTGACGGCAATATTGGTCTTGCCGCTGCCGTAATGGCCGGCAAAAAGGGTCAATCTTTTATGTTCCATAGGGAACACTCCTTTGAAATTGAGAATTAAAAATTAAAAGTTAAAAATTAGCGGGAAATAAATTTTTAATTTTTCATTTTCAATTTTTAATTAGTTTACAATATTTATAATTTCTTTCTGATAATTTTACCGCTGGTGGTCTTGGGGAGAGATTCCTTAAATTCCACGATACGGGGGTACTTATAGGGGGCAGTTCTGGACTTGACATAGTTCTGGATCTGCTTTTTCAGTTCGTCAGTACCCTGAAAGTCCTTCACCAGCACGATAGAGGCCTTGACCACCTGACCACGGACCTCGTCGGGGACAGCGGAGACACCGCATTCCAGAACATAGGGCAGTTCCATGATCACATTTTCAATTTCAAACGGTCCGATCCGGTAACCGGAGGACTTGATCACATCGTCAGCCCGGCCCACATACCAGTAGAAACCGTCCTCGTCTTTCCAGGCTAGGTCGCCGGTATGGTAGTAGCCATCCCGCCAGGTTTCGGCGGTAACTTCGTCATTGCCCTCGTAGGCGTAGGCAAGGCCGCAGGGGAGACCGCTTGCAATGTTGATACAGATTTCCCCGGTCTCACCGGGATCTACCGGGTTGCCATCACTATCCAGCAGCGCCACATCGTACAGGGGAACGGGTTTACCCATAGAGCCCAGTTTGTGGCTGTCGCCAATGAGATTGCCGATGATCAGGGTGCTTTCCGACTGACCGAAGCCTTCCAGAATGTCCAGGCCTGTTGCCTTTTGGAACTGGCGGTAGACTTCCGGATTCAGCGCTTCGCCGGCAGTAGAGGCGTGGCGGATGGTGGAAAGATCGAAGCGGGACAGATCCTGCTTTGCCAGCATACGGTACATGGTGGGCGGGGCGCAGAAGGTGGTGATGTTGTATTTGGCAAACATAGGCAAAATCTTTTCTGCGTCGAACCGGTCAAAGTCATACACAAACAGACCTGCTTCACACAGCCACTGACCGTAGAGTTTGCCCCACATGGACTTGGCCCAACCGGTGTCAGAGATGGTCAGGTGCAGGCCGTCGGGAACTACCTGATGCCAGTACTTGGCGGTGATAAAGTGGCCTAAGGGATATTTGTAATTGTGGGCAGCCAGTTTGGGATAGCCGGAAGTGCCGGATGTAAAGAACATCAGCATCGGGTCGTTGCCGCAGGGGGCATCGTCAGTTCGGGTATAGTGGCTGCTATAGAGCATATATTCTTCGTTGAAGTCGTGCCAGCCCTCCCGGCTGCCGTTTACCAGGATCTTATGCTCCAAGCCGGTATATTGGGCGCAGGCTTCGTCTACAGACTGGGCGGTGTCGCCGTCGGCAGTACACAGAATTGCCTTTACATTGGCTGCCTGGAAGCGGTAGGCAAAGTCCTTGGACAGCAGTTGGTTGGTGGCGGGGATCACCACAGCGCCCAGTTTGTGCAATCCCAACACCGCAAACCAGTATTGGTAGTGCCGCTTCAGCACCAGCATTACCCGGTCGCCCCGCTTGATGCCAAGGGCTTTGAAGTAGTTGGCGCAACGGGCAGATTCCCGCATCATATCCTTAAAGGTGAACTGGCGCTCCGTGCCGTCTTCGGAGATATGTAACATTGCCCGACGGTCCGGCTTTTGGGTACCCAGCGCGTCGATGACATCGAAGGCAAAGTTGAAGGTGTCCTGATTCTTGAAAGCAATATCCACCAATTTGCCGTTTTCATCCTCGGTGGGAACAATGAAGTTCCGGTAGATTCGCTGATTGTCCTGAGAGTCAATGGACTTGGCCTTGGTAATGGTAGCCACAGAGGCGGCTTGCTCACCCTCACGGGCGGCAGAATTACTAAGCACAATGGCATAGAATGCGCAGTCCTCACCGTCTACGGCGATCATACCGTGGGGAGTGGAAGAATCATAGTAAATACAGTCGCCGGGGTGGAGCACCTCGCTCTTGTTGCCGATCCGGATCTTCATATGACCGCGAATGACGATGTCGCATTCCTGACCTTCGTGGGTTACCAGTTCGATTCCTTCGGATTCTGCATTCTCCCGGTAGGGCAGTTCCATATAAAGCGGCAGGGCGATACGGTTGCGGAAGTCAGCGGCCAGGTTGTAGCCGATCATGTGGTGGGCTTCCTGGATCTGCTGACCTTCACCCTTTCTGGTCAGGGCATAGGAGCGGAGTTTGGGGCTGTGGCCTTCCAGCAGGTCGCTCATATCCACGCCCAGGATCAGCACACAGCGATACAAAAATGCGATGCTCAAATCCTGCCGACCCTCTTCACAGCGACAGTAGGTATCCACACTGACACCGGTACGCTCTGCCATTTCCTCCCGGGAAATGCCGGAGATCTCGCGCAGTTCCCGGATACGGGCTGCGATCTCAAATGTTTTCAGGTCTGCGCCGGCGATGTTGTGATCCATAAGACACCTCTAAAAAACTGTGGTTTCCGAAAAAAGTTCCGGAATATAAATCATATCATTTCTGTAGGAAAATGTCAATAAATGAGGAATGGTTTTCCTTGTAATATCAATGCTTTTCCCTAAAATTACAACTTGTTTCGTTGGATCTTGCCGGAGATGGTCTTGGGCAGTTCGCTCCGGAATTCCACGATGCGGGGGTACTTATATGGCGCGGTGTGCTGCTTGACGTAGTTTTGGATTTCCTTTTTCAGTTCTTCCGTACCTTCCGTACCGGGAACCAGCACGATACAAGCCTTTACCACCTGACCACGGACTTCGTCCGGGGCAGCGCAGACGCCGCATTCCAGCACGTAAGGCAGTTCCATAATGGTGGATTCGATCTCGAAAGGTCCGATCCGGTAGCCGGAGGACTTGATCACATCGTCGGCCCGGCCCACATACCAGTAGTAGCCGTCCTCATCCCGCCAGGCCACATCGCCGGTGTGGTACATTCCGTCGTGCCAAACGGAATCGGTGGCTTCCTGATTCCGGTAGTAGCCAAGGAACACGCCGCAGGTGGGGGTAGGA
>JAZSRS010000022.1:0-14128 GCA_045538595.1 Faecousia sp. | reverse complement strand
TACTCCCCCACAACAAAAATACCTCTTTTTCCAACAAAAAAAAATTTCTCTTTTTGAATGATGTTTGCCTTCGGCAAATGATGTCGTTTCACTAATGATGCCGCTGACGCTAATGATGTCGGCTTCGCCTAATGTTTTTTGGAAAACATCGCATCATTGCGAGTGAAACGAGCAACATCATTATGCGAAGCGTAGCATCATGTCGCCGTAGGCGATGCATCATTGAAATGTGTCTGAATTTTATGATATAATTAAATAAAGGGAGGCGATTTTGTGAAAGAAAATAAGCTTGCTGAACTTTCGATGGAATTCTCTGTTGATATTATAAACCTTGTAAGGCAACTAAAAGAAAATCGGGAAGCCATTATTTCTAATCAGATTGGCAGAAGTGGAACAAGCATCGGTGCCAACATCCACGAAGCACAGTATGCACAAGGTAAGAAAGATTTCATTTCTAAGTTGGAAATTGCCTTGAAGGAAGCAAGCGAAACCGGTTATTGGCTCGAACTCTTGTACAGAACGAAATATATCGATGAGCATACCTATAAAGCACTTTCTGCAAAATGCACAACTTTGCGTGTAATACTGATCGCTTCCTGCAGAACAACTAAGGAGAGTTCCAAATGATCGGACCAATTGTTACTGTTACTGTCGATAGACCGTTGGGTAGTTATCATCTCGAGCATCCGGATATGTACTATCCCGTCAATTATGGTTATATCGAGGGGACGATGGCGGCGGACGGCGAAGAAGAGGATGCCTATATTTTGGGTGTAAATGTTCCCGTTTCACGCTTTACAGGCAGAATTATTGCTATTATTTATCGGGAGAATGATATAGAACACAAGTGGGTGGTAGCACCAGCCGGGATTGTGTTTACGAGAGAAGAAATAAAAAAACTTACGGATTTTCAAGAAAAATATTTTAAGTCAAAAATAAGATTACTTTACAAGCAAACTTAGCTTGGGTATACTTTTGCTTACTTTTACCTCGATTCTGCTCCGCTTAGTCACTCTTTCGCAAAAAAGACACCACCCATCGGGTGGTGTCTTTTTTGGTGGAGGCTGGACTCGAACCCACCTAAATGCGGCGCGGATGAGTGCCGCCGCCGAGGGCTGGACCGAGGCGAACCTTAATTTTTGCCCTGCGGGCAAAAATGCAAATTGAGTCCATTGGTCTCCCTCTGCAACCAAACTGGATGTTTCACTTAAAAAACGAGCGCATTCGTCGTTATATTGCTTTTTCCGCTGATAGGATACCAGAACATATTGATGTTTTCTCACGCCTATGGTATAATATCCCCATCTGACAGATTTGTGGGCATTGGGCCAACAGGAGGGTGAATATGGAGCCGGTAAAAAGCGTAGGCATTTCCTGTCAACGCATTATGATGATTGCTTGGACGGTTTTGCTGGTGGTTGCTACCGTTGTGGGGGCGTGTATGGTTTTGCCGACGATTCCCAAATATATGCAATATATCAAGGGACAGGAAAAGGCCATCGAGATTGCCCTTGCTGACAGCGGCAGATTTGACGAATTTGCAGAGAATAATAGCCGAAAATCCCTTGCCAAGGAAATTTTTAGTTACTACAATCCTCAGTATGTGTCCTATGATATTCTTGGGACTACATACTTCAACAAGGAGGAAGTGGAGGCTGCCCGCAAATTGGATTTGGCGTTGGGAGAGAAAATGCGGGAGGCCGGATTTACCTGCAACAGAGGTTCGGAATATTTGCAGTTCAGCACATTTGCCGGTTATGCAGGACATTATATCACCGGTAAGGTCGCCTATGCCGTGACCTTCGGAATCCTGCTGGCGGTAATGCTGTGCGCCACGGTTTTCTGCTTTTTGGAAAGCCGGAAGGAAATCGTTTTGCAAGACGATGCCGTTCTTTGGAAAACTGCATTTCGAAAAGATATGCGCATTGGTCTCAGGACCATTCAGCGTGTGGAGATGGTGCGCTTGTGCGGTATTCGAATCCGGGGCAGCGGTTTTACTCACAGCGCTTTCCTGATTCAGAACAGAACCGGATTATATAAAGCAATTACCGGCAGAATGAAGGCGCTGAAACAGATGCGCAGAAAGTCCAAAAGCAGAGAAGAATTTACGATGTATCAATCATTGGTAGATATGGGTGTTATGACACAGGAAGAATTGGACGGTTAAAAAGGAAAAAGCGGAATCCGATTGGATTCCGCTTTTTTATTTGAAGAAGAAATTGTTGGTATAATAGGATGAGGTTTTGATCACTTCGCCGTTAAAGGCGTTGGCGCCCATCACTTCTCCTAAGGTGGGGGTGTCGGAGAACAGGTTTGTACCCAGTCCTAACCGGTCGCCCTCGATGGTGCAACCCATCGCGGCCAAGGTGGTGGGGAACATATCCAAGGTAAAGGCTGCTCGGTTTTGGGTCTTGGAGGGCTGGACAGCACTGTTTACAAAGCAGTTGTACACGCAACGGGGGAACTCCTGACCGCCGATGGTCTGGATATATTCGGCGTCCATTGTGGGATGGTCGCCCACGATGACGATGCTGGTGTTTTCGTAGAATTCCTGGGTCTGCAACCACTGGAGGAATGTTGTCAACTGCCGGCCGGCACAGGACAGCACATTTTCATACTGCAGGTCGTAGGTGTTCTCGCAGTAAGGACATACATAACCGCCCACGTGGTGGGTATCCACCGTCAGCATATAGAAAGCGAAGGGTTGATCTTTGGCGGCGATCTCCGTCAGTTCTTGTTGGGCGTATTGGTAGAGGTAGAAGTCCTCAAATCCCCACCACACATAGTGTTCCGGGTCGATGATGCCGTCTGCTCTGGCGGTGTACAGGTCATAGATATGATCTACACCGTGGCTCTTGAAGTAGGTATCCCGGCCACCGAATTTGGCATCGGAGCCCACCATCAGGGTCTGGTAGTAGCCGTTTTGGTGGAGGACATCGGTGATGGACTCCACGCCCGGCAGGAATGTGCCGTCCTGACCGTAGTCATTACCGCCGGTATTGGGGGGCAGTTTCAGAGGAATGGCCGCCGTTTGGGCCACCATTGCGCCGATGGTCCAGGTAGAGCCGTTGCTGGCTCGCAGGCCGCCGATGCCGGTGGAACAGGAGAAATTCACATTGTTGGCTGCAAGATCATACAGTTCGTCAATGGCACCGTTTTCCAACATACCGCCTTGCTCGGTAGAGAAGAAGGTGTTTTCCATAGATTCCAGGAAAATGTAGATCAGATTGCGTTTTTCCTCGGGGAAGGTGATTTCTGTCTCTCCGGGGGCGCGATATTCGTCCTGATACAGGGTAGACTCGTGGGAGAGGTAGTTCAGGTACTCCAAAAACTGGGAGATGACTGCTCCCCGGTACAGAAGCCCTGCAGACAGCGCAAGGCTAAGAATCACTGCCAGAATGGGTCGGACGGGGAACAGGATCATACGGAATTTTGGCAAGATCCGCAGTACCAGCCGCTTATCCCACCGTAGGAACAGAAACAGGCTCAGTACCAGCGTGATGCCCACGGCAGGTACGGCAGCAGACAGAGAGTAGCGGTACACAAGATCAGATTCTACACCGCTCAGGTCAGAAAGCAGAGTGTAGAGGATCGAGTCAAATCCCAACTGGCCGTAGGTGTCGGCATACCATCGGGCGGAGAAGAAGGCCAAAAGCGCCACAAAAAGCAGTAGGCTGAGGATCACCGCCAGAAGACCCCACAGGAATTTGGGCCAGAAATTATTTCTTTTCTTCATTTTCGGTAACCTCAGTTGTGTCTGCGTCGGACTCCACCTGCAGCCGGACCCGCTTGGCAAAGAACAGTTCTGCAAGCCCCAGCGCGATGGACACAGGAACGGCCATAATCAGGTAGTTGCAGGCAGCGGCGGGAGTCATATCCCTAGCATCTCCCATAAGGGCAACGCCGCCGGTGGAAAGTACCCATCTCTTCACGGCAAAACAAGTGAAGTTTACCAGCAGGTTATTCAGGGCATAGAAGCACAGCCATTTTCTTTTACTTAACGGGGCGTTGCGGGCAGTGTCCCGAATCCAAACGGAAAGCACTGCAGGCAGAAACAAGACAATAAACATAATCATAAATATGAAATCCTCTCTGTTATCGGTTTCTATGTCATTTATAGCATACGGCGGAGAAAAAGGCAAGCATTCAGCCATTGGTCAGGTTGCCGTCGCCGTAGACGGGAATGGGATTGCCCCGATAGGTGGGGTTGGGTTTCATAATGGAAGTGAAGAAATCTTTGTTTCGGGCTAGAATTTCTCGTATATCCCTATATGTTTGCCCTGCGTAGGCCCGGGGGTCAGAGGCAACGCCGTAGGCTTCCAGTCCCAAGGCGTTGGCAATGTACAAGGCTCGGTGCAAGTGATATTTCTGGGTGACGATGATGACTTTCTTTGCTTGAAAGATATCTATGGCTCTGTAAATGCTTTCGTAGGTGGAAAACCCTGCGTGGTCCATAAACACATCATCGGAGGGTACGCCCTTTTTAATGGCGTAATTTTTCATCACATTGACTTCATCATAATCCTTCTGTCCGTGGTCGCCGCTCATTAATAGTTTGGGGGCAGCGCCGTCTTGATACAGGGCCACGCCTTGCTGCAGTCGGTCGGAGAGCATGGCGCTGGGCTGTCCGTTTGAAAGTATTCCACAGCCTAAAATCAGAACACAATCGGCATTTTTTGCGGCCGCTTCCGAGGGGGAAATGATCTGTTTTTTGGTGGATAGCACCACATAGCCATTGATAGAAAATACGATTATTGCGGCGAAAAATCCAATAATTATCAGCCAAAGTACGGATTTTAGCAATATTTTTTTAAGTTTTGTTACGGCCATATTACCCTACCTCCCGTCAAAATGGATTGCCCATATTTTACAACAAAACATGTAAAAATGCAATCCAAAAGGTTGGTAAAATGTTGGGAAGACTTTTTCGTTTTTCTGTGTTATGATGATAGTGCCAACAGTAGACAACGAGAAACAGCGAAGCAGGGGAGATATCTCTGCTTCGCTATTTTTATGGAAGGGAGGAGATGCTGGGGCGGTTATGGCAGGAAGAAAGATTTCCCCCGATAAAATCTTACGGGAACTGACGGCCATTGCCTTTGCCGATGTGCCAGCGTGTATGGAACTGAAGGAGGGAGAGGTACGGCTGAAAGAAAACTTAAAACCGATGCAAAGGGCGGCCGTTGCGTCAGTGGAAAAGTCCGGCACAGGCGTCAAGGTGAAATTCTACGACAAAATGAAGGCGTTGGAATTGCTGGGCAAGCATTACGGTTTGTTTGAGGGGAAAGAAAAGGGTGAAGAAGCAAGTGAAAACAATCTACTGGAGGCAATTTTACAGGCGACCCGGCAGGAGGTGGATACGGATGATATATCAGAACTTCAGTAAGCGGCAGATGCTGGCGCTTACTTGGTGGAATCGCCCGGGGCTATGTGGGTATGAAGGCATTATCTGCGACGGGGCGATCCGTTCGGGAAAGACCTTGAGTATGGCAACCGGATTTTTCCTATGGAGCATGTCCAATTTTGATGGCTGTTGCTTTGGCCTGTGCGGCAGAACCGTTGGTGCGATACGGAGAAATATTCTGTTCCACTTAAGCGCATGGTTAGGTCCGGTGGTTCGGGTTCGGGAAAATCGCAGCGAAAACAAACTGGTGGTTACAAACCCTGAGGGGAAATCCAACACCTATTATCTGTTTGGCGGACAAGACGAAAGCGCCTACAAACTGATCCAAGGCGTTACCTTGGCGGGGGTGCTGCTGGACGAGGTGGCCCTGATGCCCCGCTCCTTTGTGGAACAGGCCTGCGCGCGATGTTCCGTACCCGGGTCGAAACTGTGGTTCAACTGTAACCCGGAAGGACCGGAACACTGGCTCTACAAAGAATGGATATTAAAGGCAAGGGAGAAAAAACTGCTTCATCTGCATTTTACGATGGAGGACAACCCTGCCTTAGATCCAGAAGTCCGGCGGCGGTATGAGCGGCTGTACACCGGCGCATTTTACCGGCGGTATGTGCTGGGACAGTGGTGTATGGCAGAGGGGCTGGTGTATGATTTTCGGCCGGACAAGCACATCGCCAAAGAAATTCCCACCGCAGGGCGGTACTACATCTCCGTGGACTACGGGACGCGAAACCCCTTTTCTGCGGGGCTTTGGTGCGTGTCCGGGGGCAAGGCGGTACGAATCCGGGAGTTTTACCACAGCGGTCGGGAGTCGGGGAAAATGCTCACCGACGAAGAATACCATAAAGCGCTGGTGGAACTGGCCGCCGGTATGCCGGTAGAAACGGTGGTGGTAGACCCGTCGGCGGCGTCTTTTATCGCCACCATTCGCAGCCACGGGGTATTTTCCGTGCGGAAAGCCAGAAATGAGGTGTTGGCAGGGATTCATTTGGTATCCGGTCTTTTGCAGAAGGGCGTGCTGCAATTTACACCCCAATGCAAAGATGCCATTCGGGAATTTTCCCTGTACCGCTGGGAGGAAAACGGGGAGACGGACCGGGTCATCAAGGAAAACGATCACGCCATGGACGACATTCGTTATTTTTGCGCCACGGTCTTACACAGAAACAAGGAAATAAGGAGATTGGAATGAAAAAATGGTTACAGAATAATTTTTTGCCCATTTGGGCCAAAGAGACCTTGCTTTGGGATAAACGGCAGACAGAGCAGGAGAATCTTGCTCTGAAGCAGAAGATCCGGGAGTTGGAGGCCTACATTGACGGGATACAGATGGGTCTTCGGGCCGGGAAACGGATCAGCATTATCAATCGGGGAGGGGAAGTATGAGCATCTACGATTACGAGCAGGCGTTCGGCGCGTGGGATAAAACCGGAAGCGCTATGCGAAAGGCAATCCAGCGGTGGTTTACGATGTATTACGACGGCTCGGCCGATGATGCGGCCGATACCTGTCAGCGGATCCCCTACACGGTGGTGAACAAACTGGTAAAGTCCGTGTTCGGTGAGTACAAGGCTACGGCAACCACACCCTTTGGAGAAATGCTGCTGCAGGGATTGGATAAACAGAAGCAACTAGCGATGCAGTATGCGTTGGTGGGCGGCGCTTGTTACATCAAACCCTGCCCTATGGCCGGGAATATTACCTTTTCCCTTGTGCCCCGGAACAATGTTTTGATTTTTGGCAGAGACGGCAGCGGCAAACCCACCGACATCGGCTTGGTGGAAAAGAGTGTGGAGGGCAGTTACTACTATACCCTTCTGGAACGGAGGACAGTAGACGGCGCAGGGTATCTGACCATCACCAACAAACTATATCGCAGCAAGGACAGCCGGAATCTTGGGGCAGAAGTGCCCTTGAAAAATGTGCCGGGATACAGTCATCTGGCCCAATGGTACCGATTCCAAAAGCCGGTGGGCAATATCGGTCTGACGGAGATGAAACTGCCCATACTCAATTGCGTGGACGGCTCTTATGACGGGGTTTCGGTTTACGCGGCGGCAGAGGGTATCATTCGGAACATTGACCGGAACGAGGCCCAGATGAACGGGGAATTTTCCCGGGGTGAGAGCCGGATCATTGCCTCCAAAGATATGCTGGACGGCCAGTTGGGACTGCGGGATCACTTGTTTGTGGGTCTGGACGAAGACCCGGAGCGGGTGGGCATTACGGTGTTCTCGCCTCAGTTGCGGGAGCAGTCCTATCTCGCCCGGAAGCAGGAGTATTTGCGGAATGTGGAGAGCATTCTGGGATTGAAGCGGGGTATGCTGTCGGATTCCAACATTGAAGACAGAACGGCTACGGAGATCAGCGCCAGCGCCGCAGAATATGCCCTGACACTGATGGAATTCCAGCGTATGTGGCAGAGCGCATTGGAAGAAACAGTGGCTCTTTGTAAAGTGCTGGCAGATCTGTACGGGTTTGCCGTCCGGGAGCCGGGCCGCATCAGTATTGACTGGGGCAACGGCACACTCTACGATCAGGAAAAGACCTGGGAGGACTATATGCAGATGGTGGACAAGGGTCTGTTAAAACCGGAAGTGGCTCTGGCCTGGCGGTTTGGCCTCACAGGGGAGAGCGAAGAAAGTGTTCGGCATCGGCTGATGCCACAAAGACAGTAAAAGAAGCGCGGTGAGCAATCATCGTGCTTTTTTTATACCATCGGGATGCGACCCCGTAAAAAGCGTAGAAAGGAGAACATATGAAACGAGAATTTTTGCAAGGCTTATTGGTAGAGGGTAAACCTCTGCCCAAAGAGGTTATGGACGCCATTATGGCGGAAAACGGGAGAGATATCGAAAGCGCGAAGGCCCGTTATGCCGACTATGATGACCTGAAGCAGCAACTTGCCCAAGCGGAGGAAAATGCGGCAAAGGCTTGGAAGGAGAAGTATGACCAACAAGTGGATACCCATAGACGGGAAATGTCTGAACTTATTTTTAGCCACAATTTGGAAAATGCTATTCTCTCAGCCAAGGGTCGCAACGCCAAGGCAATTACGGCGCTTTTGGACATCGATACCCTCAAGGCCAGCGAAAATCAGCAGACCGATTTGGAAGAGGCACTGCAAAATCTAAAGCAGGAATGCAGTTACCTTTTCCAGTCGGAGACCCCGCCCCCCTATGCCCGGAATACCGGCGCAGCCCAAGGGGAAGAAATCAGAAGTCCTGCAGGACTTGCAGGCGCACTATTAGAAAAAATTGAAAGGAAGTAAAAAATTATGGCTATTACACTCGCAGAAGCAAAGGTCGGCATGGCCGACAAGGTCGATCAGCAGATCGTAGATATGTTCCGCCGCAGTTCTCTGCTGCTGGACAATATGGTATTTGACAACGTCATCTCTCCCGGCACCGGCGGCAGCACCCTGACTTACGGTTACATTCAACTGAAGTCTCCTGCCACCGCGTCCGTCCGTACTGTGGGCAACGAGTACACCCCCGGCGAGGCAAAGAAGGAAGAGAAGACTGCCAACGCCATCATTATGGGCGGCGCATTCCAGATGGACCGGGTTATTCAGAACACTGCCGGCGCTGCCAACGAAATGGCATTCCAGGCCGAGCAGAAGATCAAGGCAACTGCCAACTATTTCCACAATTTGGTGATCAATGGCACCGGCGCAGCAGAGGGAGAAGGCTATGTAACCGGCACTTTCGACGGCCTGAAGAAACTGCTTACCGGTACAGCCAACGAGATCACCAGCCAGGTGAGCCTGACCACCTCCACCGAACTGGACAGCAACTACAATGCGTTCCTGGACGAGATGGACAGTTTCATCAGCACTTTGGACGGCACTCCCTCTATGCTGCTGATGAATAGAGCCATGCTGGTAAAACTTCGTTCCATCGCCCGCCGTGCCGGTTACTATGAGCGCAGCCAGGACGATTTCGGCCGCACCGTGGCGACTTACGCAGGCATTCCCATGGTGGATATGGGTCAGTACTACAACGGCACTTCCGTGCAGGATGTGGTGGCTACCGACAATAGCGGCAAGACTGCCATTTACGCAGTCTCTCTGGGCCTGGACGGCTTCCACGGCATCTCTCCTATGGGCGACGGCGTGATCCAGTCCTACCTGCCTGACCTGACCACTCCCGGCGCTGTGAAGACCGGTGAAGTGGAACTGGTGGCCGGTGTGGTTCTGAAGAACACTCTGAAGGCCGCGGTGCTGAAGGATATCGCCATCGCAACCGCTAACTAATCCCGGAGGCGCTGCCTATGGTGGATTATGAATTTTATGTAAACCAGTACCTGGGCAGCGCCATTCCGGAAAAAGTATTTTCCGGTGTGGCGGTGCAGGCCCAGCGGTGCTTAGAGAAACTCAAACGGGTTTACCGGGTGGAATCCTCCGGGGAAGCAGCGGAGAAGATGGCGGTATGCGCCATGGCGGAGAGCCTTTGGCAGAATCGGAACAAAGGGTTAACTTCTGCCAATATCGGCAGTGTGTCGGTGCGGTATGAGACCGACAGAAATGCCCTGCGGAGAGAACTGTACGACAAGGCAAGCATCTATTTGGATAGCTACCGGGGGGTGGGGGAATGCCAATAGCCCAGACAGCAACGGATTTGGAAAAAGTCAAGGCGTGGCTTTCTACTTACCTCCATTGGGAGGATTTTCTGCTGGTGGAAGACACTGCCCTGTTTCCCAAAGGCTTGGAGGAAATTTTCCACCGTGAGGATGTGTTGGGCAATCGATTCGTTGGCTGCCGGTATCATTTTTCCCTGTTTTGGAAAATGGCGGGGCAAGGAGACGACGCAGAAAATGCCAGTCGACTGCTGGATTTTCAGCATTGGGTCCGGGAGCAAAGCGCCTCCGGTCTTGCCCCCCAATTTGGTGATGGACCCGCCCAAGAGAGCATACGGGCAGAAAAAGGCGGCTTGACCGTCGGCCCGCAGATCGCAACCTACACGGTAACGCTAATCGCGGATTTTATGAAAGTATATGAGGTGAAATAATTATGGCAAAAATTGAAAGAAAATATCTGGCGCATTTTATCAACACCGCCACAGGCGAGGCAGAGGCCGTCTATGAGCGGCTGGGTAAGGACTTGGAGGAGTTCTCCCCGGAACTAGCGGCACAGGTGGATACCAAGAGAAACATCTTGGGCGAGACCTCCATCCTGATCTCCGGCTATGAAAAGACTTCTGCCGTAGAGCCTTTCTACGCGGAGGAGGGCTCTGCGCTGTTTGAGCGGCTGCAAAACATCATCGACAACGGCTTGGTACTGGACGACCTGAAGGCCGATGTGGTGGAGGTCAAACTGTGGGAGCAGGCCGAGGGCACTGCATACCCTGCTGCCAAGGAAGAGGCGTACATCGAGATCACCAATTACGGCGGTGATACCACTGGCTACCAAATTTCCTTTACTTTGCACTACACAGGCAACAAGGCCAAGGGCACCTTCGATGTGTCCAGCAAGACCTTCACAGCGGAAGAGTAAATCGTTAAGGGGAGGGGGAATGCCCCCTCCCCGGAAAGGAAGAGAAAATGGAGAAGATCATATTTGACAGCGGTGTCAAGAGTTATAAAGTGGGCGGCGGCGGCCTGCTGCGCTTTAATCCCGGCGACCCCAATGTGTATGCCAGATTTCTGGAGGCCGGTGAAAAACTGGACGGTGTGGAAAAGTCCCTGGTGGAGGAAGCCAAAGGTCTGAAAGAAGCCGATGGCGCAGGCGTAGTACAACTGCTGCAAAAGGCCGATCGGGAGATGAAACAGATCCTTGGCTGGATATTCGGACAGGAGAACGATTTTGACAAGATCCTCTCCGGCGTTAATCTGCTGGCGGTGGCTGAGAATGGGGAGCGGGTGGTAACCAATCTGCTGAACGCGCTACAGCCCATTCTGGTAGACGGCGCAGAGCGGTGCGCCAAGGAGAAGGTGGATGCTGCGGTAAAGAAAGCCAAGCAACGGCGGGGAGAAACGGTGTGAATCTGTGGAAACTCCCGACCCAAGGGGTTTTCGGTGGCAAGTCCTATGCCGTCCACACGGACTACCGGGATATCTTGGAGATCTTCTCCTACTTTGAAGACCCGGATCTGCCCGATGCCTTAAAGTGGCGGATTGCTATGGCGCTGTTTTATCAGGAGGCAATTCCCGAAGATCATTTACAAGAGGCCATGGAGTTCTTTCAAAGTTTTCTGTGGGGCGGCAGGCAGCCGTCGGATAGACCGGCGCCCAAATTGCTGGACTGGCAGCAGGACGGGGAGGGCAATATGGGCCTTTGCGTCAAGGGCAATTACTTTGACGGCAGTTTTGGCGCAAAAGATAACACCCTTACGGTACAGTACCGGTACAAGCCTACCGGCACCCTTTGGCAGAATACGGAGGAGGAATGGCACATTTTGCCCCTTAGCGTCGGGGATAACGACTACACCGCAGAAGAAATTCTGACAGGGCTGGATTACCAAACCGCCTACACCTTCCAGGCCAGAGCCATAGATCGGCTGGCCACGGCAAAATCCTTGGAGTATACTGCCCGAGCCACTCCGGTATTTGACTGGGGTGAACATGATTTCCATATCCACGGCAGTCTGCGGATTCAAGATCGCACCGTAGTGGACTATGTGGTGGAGCAGGGTGTTGTGGGGATTTGGCACTATCGAAAATGGGCCAGCGGCAATGTGGAATGCCGGTGCTTGATTGGGGAAGATAACCCTCTGTGGCAAGTTTGGGGCGCGTTGCACGAAACCAAACTGCAGGTGGCGCTGCCATTTGCGTTTGAGAAAGCCCCTTGGGTGCTGGCCACACCCGGCGCCGCCGCGGGCAATATGATCGAGGCAACTCGAGCCGATACCAATAGTGTGGAAGTATGGGTGTGCCGCCCGTTGGCTACCGGCGGCGCATATGTGAATCTGTATGTCTGCGGCACAGCAGAGGAAATTATCGGCGGAGATGGGGCAATTTTAGGCACAGGTATATTAGGCGAGATGACATTAGGAAAGGGAAGTGAATGAGTATGGCCTATGGAAAACAGTATTTTACAAACGGTCAGGTGCTGACCGCAGAACAACTGAATCATATGGAAGACGGCATTGTGGCAAACGAGTGGACAGAAGAAAAACAATCGAAGTTGGTTGCCGATGTGATTGCGGCCCTGCCTGTCTACAACGGGGAGGTGGAGTAAATGGCAACATTAAAAGGAACGTGGCGGTTTCATGATGTGCTGACCTATACTGGCGGCTTTCAAGAGGATGTAACATTTAGCACTACTGCCATCGTAAATATTCCAGATGTATACACAGGAACACATTCTTTCGATTGCATAAAGATGGTTCGAGAATATGCGGGAGAAGGACTTGCTTATTACGCAGAAAAAATTGACCCTATTATTCCGGGTTACGATGCCTCCGGCAGTTCTTATGTGTATTCTGGTGATGGCTGGAATTCAATATATGGCGATGGCGCCCAAACCATCACCTTCCCCGAGGAACAGGAAGTTTCCAATGAATTCTACGAATGGTTTACAGCCAATGCTGTGGAGCAGAAGCAGATTAGCGGAGTGTGGAAGTTTAAGGATGCGGTTTTTTGCCACCCATACGAAACGTATCAGATTGGAATGACTTATCAAGAAAAGATTGGGTTTTTGAAGGCACATGGTGCTTTATGCGAGCCTATTGATTTATCTTCTATTTCAGAAGGACTTTACACTAACTGCTTCGCCATGGGCAATACATTTGGTGATCTTTTAGTAGATGGTCAACCTACGTCATTTTATGCCGGCGTTTATCTTGGTGTGCGCACAGACGGAACGTATACCGGTATTAACGTTGTGCCTGTTGAACAGATTTGCTGTCAACACATCAACCTTGGCTCCGAACCGCAATATGTTTCCGTAGACTTCTATAATTGGTTAACCGAGAACGCAACACAGCCTACGGCAACCGTCCAGTACAACGGCTCAACAATTGCAAACCTTTTTGGCGGACAGACCGCAACGCTGAAATGTGCCGGCATGAGGATGGCAAGCAATGTTGTAGTGAATGTTGATGTGGCCTGTGATCCTGTGCTGGAAGAACTGACAGCAACGGAGAACGGCACATATGCCCCCGGTGATGGCATAGATGGATACAGTAGCGTTACTGTGGATGTGCCACAGGACACAAGCAATGAAGATGGATTGGTTACAAGAATCCCAACAACCTATACCAATGACAGGGTAACGGAAATTGGTGCGTATGCGTTCCGGCAGTACGACATACTTGAAGATGCTCATTTTCAAGCGGTAACTATTGTTAGAGCATCTGCATTTTATAATTGCACTAACCTTGCGGTTGTAGAATTTGGAACAAGATTGATAATCAATTCACAGGCGTTTAGCGGTTGTTCTTCGTTAACCTCTGTTATTCTGCGGAGTAAAACACTTTCCGTGTTAAATAATAGCAATGCTTTTACAAATACACCTATCGCAGGGGGTACAGGTTTTATCTATGTTGACAACGATTTAGTGGAGGACTACAAGGCTGAAACAAATTGGGTCAATTATGCAGACCAAATTAAACCTATCAGTGAATTGGAGGGATAACACATGATAACCGAAGAAATTATGCGTGAACATCTTGTGCGACATTATTCCGATAAGGGTTTGTGCTTAAAGCAAGTGGAAACTGGCATTGTCTATGTGGATGCAATCGACACAATTCCTTGCAGGTTTACCTATGAGGAAACAGATATACC